>NZ_RBIL01000001.1:0-295212 GCF_003633755.1 Solirubrobacter pauli
TGATGATCGAGACCGACATGCTCTGGTTGGCGAGCGTGTAGCGGTCGACCGGCTGGGTGCCGACCGTGCCGAAGCTCGACTTCGTGACCGACAACCCCTGCGCCGCCGCAGGCGCGGCCATCACCCCCATGAGCAGCAGGGCGGCTACACCGCAAAACAATGCACGCACAATTTCTCCTCTCCTCCAACGAACCGCTGCAAGCCTCAGCGCTACACGCGCCCCTGTCAAGTCCAGGATTTGGCGGCGACCCTCGCCCAGGGCTCGCCGCAGAGCGAGCAGGGACCCACGCGAATCGACAGCGCACACGGGCAGGTGCTTACAGCGTCACCACCCGTGGACCGACGGCTGCGACTAGCTCGGATCAGCTACACAACGAGACCCAGACCCCGCTGTCTCCGCGTTCAACGATACGTCGCACCGCTCACCAAAAGGATCCATTTCGACGAACTCGCTACACGCGTCCGGCATGCACGGAACCAGCCTCGCAGGCGGGCAGCGGTCATGACGCATGTCTCGTCCGACGAACGGATCCCTTTCGACGCATACGCCCCAGCCTCGGACGCCGTGTCGTTTCCGCGCGCCCTGACAGCGACCGAGAGATCGATCGCGAGCAACCTCCTCGAAGGCGCAGGAGTGCCGGAGTTCGACGTCCTCGAGCAACAGCTGCGCGATGCCCACGCTGCGAGCAGGTGCGACTGCGTGTGCCCAACGATCAGCATCGAGGTGGACAGAGCGCTGCCTACTCCGGTGTCCTACTCAGGCCAACCGGTGGCGACTGCCGACTACGACGGCGGCAGCGTCATGGTCTGGATCAAAGACGGATGGCTGAGCCACCTCGAGATCTACTGGCGGTCAGACAGGGCGCCTATCGCGGTTGCGATTCGACGTCGCGCAGCAGAGCGGACGCGGCCGACCTTGGTGGCCGCGAAACCGCGACCCGCGGGTCTCTAGCCGGCCACCGGGCACGATCTTGGCGTGCTGCCACACGCCAATCGGGCGAGCGACTCAGTGGCCATGATGCGCTGAAGCCCTGGACGTGCCCTCCGGCTGCTCAGTCGGACTTGATCCAGGACGCCGTGATCGCCTTAGGGGAGTGGCGCCGTGCGCTCTAGGCCGTCTTTGACCCAGACGAGCTCGTTCCCACGCCGGACGAGCGAGTCCAGGCTCAGGCCGGGGCCTTGATCGAGTACGTCGTTCTCGGCGCGGATCTGCAACTGGTCGCCGTCTGCGCGCATGGCGCAGACGGCTCGGCCGCTGGGCGCGAGCACGAACCTCTGCACATAGCCACTCACGGTCTCGCATACGTTTCGTGCAGCGCGGGTGCTGAGATCGACGATCCGGAGAAGCGCGCCCGCGCTCGTGCCGCTTCGATCGGCGCTGTACCGGGCAGCGACGAACTGTCCCTCGATGGCGAGGGCGTCCACGCCATCGCCGCCGCTGCTGGTGTCGCCGCTGTCGTACGGCGCGCCAAGCGGGACGGCGGCGCCGTCACCCAGCCTGGCTCGCAGCTTCCGATCGGCCTCGATACGCACCTCGCCCGCACGGACGAGGACGCCCGCCGGCGTCAAACGGCCGAGCCGCACGCGGATCATGCCGGCTGCACGCCACGCGACCACCGACCCTCCCACGCCGACGTACCCCGGGTCGATGCCAACGGCGTGTTCAAGGAGCCGCCCACCGCTCTGGGCCACCATGCGAGCGCCGCCGGTGCCGGCCTGCTGCCAGGTAGCCACCCCGTTGCGCGCAAGCCGGACGGCGGAGAAGTCCACGCCCGGCACGCGCTCGATCTCGCGGCCACGACGCACGTCGTAGACGGTCAGCAGCTGCTGCGTCCCACGAGTCCGTGTGATCGCGACGAACTGACTCGAAATCCGGACGCCGCGGAGTTGATCTGCCCCGCCAAGCTTGATCGTTCGTCGCCCGTGACGCGCGCAGGCGTACGCCGTTCCCGCGCGCGTGTAGAGCCGCGTCTGCGCCCCCGAATGGAGGGTCGTCGCCGACGACGGCCCGCACACGACGGACGCTAGGACCAACGCTTCGGCCAACACACCGGGGAGGGTAGTCCGGCCCCGATCAACGTCACGCGCGACGGGCTATCCGCCGGACCCGCCGCGGCCCGAGGAGATCATCGTGGTCATGCGTCAGAGCACAGCGACCAGACCGCGAGCGCGCTTGATCTGAACGAGCTCCACCTAGACCGGCGCCGTGGGTCGCTGCTGGTGCGACGCGGCAAGGGCGGCCGGCGTCGGGAAGTCGGCATGGACGACTGGGGCTTCGAGCCATTGGAACCGTGGCTGCGGGCGCGCGAGCGGATGCCGGTCGGCCCGCTGTTCTGCGTGATCAACGGTCGTTCGTGGGGTCGCCCCTGGCGTGCGTCAGCGGCGCAGATCATCGAGACCGTCCACGCACGACGACCACCCGTGGTCCCGGCGAGCGTAGGCCTACTGCTGCCACTCGCGCGCTGACATCTCGAGCTGTCAGCAGGAGCGCGTATCGACCAACGACTCCGCCGAAGCCCTACGTTGTGCGGATGCCGCCCGGTCGTCCGCTGCGCCCCACGTATCTCATGGTCCTGGTTGCCGTGCTGTGGCTGCTTGTCGACCGGGTGCTGCAGAGCCCGTGGTTCGTGACGTTGCTCGTGTCCGCGATTGCCCTTCAGGGCGCGCTGTGGCTGCACGCTCGTTGGGAGCGCCGGCGGACGGCGCGCGCACACGATGCATCGCAGCCGTACTCCTGGGACTGAATGAGATCTCGAGGTACTTGTCACAGTGGCGGTTCTCGACGGGTGCGGCCAGGTAAGTCGCGCTCGTGCACGAAGCCGCGCCCGATCTTCCGTCAGGCAACCATTTCCGGCTCGTGGCCGCCCTCACTCTTCGGACCAAAGCCGAAGGTGGTCGGCAAAGGCCAGTGGCCTCCGGCTACCAGCCCGACTGCTGGTTCGGTGGCGAGGCCGAGCCGGGCCCGCGCCACTTGACGGGGTGCCTCGTCTTCATACGACCTGGTGAGGACGTGTTCGAGTACGACAACACGTTGTGGGTCCCGCCGGGCGGGCAGTGCATCGCGGACGTGCTTATCCGGTACCCGTTATACGTGCGGCAGCTTGTGCGCGTCGGCGGCGTGTTCGACGTCCACGAAGGCCATCGCGTGGTCGCGGCAGGGAAGATCCTGTCGATCAGCGACCCTGGACCGGGACATCGCTAGTTCCTGCTGAGCCCGCGCGTCGCCGCCACCAGATCTGCGTGGTCAGTTGCGTGAGCGCTGCGCCGAACAAGCCGAACGGCATGATCGCCCGGTCCCACCCTGCACCGAGCGCGTACGCCACCAGGGCGACCAGCGCCCACGATCCGAAGTAGGTCCCGAGAGTGAGCGACAGCGGCGGCCGCGACGGTGTTCCAAGACGGGACGGGTGGCCGGGCTGTCCCACGAGGTAGTCGTCAGGATTCTTCGATGGCGCCCACATCGCCGAGCGGGTACCCGGAGACCGTTGGCCTCACGCGACTGCTGCAGGCGGAGCCACCCTGTCGCCGGACACACGGCGCTGACGGTCCGCCGCCGCCGCGCACGCGTGCGGTGAGCGGCGGTCTCTGGCGGTCCGTCGATGCCCAATTTCGTCGTCGAAGCGCAGCCGGAGCTTCGCGTTTCGACGATGGCGCATGACGACGGGGCGCTGCGAGCCCGCGCGCCCGCCACCTCATTGGGCGGCTCACGTCACGTCTCGCCCGAGCCTCTGCTTGCGCTGCGGGCCTCACGGCATACGCTTTCAACATCCCTGGCCGGTAGCCGGTAAGGGTCGACTCCCGCGAGGGCTACTACGGGATCGGCCAGGTCGGGAACTACGCTCGACCTTTAGACGAAGCCAGGCTCTCGCGCTCGCGCCGACGCGCAGATGCTGCCCCTCGAAGCCCGACGGGAAGTAGCGCTTGTCGACGATCCCGTCCTGTTGCCGGGCGACCTGCAGCGAAAAGCGACGGCGCGTGCGGAACACTCACGGGCGTGCAGAGCATGCTCGAGATCAGGTCGCCCTCGAACGGGACCGGCTGGGCCGATCACTGGACGTTCAGCGGAGCAGACGACCGCCTCCTCCGCGCCTGCCTGGAGGAGCTTGCGGAGTACGTGACGGAGCCACCGGTCACGAAGGCCGATCGCTGGCGTGCCGCGATGCTGTTCACGGATGACGAGAACGCGCTGCGGCTGGGACTGGGCGCTGCTCCGAGCAGCGACATCCGAGCTTGGACGTCGGATGGGGCGCTGCAGCTCGCCGAGATCCTGCCTGAACGGCTTTCATCCGTGCGCGACGCGATCATTCAGCGGTTCGCTCAGACGTAACCGACGCGCCGCACGTGAGACACCGGTCTGCGGCCGATGGACGGCGTCAAGAGATAGCGCTTGTCGACGACTGATGCCTTCGCGGCCGGCGGACGGCGCACGGCGACCTCGCCATCGGTCTGACCGCTACCGCGGGGGCTCTGGCGATTGCGGGGAATAGCCCGGGCCGTACCTGCGTCGCCGCGACGTTGTGGAGATGTCAGGGAAGACCGCCCGAGGGCGCGGCCCCAGAGGAGCGCCGCGGCGATCAAGCGGGAGGGCTGACTTGATCTCTGGGAAGCCAAGCCGCAACACAACGCCAAACCGGCTCCTGGGCGGCACGCGGCGGTACCTCCCGGCACACTTAAGAGCCCCGCGGACGACACACATCGAGACGCGATGCCAGGGGCGAGTGCAGGGAGGTGCCGACGCGGGCCGCCTGCCAACGGCGACCGCCCAGCACGACGCCTAGTCGCGAAGCGAGCCGATGCCCAGCGAGGAATCGGCGGGCGGCTGCGCAGCGGCCGCCGGCGGCTCGGCCAGCGCCTCGAGCATGGCGACGGTGGGCACGAAGAACGTGGACCCCGTGAGCGCGGTCGAGAAGTCCAGCAGCCGGTCGTAGGCGCCCTCGGGCACGCCGACGAACATGCGCTCGAGCATCTGCTCGATCACCCACAGGCGGCCGGCGTAGCCGATGAAGTAGGTGCCGAACTCCCCCGCGCCGGGGCGGCCGAACGGCATGTTGTCGCGCAGGATCGCGAGCTCGCCGCCGGTTTCGTCCTCGATCGTCGCGAGGGACTTGTGGGAGAGCTGGGGCGCGCCGTCGTCGTCGAGCTCGATGTTGTCGAGCTTCGTGCGGCCCATGATCGCCTCTTGGCGCTCGGTGGACAGGGCGGCCCAGCCGGCCATATCGTGGACGTACTTCTGGACGACGACGTAGCTGCCGCCCGCGAAGTCGCCGTCCGCGATCAGGGCTGCTTCCGGGAGCTCGGCCCCGACCGGGTTCGCGGTGCCGTCGACGAAGCCGAGCAGGTCGCGCGCATCGAAGTAGCGGAAGCCGACCGTCTCGTCGATGACGCGCGCCGCGTCGCCGATCTGGTCGAGCAGCTGGCGCTCGAGCTCGAAAGTCATGTCCTCGCGCTCCGCGCGGAGGTGGAAGAGCAGGTCGCCCGGCGTGGACGGCGCGCTGTGGACCGGGCCGCGGATCGGCGTGAAGGGGTGCAGCTCCGCGGGCCGTGCGCCCGGCGAGAGGCGGTCCCACAACTCGGCGCCGATGCCGACCACGCACGACAGCCGGCCGCCCAGGTCGCGGAAGCCGACGTTCTTGACGAGGTCGCCGACCGCGCCGAGGACCTCGCGGATCTGCGCGAGCGCGGCTTCGCCTTCGCGCACCTCCAGCACGAGGAAGACGGCCGCGCGCGAGAGCGGGGCGTCGACGCTCTGCGCCTCGATCGGGACACGTTCCCACGCTCGCTGGTCCATGCCGCGATCGTATTGGGCCGATGAGTTTCGGGGCGGCCGGGCGTCCTGGCGGTATGAAGACAACGCACGTCCTCCAGCACGCGCAGGCCGAGATCACGTACGACGTCCATGGTCCACTCCCCGCCGAGGACGGACGGCCACCGCTGCTGATGATCGGGCAGCCGATGGACGCGAGCGGGTTCCGCGCGCTGGCGGCGCGGTTCGCCGACCGCACCGTGATCACCTACGACCCGCGCGGGATGGGCCGCAGCACGCGCCACGACGGGCGCGTGGACGCGTCCCCGGAGGTGCAGGCCGAGGACGTGCACGCGGTGATCGAGGCCGTCGGCGGGCCGGTCGACCTGTTCGCGAGCAGCGGCGGCGCGGTCACGGCGCTGGCGCTCGTCGCGGCGTACCCGGACGACGTCGTCACGCTCGTCGCGCACGAGCCTCCGCTGATCGACATGCTGGCCGACAAGGAGGCCGCGCGGCAGGCCACCGACGCCGTCGAGCAGACCTATCAGGCCAAGGGCTGGGGCCACGGCATGGCGGCGTTCATCACGCTGACCTCCTGGCAGGGCGAGTACACCGAGGCGTACTTCGCCCAGCCCGCGCCGGACCCGGCGATGTTCGGCATGCCGACCGAGGACGACGGCACGCGCGACGACCCGCTGCTCACCGACCGCGGCGCCGCGATCCGGGACTACCACCCCGACCGGGACGCGCTGGCGGCCGCGCAGACGCGGATCGTGATCGCCGTCGGCGAGGAGTCGCGCGCGACCTTCACCGGCCGCACGGCCGACGGCACCGCCGCCTTCCTCGGGCTGCGCGCCACGGTGTTCCCCAGCCACCACGGCGGCTTCCTCGACGGGGAGTTCGGGTGGGCCGGCCAGCCCGACGCGTTCGCGGCCAAGCTGCGCGAGGTGCTCGGATGAGCTAGCGTCATACGTATGAAGGCGGGCGTTGGCCGCTACAAGGCGCTCCTGGCGATCCGCGGTGCTCGCGCGCCGCTGGTGTTCTCGACCGCCGGCTCGATGCCGATCGGCATGTACACGCTCGCGATCCTGCTGCTCGCGCGCGACGCGGGCGGGTCGTTCGGGGAGGCCGGGCGTGTGGTCGGCGCGTTCAGCCTGGCGAACGCGTTCGGCGCGGTCGCGCAAGGCCGGTTGATGGACCGGTTCGGCCAGACGCGCGTGCTCCGGCTCGCCGCCGTCGGCCACCTGCCGGCGTTGATCGCGCTGGTGCTGGCCGCACGCTCGGAGGAGTCGGCGTGGGTGCTCGCGGGGATCGCCGTGTGCGGCGGACTGACGCTGCCGCAGCTCCCGGCCGCGATGCGCTCGCTGTGGAACCACCTCGTGCCGGACGCCGGACTGCGCGCCACCGCGTACGCGCTCGTGGCGGTCGTCTTCGAGGTGGCGGTCGTGACGGCGCCGGCGCTCGTGGCCGGGATCGTCGCCCTCGCCTCGCCGGCGGTCGCCGTGGTGCTGGCCGGCGCGCTTGGCTCCGGCTCGGCGCTCGCGTTCACCGCGACCCGGGCGTCGCGCGGCTGGCGCGGTGCGCCGCACGACATCGGCTGGCTCGGGCCGCTCGTCGCGCCCGGGATGCGCACGGTGATCGGCGTGCTGGCGCTGTTCGGGGTGGGCGTCGGGATCGTGCAGGTCGCGGTGCCCGCGTTCGCCGACGAGCAGGGCTCGGCCGCCACCGGGGGTGTCCTGCTCGCGGCGCTGTCGGCCGGCAGCCTCGCCGGCGGGCTCGTCTACGGGCTGCGGACGTGGCCGGGCACGTCCGCGCACCGGCTGACCGCGCTGCTGCTCATGCTCGGCGCCGCCTTCGCGCTGCTCTCGATCGCGAGCAGCTACGTGCTGCTCGCGCTGCTGCTCGTCCTGTGCGGGCTGCTGGTCGCGCCGACCGCGGTGGTCGGCTCGACCCTGCTGGACACCGTCGCGCCGGCCGGTACCGTCACCGAGGCCTTCGCGGCCATGGTCATGGGGATCGTCGCCGGCAACGCGGTCGGCAACGCGCTCGGCGGCAGCGTCGTCGAGTCGGTGTCCTACGAGGCGGCCGCGCTCGCCGCGGGCGCGGTCGCCGTGACGGGCGCGCTGCTCGCCCTCGCCCGCGGGCGCACGCTCAGCTCGGCGGCACCAGCGAGCACGCCGCCTCCGGCGTCGTCACCCGGAAGCTGAAGCTCTCCTCGAGGTAGAGGTAGACCGACTGCGCGTCGTGATGGCTGTAGCCGATCGACAGGTCCTGCCCGGACTCGAACAGGAAGTCGCCGCCGCGCAGGGAGACGACGACCGCGCTGTCGACGCCGGGCGCCCAGACGATCGGGCCGCCCTGGAGGATCTTGCGCAGATGGTCGAACAGCAGGTAGCCGCCGTGCTCCGTGCTCTGGACGACGCCCGTGTACTGCTCGGGCGCGAGGGCGAGCGCGTACGGGCCCTTGATGCCGTTGCGAAGGAGCGTCTCGACCGCCTCGGCGACGTGCCGCGTGTAGGCGTTGAAGTCGCCGGACAGGGCGATCGCGTCGTGCGTGCAGGACTCCGCGATGCCCTTGAAGCCCGCCGCCGCCCAGCCGTGGAACACGGCGCGGTTCTCCGCCCGGGCCATCCGCCGGGCGGCCTGCTCGAGCGGCTCGAGGTCGATGTCCTCGGCCCCGCGCTCGAGGTCGGCGAGCTCCGCACGCGAGAGCGCGAAGTCCACGCGCATCTCGACCAGCGGGAGCACGCGCCGGCGTGCGCTCGTGAGCCCGTCGGCGCCGTCCGGCAGCGGCTCGATCCGGCCGAGGTTGGTGGCGCTGTAGTCCCAGCCCAGCGGGCCGGAGAAGTCGACGACCTTGCGGGCCGCCAGGCCCGGCTCCAGGCGCGTCCGCGCCTCCTCGTCGAGCTCCGCCCACCCCTCGTCGGTGATCGGCGCACGCTCGCGCAGCAGATGGTTCACAGCCCGGCCCCCTTCAAGCTCCCGATGCCCAACGACCCCGGCTGGCCTCCGCCACCCGATCCACCCAGGCCGGCGCCCTCCTCGGCCTCCTCGCCCGCCTCCACGATGTCACCCTCCTGGAAGAGGACGCCGCGCGCGATCTCGCGCCACACCGGCGTGCGCCGGAGCAGGAACTCCAGGTCCATCGCGAAGTGCTTGAACTCCTCCGTCTGCGCGTTGCGCATGACCGCGAGCGCCTCCGGGTCCTGCTCGACCGCCAGCCGCTGCTCATACCAGCCGATCGCCTCGGCCTCCTCGGTCAGCGAAGCGCACAGGCGGGCAAACGTTCGGGTCCGCGCCGGCAGCTCCTCGGGCGGCTCGTGGTACTGGTCGAAGCCCATGCTCGGCACAGTACGGCACGAGGGGTCGGGCCGCGGCGCCGGTGGACAACCGCCGCGAGCGGGACTATTTTTCACGCCCGAGGTGACCGGGGTGACGGAGCCATCTCGATTCGGCGGAGCGCGGCGCGGAGTGCGGCTGCTCGAGCATGATCCCGAGCTGGGGCAGTTGCTGGACGCGCAGCGGCGGGAGCAGGCGACGCACGAGCTGATCGCGCACGTCACCGCGGTCGAGGTCGGCGAGTGGGACGGCGCGCGGCTCGCGGACGTCGATCCGCGCAACCTCGGGCTGATCGTGCTGGAAGGCGTGCTAGCGCGCGAGGTCGTGCTCGAGGAGTTCGTCAGCACCGAGCTGCTCGGCGCCGGGGACATCATCCGCCCGTGGCCGCTGGACCCCGAGCCGTCGCTGCTCCCCGTGCAGACGCGCTGGAACGCGCTGTCGCCGGCGCGTCTGGCGCTGCTTGACCAACGCGCGGCCGCCGTCATCGCGCGCTACCCGGAGATCAACGCCGTGATCGTCGACCGGCTGATCGCCCGCTCCCGGCGGCTGGCGATCGAGCAGGCGATCTCGCAGATGAAGCGCGTAGACGATCGGATGTTGGCGCTGTTCTGGCATCTCGCCGAGCGCTTCGGCCGCGTCGTGCCCGACGGCGTGCAGGTGCCGCTGGTGCTGTCGCACCGGCTGGTCGGCGAGCTCGTCGGCGCGACCCGGCCGTCGGTCTCCACGGCGCTCGCCGAGCTGACCGCGCGGGGCGAGCTCACACGGCGCGACGACGGCACCTGGCTGCTCCTCGGGCACCCTCCCGCGGTACCGGACGTGCCGGGGCCGGAGCTGATCCGCCAGCGCCGGCGGCTGACGCCGGCCCGCGCGCAGGGAGCGTCCGGCTAGCGGCGGTTCGCGGCGACGCCCTCGGTGCTCACGAGGACGACGTCGTCGGTGGGCTTCAGGGGCAGCGGCGCGGCCTGCAGGCCGGCGAGGGACGCGGCGCCGCACGGGCCGGCGTGCAGGCCGGCGGCGGCGAGCGTCGACAGCGCCGCGCGGGTCTCCTCGTCGGTCACTCCGACGGCCGCGTCGAGGCCCGCGCGCACGGCCGGCCAGGCGAGCGTCGACACCGTGCCGCAGTTCAGGCCGGCCATGATCGTCGGTGTGCTGGTGTCGACCGAGATCGGGGCGCCGGTCGCCAGCGACGCCGTCACACACGCCGCCGTCGACGGCTCGACCGCCAGCACGGCCGGCCGCTGCGTGCGGCCCGGCGCGCGGTAGTGCTCGAGCGCGGCTTGCAGGAGCGAGCCGACGCCGGTCGGGACGACGACGAGGTCGGGGCTGCGCGGGTGCTGCGCGTCGATCTCGGCGAACAGCGTCGTGTAGCCGCTGACGATCCAGCCCGGGACGTCCTCGTAGCCCGCCCACGCCGTGTCTTGGATCAGCAGCTCGCCGGTCCCCACGCTGTCGGTGGCGAGGCGCACGGCCTCGTCGTACACGACGTCCGTGTCCACCACCTCGGCGCCCTCGTCGCGGATCGCCTGCAGCGTCGAGTCCGGGAGGCCGCCCGCGACGTAGATGCGGCTGGCGAGCTGCAGCCGGCTCGCGATGTACGCGAGTGCGCGGCCGTGGTTGCCGTCGGTGGCGGTGACCAGCGTCAGGCGCGCGGCCGCGGCCCGGTCCGCCAGCTCGGCGAACGTGGCGGACACGGGCACGCCGAGGTGCGCCGTGATCGCCCGGTTGGCGGCCCAGGACGCCCCGAGCACCTTGAAGGCGGGCAGGCCGAAGCGGTCGGACTCGTCCTTGACGCGGACACGCGCGACGCCAAGCCGTTGCGCGAGCTCGCCCGGCAGCTCGACGAGCGGCGTCGGCGCGTAGCCGGGGAGGCTGCGGTGGAACGCGAGCGCGGCGGCGTCGCGGGGCGGCGCCGTCCACTCGGAGGCGCGCGGGTTCGTGGCGGTCGGTCGCATCAGGCGCAGAAGGTCGTCGCGATCCGGGTGAGCGTACGCGTCACGGCCTCCAGCGAGGCGACGCTGACCCATTCCTCGAGCGCGTGCTCGCCCTCGCCGGTCGGGCCGAACAGCAGCGCCGGGATGCCGGCGGCGGCGATGAACGCGGCGTCCGTCCAGTACGGCGCGCCGGTCAGCGCGGGCGTCGCGCCGAGCTCGTGCGCGGCGGCGTCGCGGGTCAAGCCGACCAGCTCGTGCTCCGGGTCGATCGCGAACGGCTCGCGGCTGAGGCCGAGCGCGAACGACGCGCGCAGACCCGGCTGAGCGGCCGTGGCGCGTTCGAGCACCGCCTCGAGCTCGCGCGCGAGGGTCGCCTCGCCCTCCCCCGGCAGCGTGCGCCGCTCGACGGTGATCGCGCAGCGCCCGGGGTACGAGGACGCCTCGATGCCGCCGGAGATCGTGCCGGCGTGCACGGAGCCGCGACCGAGGACCGGATGCGGCTCGCGCCCGATCAGCTCCGCGTCCAGCGCGCCGAGCGCGGTGAGCACGGCGCCCGCGTGCACGATCGCGTCGACGCCGAGCTCGGGCCGCGAGCCGTGGGCCGCGAAGCCCTCGACGAGCACGTCGGCCCAGACGAAGCCCTTGTGGGCGACGATGATCGCCTCGCGGGTGGGCTCCGTGATGATCGCCGCGTCCGCGCGCACGTGCGTGAGCGCCTCCTGCACGCCGAGCGAGGCGTGCTCCTCGTCCGCCACGCACGCGACGACGACGTCGCCGGCGAGCCCGGCTGCAGCCGCGTCCCGCGCGGCGACGAGCGCCGCCGCCAGCCCCGCCTTCATGTCGCAGGTGCCGCGCCCGTAGAGGCGATCGCCGTCGCGCCTCGGGGTGTGCGGGGCGGTCATGCCGTCGACGCCGACCGTGTCGGTGTGGCCGCACAGCAGCAGCGTGCGTCCTCCCCCGCTCCCGCGCGCGGTGATGATCACCGACGGCCGGCCCGGCGTCGCCTCCAGCACCTGCGCGTCCAGCCCGTTCTCGGCCGCCCAGCGGACGAGGAACCCGGCGATCTCGGCTTCCCCGGCACCGCCGGGGACCAGCGCGGGGTTCACGGAGTCGATGGCCACGAGCGCGGCGGTGAGGTCAGCGGCGGTCACGCGCACCATGGTGCGGACCGGGGATGATCAGATCAAGCGACATTCCCTGATCTGCCGATGAGCCCGGCTGATGCAGTCGGCCACGGCTGGCGACGAGCGCGTCGCGGGACGGCTGACCGCCGCTACGCTCGCCGCGGCGCATGCCGTTCACGTTCAGCCACCCGGCGGCGGCCCTCCCGCTGCTGCCGCTCCGCCTC
Organism: Solirubrobacter pauli; assembly: GCF_003633755.1. GTDB lineage: Bacteria > Actinomycetota > Thermoleophilia > Solirubrobacterales > Solirubrobacteraceae > Solirubrobacter > Solirubrobacter pauli. Next base: position 12,362 of record NZ_RBIL01000001.1, read on the forward strand.
GTGCCGTCCGCGCTCGTCATCGGCAGCATGACCCCGGACTTCCCGTACTACCTCCCGGGACGCCCGCTCTCGTCGGCGGACACGCACGCCGCGGACGGGATCGTCGGGCTCGACCTCGTGCTGGGCGTGCTGGCGTTCGCCCTCTGGCACGTGCTGCTCGCGCCGACGCTGGTCGCGCTCGCGCCCGCGCCGCTGCGCGACCGGCTCGCCCCCGACCTGCCGCTGCCGGCGCGCCGGCACGTGCGCAGCATCGGAGCCGTCGCGGTCGTGCTCGTCTCGCTGATGGCCGGCGCGGCGACGCACGTGGTGTGGGACTCGTTCACGCACCCCGGCCGCTGGGGCACCGACCGCATCGGCTGGCTGACCGAGACCCACGGCCCGTTCGCGGGCCACACATGGGCGCAGTACACGAGCAGCGCGGTCGGGCTGCTGCTGCTCGCGCTCGTCGTCGGCCGGTGGTGGCTGCGCACGCCGCCGCAGCCGGGCCGCCAGCGCGTGCCCGCGCTGCACCGGCGAGCGGTGACAAGAGCCGCGGCGGTCGTGGCGGCCGCGGGCGTCCTCGGCGCCGTCGCCGGGCTCGCCACCGCTGACGGTGGCCTGTTCGCGCTCGGCTTCCGGGCGCTCACCTGGGGCTGTGGCGCAGCGGCCGCGGGCCTGCTGGCGCTCGCGGTCCTTCACTCGGCACGCAGCTCGGCGTAGCCCCACCTCCTACGACGGCGGGGTGCCGCCGTCCCGGCTCCAGGCCGGCTTCCCGCCCGCCGCGTTCGACGTGATCTGCGTGCCGACGATCAGGAAGCGCGCCTCGCCGTCGGTCCGCGGGCGGTGCTCGACCCCGCGCGGGACGATGTACAGCTCGCCCTCCCGCACGTGCACGTCGCCGGAGCGCAGCTCCACCACCAGCTCACCGTGGGTGACGACGAAGACCTCGTCCTGGTCGTCGTGCGCGTGCCACTCGGTCGACCCGATCCCCTTGGCGACGCGGTACACGCTGCCGTTGGCCTCCCCGATGACATGTTGCGACCAGTATTCGCCGAGTGCCTCGGCCGTGGCGTCCAACGCGATTGCCGTCATGCACCGAACGCTAGTCGCATCGGCCGTACGCTCTCGGCATGGATCTCCACCCCGCCATGGCCGGACACCTCCACGCCGTCACGCAGGACGCCCACGCATTGCGCGACGTGTGGGCGACCGACGGCGTCCTGGAGTTCCCGTACGCCACGGCGGACATGACGGCGCGGATCGAGGGCGTCGACGCGCTGGTCGCGTACTTCGACGGCGCTCGCCGCTGGGGCGACTGGACGTTCACGCTGGTGGACGAGGTCCAGGACGAGGCGCGACGGCTGATCGTCGCGGAGATCCACGCCGAAGCCGTGTGGGTCGAGACCGGGCGCCCGTACGTCCAGGACTACGTCATCTGGATGCGGCTCGACGAAGCCGGCCGCATCCGCTCCTGGCGCGAGTACTGGGACAAGGCGCGCGTCTAGCGTCGTGCGCGGCCGGGGAAGCACGATCGGCTTCCCCGGCCGGCGACGTCACTCCGCGGCTCGAGGCGTGCCGTGCGGCGCCGCTGGTCAGACGGCGAGGGAGCAGAGGGCGCGCGGAGGCTCGTACGGCGGGCCGTACACCCCTTAGATGTCGCGGGACGCCCGATCTGTGACGCGGGGCGTCCGCTTGCGGACCTAGCGCTGACGTATGCGGATCGTCTTCAGATCCGGCTGCACCGTGACGCTGATCCCGTTCTTGCCGTCGGAAGGCGTCAGGCCCACGTACGCTCCGCGGCTCTGGAATCGCGTGTCGGGCACGCAACCGACGCCGCGTTCGACGTCCGGCTGGTCCGTCAGCGGGTCAGGGACGCTCAGGCACCACTCGGCGCCCTTGCGCGTCAGGAGGACATGGCCCTGCAGGCCGCGGACCTTCCAGGCGCGCACGACCTCGTGGCGGTCGTCGAGCAGGCTGAGCGCCTTCTTCAAGCTCGAATCGCCGGGCGCGACGGGTGTGGCGCGCAGGTCGCTCGGCGCGAGCTCGGGCATCGAACGGCCGGCTCCGCCGGGCGCCGTCGGCGGCGTGGTCGTCGGGCGGTACTCGCTGCCCTGGGCGTTGAGCCATCTTGGCGGCTGGATGCCGACGAGGGACGGATCGACGGCGGCGGCGTCGTAGTAGTTGTTGCGTGGCGTGAGCGTGATCGTCCGTCCACCGCGCACCCGCAGACGCACGCGCGCGGCGAAGTCGGGCGCCAGGCCGGCCGGCGGCCGCGTCCACCGGACCCGCCCGCTGAGCACCTCCGCGAGCGTGCCGCAGGTGAGGCCGTAGCCGACCGACTGGGCCCCGCGCAGCAGGCACAGGGGATCGAGCACGTCCTTGGACCGGTCACGACCGAAGGGGCCGCGCTCCAGCGGGACGAGGGCGACGATCTCACCGCGCGCCCGGGACAGGACGCGGATCCCGTTCGCGCGGATCCCGTCGTGCCGCTGGACCAGGTCTTCGAGCAGCGCGAGGACGTCGGACCGCTCGTCCCGCGTCTGCGGCCGGCGCAGCACCGCGAAGGCCGCGAGCTGATCGGCGGGCACGGGCGTCTGCGACAGGCGCAGGCCGGTCGGCGTCCCCGACGGTGTCGCCGTGGTCGTGCCCACGGACCGCTCATCGGCGGGGATCGTCCCCGGACCGTCACCGCGCACGACGACCAGCAGCACGACCACCGCCGCCGCCAGCCCGGCGGCCAGCGCCAACCACGGTCCGCGACGGCGATGCGGCGCGAAGCGCGGGAAGCGCCGTGCTCCGGCACGCCGGGTCGCGGCGCGCAGCTCGTCCTCGAGGCTGTCCCAGGCGTTCATCGGCGTTCTCCCAGCTGGGCGCGCAGCGTTCTCAACCCGCGTGAGACGCGCTGGCGGATGACCTGCGGCGAGCTCTCCAACTCACGCGCGATGTCGGTGTACTCGCGCTCGTCGAGCACCCGCGCCCGGATCGCCGCGCGCTGGTCCTGCGGCAAGGACTCGAGCAGCCGCTCGAGCGACGCCTGCCCGGCGACCGCCTGCGCCTCGATCGCGAGCAGGTCCTCGTCGTCGACCGCGATCGGCTCCATCGCCAGCCGCGTCCGGGCGCGCGCTTCCACGCGCCCGCGGCGGAAGCTCTCCAGCAGCTTGTTGCGCGCGATGCCGAGCAACCACGCGGCCGCCGCGCCCTCGGCCGGCCGGTAGCGGCGCAGCGCGACCAGCGCGGCCGCGAACGTCTCGGCGGTCAGGTCGAACGCGTGCTCGGGCTCGGAGACCCGCTGGCGCAGATAGCCGACGACGAGCCCTCGATGCCGCCGGTAGAAGAGCGCGAAGGCGTCGTCGTCGCCCGTGGCGGCCCGTCGCAGCAGCTCGTCGTCGTCGGTGACCATCTACAAGCCATCTTGCGCAACCCCCGCGCCGTGTGACCGACTAGCGGAAATACGCGGCGTTGCGCTCGACGAACGCCTCCCACTCGGGTGGCACGCCGTTGCCCGACGTGATCGCCCCCACCGGGCAGACCTCGTAGCACGCGTGGCAGTCGATGCACTCGTCCGGGTCGATGTAGAGCTGCTCCGCGGCCTCGAACTCCGGCGCGTCCGGACGCGGGTGGATGCAGTCGACCGGGCACACGTCCACGCAGGTCGCGTGCTTGGCGCCGATGCACGGCTCGTTGATGACGTACGGCACGGCCTCGACCATGGCACACGGCGTCTTCTCATCGACGCTGGGTATCCGGTAGTCGTGGCGTCACGGATCGAGGACTACGCGCTGATCGGGGACACGCGGACGGCCGCGCTCGTCGGACGTGACGGATCGATCGACTGGTTGTGCGTCCCGCGGTTCGACTCGGGCGCGTGCTTCGCCGCGTTGCTGGGTGAGCCGCGTCACGGGCGATGGCAGCTCGCACCCCGCGACGACGTCGTGTCGGTACGGCGCCGGTACCGCGACGGGACGCTCGTGCTCGAGACCGAGCTCGAGACCGCGACGGGCGTGGTGCGCGTGATCGACTGCATGCCACTGCCCGATGACACGACCACCGAGGTCGCGCGGCTGGTCGAGGGCGTGCGCGGCGAGGTCGCGATGGCGATGGAGCTGATCGTGCGCTTCGACTACGGCCGCGTCGTGCCCTGGGTACGGCGGCTGGACGGCGGCGTGTCGGCGACGGCGGGGCCGGACGCGCTGCTGCTTCGTTCCCCGGTGCCCACGCGCGGCGCCGATCTGACCACGCGCGCGGACTTCACCGTGCGCGCCGGTGACGCGGTGCCGTTCCTGCTCAGCTGGTACCCGTCCGCCCAACGACCGCCGGGCCCGCTCGACGTCGCCCGGACCATCGCGGAGACCGAGCGCTGGTGGGCGGATTGGTCGCAGCGATGCACTGTCGGCGGCGACTGGCAGGCTCTCGTCAAGCGCTCGCTGGTGACGCTGAAGGCGCTCACGTACGGCCCGACCGGCGGGATCGTCGCTGCGCCGACCACCTCGCTTCCGGAGCAGATCGGCGGCGTGCGCAACTGGGACTACCGCTACTGCTGGCTGCGCGACGCCACGCTGACGCTGCTGGCGCTCATCCACGCCGGCTACCTGAACGAGGCGGCCGCGTGGCGCGACTGGCTGCTGCGCTCGGTCGCCGGCCGGCCCGCCGACACGCAGATCATGTACGGCCCCGCGGGCGAGCGGCGGCTGACCGAGCTCGAGCTGGACTGGCTGCCGGGCTACGAGGGCTCGACCCCCGTACGTGTCGGGAACGCCGCGTCGGAGCAGTTCCAGCTGGACGTCTACGGCGAGGTCATGGACGCGCTGCTGCAGGCGCGGCGGGCGGGCCTCGACCTGGACGCGAACGCGTGGCGGCTGCAGGTCGCCCTCGTCGGCCACGTCGAACGGGCCTGGCGTGACCCGGACGAGGGCATCTGGGAGGTGCGCGGACCGCGCCGGCACTTCGTGCACTCGAAGGTGATGGCCTGGGTCGCTCTCGACCGTGCGATCAAGACCGCCGAGCGCTACGGCCTCGACGGCCCCGTGCAACGCTGGCGGGCGGCGCGCGACGAGATCCACGCCGAGGTGTGCGACCGCGGATTCGATCGCGACCGCGGCACGTTCACGCAGTCCTACGGCTCCCGCGCGCTCGACGCCGCGTTGCTGCTCATGCCGGCGGTCGGCTTCCTCGCCGGGACCGACGAGCGCGTCGTCGGCACGATCGACGCGGTCGAACGCGAGCTGTCGCACGACGGCTTCCTCCTGCGCTACTCCACCGAGGAGGCCGACGACGGCCTGCCGCCCGGCGAAGGCGCGTTCCTGCCGTGCTCGTTCTGGCTCGTCGACGCGCTCGTGCTCAGCGGCCGTCGCGACCGCGCGCTCGCCCTGTTCGAGCGGCTGAGCTCGCTCACCAACGACCTCGGCCTGTTGTCGGAGGAGTACGACCCCGTGGCTCGCCGCCAGGTCGGCAACTTCCCCCAGGCCTTCAGCCACCTCGCGCTGGTCAACAGCGCGCTCCTGCTCAGCCGCGACGAGCGCGCGGCACCCGCCGACGAAAGGGCCAACGTCTGATGCGCGCACTGACCGTCGAACCCGGCACGTCCGGAACCGCCCGCGTCGAGGACGTGCCCGAACCACCCGCCGAGGCCGGAGCCGTGCTGGTCGCCGCGCTGGCCCTCGGCATCTGCGGCACCGACCGCGAGATCGCCGCCGGCGAGTACGGCTGGGCGCCCGAGGGCCGCGACCGCCTGATCCTCGGCCACGAGTCGCTGGGACGCGTCCTGGACGCACCCGACGACGCGCCCGTCGCCCCCGGCGACCTCGTCGCGGGCGTCGTCCGTCGCCCGGACCCGCAGCCGTGCGAGTGCTGCGCGGCGGGCCGGTTCGACCTGTGCCGCAACGGCGAGTACACCGAGCGTGGGATCAAGGCGATCGACGGCTACGGCTCCGAGCGGTGGCGCGTGGAGCCCGAGTACGCCGTGCGCCTGGACCCGTCGCTCGAGCGCGTCGGCGTGCTGATCGAGCCGACGAGCGTCGTGGCGAAGGCGTGGGACGAGCTCGACGCGATCTACGGCCGCCTATGCGCGCGCCCGCGCACAGCCGTCATCACCGGCGCCGGCCCGATCGGCCTGCTCGCGGCGTTGCTGGCCGTGCAGCGCGGACTCGAGACGCACGTGCTGGACGTCGTCAGCGACGGGCTCAAGCCCGAGCTCGTGGACCGTCTCGGCGCCACCTACCACGCGGAGCCGCTGCCCAAGACGGGTCTGCGGCCGGACGTCGTGGTCGAGTGCACCGGCGTCGGGCAGGTCGTCTTCGACGCGATGGCCTGCACGGCGGCGCCCGGCGTCGTCTGCCTCACGGGCGTCTCGCCGAAGGGTCGCTCGCTCGAGGTGGACGCGGGGGCGCTCAACCGGGCGCTCGTGCTGGAGAACGACACGGTCTTCGGGTCGGTCAACGCCGCCCACCGGCACTACCGGCTCGCGGCCGAGGCGCTCCAGCAGGCGGACCACACGTGGCTCGAGCGCCTGCTCACGCGGCGCGTCCCGCTCGAGGACGCCCCGTCCGTCCTCGGCGCGTCCGGCGACGACATCAAGGTCGTGATCGAGTTCTGAGCTCCGGCCGGGGCACACGCCGAGCGGCGCGTGCCCCGGCGCCGGGCGTCAGACGGGATCGGCCGCGACCTGGTCCTCGAGCCCACCGACGCGCTTGAGCTTCGTGCCCGTGATCTTGCGCTCACGGATCTCCAGCCGGCGCGACAGGCGCGAGAGCAGGTAGTTCACCACCACGAACAGGAATCCGATGAAGATGAACACCTGCAGGATCGGCGCGGTGACGTCCTGGAAGAAGCCGGACGAGGTGACGATCCGCCCGCGGCGCATCACCTCGGTGATGGCGATGATGGACACCAGCGTCGTGTCCTTGTTGAGCGTGATCAGCTGCGAGACCGTCGCCGGCACCATCCGGCGCAGGCCCTGCGGCAGGATCACGTAGCGCAGCGCCTGACGGCGCGTCATGCCGAGCGCGGACGCGGCCTCGCCCTGCCCCTTCGGCAGCGAGAGGATGCCCGCCCGCATGATCTCCGCGAGGACCGCGCTGTTGTAGAGGATCAGGCCCAGGAAGGCGCCGAGCACCAGACCGGACTGGAACGCCTCGGGCGCCCAGCCGGGCATCGCGTCCTCCCACGCGTCCTTCCACGACTTGGGCAACGCCAAGGCGAAGTAAAGGATCAGGAAGATCAGCGGCAGGTTGCGGAACAGGTCCACCCACGCGCCCGCGAGCACGCTCACGGGCTTGACGCTGGACAGGCGCAGCAAGGCGAGCGCCAGCCCCACGATCAGCGCGAAGATGATCGAGATGAGCGCGATCTCGAGGTTGATGATGAAGCCCTCGATGATGAACCGGGCGTTGTTGCCGGTCCACAGCCACTCCCAGTTGTCCGGGCTGAAGAGATAGCTCATCGGGCGATCGCGAACCGCTTCTCGAGGACCCGGAACGCCAGCGTCGCGAGCCCGGTCAGGATGATGTAGCCGACGGCCGCCCAGAAGAACGTCTCGTCGGTCTGGAACGTGCGCGCCGACACGACGCGCGCCTGCTTCAACAGGTCAGGCAGCGCGAGCAGCGAGACGCCCACGATCGCCGAGTTCTTGATCATCGCGATGGTCAACGAGCCCAGGGGCGCGATCACCGTCCGGAACGCCTGCGGCAGCACGATCCTCCGCAACGTCTCGGCGTAGCTGAACCCCAGGGACAGCGACGCCTCGACCTGGCCCTTGCCGACCGAGAAGACGCCCGAGCGCAGCGCTTCGGCCACGTAGGCCGCCGTGTACAGCCCCAAGGAGGCGATACCGGCGACCCACGGTCCGATGTCCACACCCGCGCGCCGCAGCCCCGCGAACGAGATGAACAAGAGCACGAGCAGCGGGATGTTCCGGAACACCTCGACGTAGATCCCGCCGAGGCGCTGGAGCCACTTGTTCGGCGCGATCCGGAACGCCGCCACGAAGGTGCCGACGACCATCGCGATCCCGAAGGAACCCGCGATGATGCGCACGGTCACCCAGAAGCCCGAGCTGAACTCGGACCAGTGCTCTGTGAGTACGTCGAACAAGCGACGCTTCTAGTTGTTCTTGACCAGCTCGACGGCTTCGTCGACGCCGATGGTCGGCGGCTCGCCCGGCTCCTTGGTGTACTTGCCGACCCACTCGTCGTAGACCTTCATCCAGGTGCCGTTGTCCTTGATCTCCTGGAAGGTGCTGTTGACGAAGTCGGTCATCTCCTGATCGTCCTTCTTGATGCCGGCGCCGTACGGCTCCTGCGTCAGCTGATCGCCGACGAGCGAGAGCGTCGGGTCCTGGATGATCATGCCCGTGAGGATCACGTCGTCCGTGGAGACCGCGTCGACGGCACCGTTCTGCACGAGCTCGAAGCACTCCGAGTAGGAGTCGACGAGCTTGAGCTTGGCGTCCGGCGCCTGCTTCTTGAGGTTCGCCTCGTAGGTCGAGCCGAGCGCCGTGCAGACGTTCTTGCCTCCGAGGTCGGCCACGCCCGTGATGTCCGAGCCTTCCGGCACGAGCACGCGGCCGCGCGCGATGAAGTACGGATCGGAGAAGTTGATCTGCCCGACCCGCTCCTCGTTGATGGTCATCGTCGAGAGGATCAGGTCCGCCGTGCCGTTCTCGAGGAACGGGATTCGGTTGTCCGAGATCGCCTCGATGAACTTCGGCTTGACGCCGAGCTTGGCCGCGACGGCCTTGCCCATCTCGATGTCGAAGCCCTCGACCTCACCCGACTGCGGGTTCTTGATGCCGAACGGCGGCACGTCGAACTTGACGCCGATCGTGATCTCGCCCTTGGCCTGGATCTTCCCCAGCGACGTGTCCGCCGCGAACTTCTCGGCCGTCGCCGCCGGAGTCGCCTCCGTCGTCGCCTCCCCTCCGGCCGCCCCACTGCCCGAAGTGGGCTCTTCGTCGTCCCCACACCCCGCGAACGCCAACGCGCCCACGGTCAGCGCTACTCCCAGCCAACGCAAACCCTGCATGTCCTCCGCCCTTCCCCCTAGTGGTGGATGATCTTGTCGACGAATTCCCGCGCCCGCTCGCTCTGGGCGTTCGCGAAGAACTCCGCAGGCGGCCCCTCCTCCACGATCAGGCCACCGTCGATGAACACCAGCCGGTCACACACCTCGCGGGCGAAGCCCATCTCGTGCGTGACGACCAGCATCGTCATGCCCTCGCGTGCGAGGTCGCGCATGACGTCGAGCACCTCCCGGATCATCTCCGGGTCCAACGCCGAGGTCGGCTCGTCGAACAGCATCAGCTTCGGGTCCATGGCGAGCGCTCGCGCGATCGCCACCCGTTGCTGCTGCCCGCCCGACAGCTCGGCCGGGAACTGATGCGCCTTCTCGGCGATCCCCACACGCTCGAGCAGCTCCTGCCCGCGCGTGCGCGCCGCGTCCCGCGCGACGCCTTTCACCTTCGTCGGCGCCAGGACGATGTTGTCCAGGACCGACATGTGGGGAAACAGATGGAACTGCTGAAACACGAACCCGATCTCCGCTCGCAACGCCGATAAGCCCTTCCCCGGCTTGACGGGACGTCCGTCGAACGTGATCTCGCCACGGTCCGGTGTCTCCAGACCGTTGACGCAGCGCAACATCGTCGACTTCCCGGACCCCGAAGGCCCGGCGATGACGATGACCTCACCACGCGCGACCGAGAGGTCTACGCCTGCGAGGACGACGTTGTCGCCGAACGCTTTATGGATGCCCTGAAGTTCGACCAGATTCTGGTCACTCATTTACCCCTCACCCTGTTTTCAACCCTATACGGATGGACGGCAGACGTCACCTTCCTGGTAGCCTTGTGGTCCAATGGTCCGGCCAATTGCCTTCGGCACGGTGCAGCGCGATGCGCTCCCCGACCAGATCGCCGCGCGGCTGATCGCGCTCATCACCGAGCGCCAGCTCAAGCCCGGAGATCGGCTGCCGCCGGAGCGCGAGCTGGCGACCACCATGGGCGTGAGCCGGTCGTCGCTGCGCGAGGCGCTGCGCGCGCTCGCGATGCTCGGCGTCGCCGAGATGCGCCAGGGCGACGGCACGTACCTGACGGCACTGGAACCGGAGCAACTACTTCGGCCGGTCGGGCTAGTGCTCAGCCTCAGCGACGCCGGGCTGGCGGAGCTCTTCGAGGCGCGCAAGCTCGTCGAGCCCGGCCTGGCGGCGCTGGCCGCGCAGCGGATCGACATCGCCGCGGCGGAGGAGCTGCTGCGCTGCGCGCAGGCGTCGCCCAAGGAGCTCGAGGACGCCGAGGCGTTCATGTGGAACGACATCGAGCTGCACGGGCTGATCGCCCGCGCCGCCGACAACGCGCTGCTCAGCCGGCTGCTGGACTCGGTGGCGAGCATGGGCATCGCGAGCCGCCGCCGGACCGGGCGGCTGGCGCAGGTACGCGCGCAGAGCGCGCAGGATCACATCGAGATCGCCGCGGCCATCGCCGCGGGTGATGCGGAGGAGGCCAGGGCAGCGATGTTGCGGCACCTGGAGAACGTCGAAAGTGCGGTGACCGGATGATCGAGCGGCCGGGCAAGATCGTGGCGATCGGGCTCAACTACATGGACCACGTGCGCGAGTCGGGGGCTGAGCCGCCGAAGCAGCCGCTCGTGTTCTGCAAGTTCACGACGTCGCTGATCGGCGACGGCGAGGAGATCAAGATCCCTCGCTCCCTCACGGAGCGGGTGGACTGGGAGGTCGAGCTCGCCGCGATCATCGGCAAGACCGCCCGCAACGTGTCGGTCGAGGACGCGCTGTCCTACGTCGGCGGCTACACGGTCGCCAACGACGTGTCCGCGCGTGACCTCCAGTTCGCCGACGTGCAATGGGTGCGGGCGAAGAGCCTGGACACGTTCTGCCCGATCGGGCCGAAGGTCGTCCAGCTCGACGACCCGCAGAACCTCAAGCTGATCACGCGCGTGAACGGCGAGACCGTCCAGGACTCCAACACGAGCGAGATGATCTTCGGCGTCGCCGAGCTGGTGAGCTTCTGCTCGCACTCGTTCACGCTCGAGGAGGGCGACATGATCCTCACCGGCACGCCGTGGGGCTGCGGTGAGTTCATGGACCCCAAGCGCTCGCTCAAGGGCGGGGACGTCGTCGAGTGCGAGATCGAGGGCATCGGCGTCCTGCGCAACCCGGTCGTGGAGATCTAGCCGTGCAGGTCCACGTTCCCACCTCGGTCGACGAGGCCGCGGGGCTGCTCGCGAACGGCGAGGGCGTGCTCGTCGCCGGCTGCACCGGCCTCTACCCGCACCTGCAGCCCGACCAGTCGATCATCAGCCTGCGCAAGGCCGGGCTCTCCGGCGTCGAGACCGACGGCGACAGCGTGCGCGTCGGCGCCACCACCACGCTGACCGAGCTCGCGCGTGCGGTGCCGTTCCTGCGCGAGTCGATCGACTCGATCGCCTCCCCCACGATCCGCAACATGGCCACGGTCGGCGGCAACCTGTTCGCGCCCCAGCCGCACGGCGACCTCGCGGTCTGCCTGCTCGCGCTGGACGCCCAGGTCGACAAGACCGGCGACGTGGTCACCAGCATCAGCTTCAAGGTGCCCGAGCGCTGGTACTACACGAAGGCGATGCGGCGCAAGCAGAACAGCGCCTCGATCGTCACCGTCGCCTCCGACGGCGTGCGCCTCGCGCTCGGCGGCGTCGCGCCGCAGCCCGTCCGCGCGCACGCGGCCGAGGCCCGGCTCGCGGAGGGCGACATCGACGGCGCGGCCGAGGCCGCCCTCGAGGCCGCCGACCCCTTCGACGACGCGTACGCCAGCGCGTGGTACCGCCGTCGTGTGCTTCCCGTCCATGTCCGGAGGGCTTTGACCAATGCCGTCTAGCGTCATCGAACTCACCGTCAACGGCTCCGAAGAGGAGTTCATCGCCAAGCCGGGCACGACGTTGCTCGGCGCGCTGCGCGACACGCTCGGGCTCACCGCCGCCAAGCGCGGTTGTGGCGTCGGCACCTGCGGCACGTGCACGTGCCACGTCGACGGCGAGGCCGTGATGAGCTGCCTCGTCCCGGTCGAGACGATCAACGGCGCGACGGTCAAGACCCTCGAGGGCACCACGCCGACCGACGGGCTCAGCCCGCTTCAGCAGGCGTTCCTGGACAACTTCGCCACCCAGTGCGGCTTCTGCACGCCCGGCATGATCATGGCCGCCGAGGCGCTGCTGGCGGTCAACCCCAACCCGTCCCGGGAGGACGTGGTGACGGCGATCTCCGGCAACGTCTGCCGCTGCACGGGCTACGAGAGCATCATCGAGGCCATCCTCATCGCCGCGGAGGCCACCGCATGAGCGCCATCGACGAGAAGCCCTTCAACGTCATCGGCAAGCCGGTCCAGCGCCTGGACTCGCTCGGGCACGTGACCGGCCGCACGCAGTTCTTCGAGGACGTCAACCCCGCCGGGCTGCTGCATCTGAAGATGCACCGCTCCGAGCGCCACCACGCGAACATCGTGTCGGTGGACACGTCGGCCGCCGAGGCCGTCAAGGGCGTCGTGAAGATCCTCACGCACGAGGACGTGCCCAAGAACTGGTACACGGTCCTCACGCTCATCAACGTCGGCTACCCCGAAGAGCTGGTGCTCGCCGAGAAGAAGGTGCTTTGGTACGGCGAGCCGATCGTGGCCGTGGTGGCCACGAGCGAGCGCGCCGCCCGTGAGGGCGCCGCCGCGGTGAAGGTCGTCTACGAGGACCTGGAGCCGATCTTCGACGTCGAGGAAGCGATCAAGCCGGACGCCTTCCCGCTCAAGCCGCACGGCACGAACTACTTCGAGTACGAGGGCCACCACTGCCGGCGCGTGCGTCTGGGGGACGTGGAGAAGGGGTTCGCCGAGGCGGACCACATCTTCGAGTTCAAGTACCAGTCCAAGCCGATCGAGCAGGCCCCGACCGAGACGACGGGCTGCATCGTCGAGCCCAAGGCCGACGGGCGTCTGAAGATCTACTCCAACACGCAGGCGGCGTTCTTCACCCTCGACAACACGGCGCTCATCCTCGACGTGCCGTTCGGCAAGCTGCAGCTGGTGGGCGGCACGGTCGGCGGCGGCTTCGGCGGCAAGGTGGACGTCACCGTCGAGCCGATCACGTGCATCGCGGCGATGAAGACCGGCAAGCCGGTCAAGTACGTCTACGACCGCTACGAGGAGATGCAGGTCTCCTCCCCCCGCGCGGCGGAGCGCATCTACATCAAGGACGGCGTGATGGATGACGGGACGATCGTCGCCCGTCAGGTCACGCTCTACGCCGACGCCGGCGCGTACAGCCGCCACAGCCCGTACGCCACCACGAAGGCCGCCGCGCACATGCCGGGCCCGTACAACATCCCGAACGTGCACATCGACTCCTGGTGCGTCTACACCAACCGCACACCGTCTTCGGCCATGCGCGGCTTCGGCGTGACCATCGGGGACTTCGCGCTGGAGACGTCGATGGACCGGATCGCGCGCGCGCTGAACCTCGATCCGCTGCAGCTGCGCCTCAAGAACGCCTACCGCGACGGTGACATGAAGGCGCACCACAAGGTGGCGGAGGGCACCGCGATCATCGAGGTCATCCAGAAGGCGGCCGAGCAGGTCGGCCACGAGCTGCCCGACGAGTACCGGGCGATGTCGTCGAAGGAGGCTCGCTAGATGGCCAAGCTCCGCGGACGCGGCTACGCCGCCGTCAACTACCCGACCGGCATGAACCTCGGTGGCGACCCCACCCAGGCGCTCGTGCACTCCACCACCACGGGCAACTTCGTCGTCTCGCTGTCGTCGGTGGACCTCGGCCAGGGCCTGAAGACCGTCGCCGCGCAGGTGGCGGCGGAGACGCTCGGCCTGCCGTACGAGAACATCATCGTCGACACCGCCGACACCGACACGGGCCCGCACTGCATGGGCACGTTCGCCTCCCGCGGCACGCACCGCGTCGGCAACGCCGTGATCATGGCCGCGCAGGAGGCGCGCGAGGCGATGCTGGCGGCGGCCGCCGAGGAGCTCGAGGTCGACGCCGAGGACCTGGAGACCGATGGCACCGGCTTCATCAAGCTCAAGGGCTCCGAGGAAGTCAAGATCCACGTCGTCGACCTGGCGATGGCCGCGCACTTCAAGCTCGGCCGCACGATCGCGGGCCGCGGCATCTTCCTCAAGGAACGCTCGTACCCGGACCCGGAGACGGGCAAGATGGACCCCGACTCCGCGCAGGCCCACGCCTGCACGGTGGCCGACGTCGAGGTCGACGACGAGACCGGCGTCATCGAGGTGCTCGCGCTGCACAACGTGTACGAGGTCGGTCGCGCGATCAACCCCAGGATGGCCAAGCAGCAGATCGAGGGCGGCGCCTGGATGGGCATCTCCCACGCGCTGTTCGAGGCGACGGACCCGTATTACCCGCAGCGCGACCACGGCCCGCGGGACTTCGAGGAGTACCTGATGCCCGGGCCGGCGGACAACGCCGTGATGGAGTCCGACATCATCGAGTTCCCGGCGGCGAACGGGCCGTACGGCGCGAAGGGCATCGGCGAGATGACCGCCAACGCGCCGATCCCGGCGATCGCCAACGCGGTGTTCGACGCGTGCGGCGTGCGGCTCACCGAGATGCCGTTCACGCCGGAGTCGGTCCTGCGTGGCCTCGACGAGCTGCGAGCACGTGCCTGATCCGATCGAGGCTCTGGGACGGCGGTTGGCGGCGGAGCAGTACTTCGCCGACGAAGGCCTGCTGACCGCCGCCCACCTCTCGCTGACGCTCGGCCGGCCGCTCCTGCTGGAGGGCGAGCCGGGCGTCGGCAAGACGGAGATCGCCAAGGTGCTCGCCCGCGTGCACGACCGCGAGCTGATCCGCCTGCAGTGCTACGAGGGCCTCGACGCCGCGCAGGCGCTGTACGAGTGGGACCACCCCAAGCAGCTGCTGGCGATCCGCACGTGCGAGGCCGAGAACCGTCCGGTCGGCGAGCTCTACGACGAGTCGTTCCTGATGGAGCGGCCGCTGCTGCGCGCGCTGCGCGTGCCGTGCGTGCTGCTGATCGACGAGATCGACCGCGCGGACTCGGAGTTCGAGGCGTTCCTGCTCGAGTTCCTCAGCGACTTCCAGATCACGATCCCCGAGCTCGGGACGATCGCCGCCGCCGAGCGGCCGATCGTGATCATGACGTCCAACCGCACGCGGGAGCTGCACGACGCGCTCAAGCGCCGCTGCCTCTACCACTGGATCGCGTTCCCGGACTCCAGCCGCGAGAAGCGGATCATCGAGTCGCGCGTGCCGGGCCTGCCGGAGGACGCGGCCAAGACGCTCGTGGCGGCGGTGGCCGGCGTGCGCGACCTGGACCTGATCAAGCCGCCGGGGATCGCGGAGTCGATCGAGTGGGGCCAGGCGGCGAAGGTGCTCCTGCACGAGGGGGCCGACTGGCCGAGCGCGCTCAAGCGGTCGCTCGGGCTGCTCGTCAAGGAGCAGGAGGACACCGAGACGGTGCTGGCGCACGCGGAGGGCCTCGGGCTGTGAGCACGGTCGCGGGCACGCTGCTGGAGGACTTCGTGACCGCGCTGCACGTGGGCGTCGAGCGGCGCGCGGACTTCCTCACCGCGCTGCGTGACAACCCGCCGCAGGACATCCAGCGGCTCTACTGGCTCGCGCGCGTGACGCTGGTCGACCGGCTCGAGACCATCCCGGCGTTCGACGCCGTCTTCTCCGCCTACTTCCTGGGCGCGCCGCCCCAGCCCTCCCCGCAGCGGGACGGCGAGAGCGAGGCGCCCGACCCGCAGGACGGCGGCGAGCTCGAGCCGATCGTGATGGGCGAGGGCACGGGCAAGGAGGCGAGCGTCCACGACCTGCGCCACCGGCGCGCCTACGCCGGCGGCACCGAGGACCTGGCCGAGCTGCGCCGCGCGCTGGCCGAGCACCTGCCGAAGATCCGCTCGCGCCGGCGCCGCCCGCACCGCCGCGGGCAGCTGGACGTGCGCCGGACGCTGCGCCACGCGACCCGCACGGGCGAGATCACGATGCTCGCCCGCCGCGGCCGGCCGCACCGCACGCGGCCGATGCTGCTGCTGATCGACGTGTCCGGCTCGTTGCGCGAGCACACGCCGGACTACCTGCGCTTCGCCTGGGCGGCGCAGTGCGAGACGTTCACGTTCGGCACGCACCTGACCCGGGTCACGCGCCAGCTGCGCCAGCGTGAGCTGCACACCGCGCTGGCCGAGGTCAGCGCGGTGGTCGAGGACGCCGACGGCGGCACGCGCATCGGCCCCTCCCTGCACGAGTTCGTGACCACGCCGCGCTACGCCGACCGGGCGCGCGGCGCGCTCACGATCGTCCTCTCGGACGGCCTCGAGCGCGGCGCCCCCGAGCAGATGGTCGCCGCCGTGCATCGCCTCGCGAAGCTGTCCCACAGGTTGCTGTGGTGGTCTCCGCTGGCGCTCCACCCGGAGTACCGCCCGGTCACCCGCGCGATGGCCGCGATCGTCGACGACGTCGACCTCGCGGGCGCGCGCGACCTGAAGTCGTTGCTGGAAAGGGTGCGTGAGCTGTGAGCGGATACGTGGATGCCCATCACCACATCTGGCGGGTCCAGGACCTGCCGTGGCTGAGCGGGCCGATGATCCCGCGCATCTTCGGGCCCTACGAGTCCTTGCAGCAACGCGACTACCTGGGCCGCGAGTACGGCGCCGAGGCGGCCGCGCACGGCTTCACGCAGTCGGTCTACACGCAGGCCAACTGGCCGTTGGACCGCTCGGTGGACGAGGTCGAGTGGGTCCAGGCCCAGCACGAGGAGTCGGGCTGGCCGAGCGCGATCGTCGGGTCGGCCGACCTGTTCAGCCCGCGCGCGTCTGAGACCTTCGACGCGCAGACCGCCGCGTCCCCGCTGATGCGCGGCTGCCGCCTGCAGGTGCACTGGCATGAGCACGAGGCGTTCCGGTTCGCCAAGTCCGCCGACGCCATGCTCGACCCGATCTTCAACGAGAACCTCGAGCGGATCGCCGAGCGTGGCTGGGTGTTCGAGCTGCAGGCGTTCCCGAACCAGCTGCCGTACGTGCGCGAGCTGCTCGGCAACCACCCGGACCTGACGTTCGTGATCATCCACGCCGGCATGCCGATCGAGGGCGAGCCGTGGCGCGAGTTCCTGCACGAGCTGGCGACGTTCCCGAACCTCAACGTCAAGCTCAGCGGCCAGGGCACGTTCATCCACCGCGTCGACCCGGACTGGATCAGGACCGTCACGCAGGTCGTCGTCGACGCGTTCGGCTCCGACCGCGCGATGTTCGGCACGAACTTCCCGGTGGAGAGCATCTGGACCGACTTCTCTAGCCTGGTCAAAGCGTGGTTCGGCGTGTTGGCCGACTTCCCGCAGGCGGTCCAGGACGACGTCCTGGGCCGGACCGCGCGCCGCGTTTACAGGCTCGCCGAGGAGGGACCCCGATGACACGTCCAGTCCAGCACACCGCCTCCGCCGTGCAGGGTTGGCTGCGTGAGGGACGACGGGTCGCGGCGGGGTTGCTCGTCGAAGTCGAAGGGTCCTCGCCGCTGGACGTCGGCGCGTCGATGTACATCGACGACCAGGGCGGCATCGAGGGGTCGATCACGGGCGGCTGCGTCGAGGGCGCGGTCGCCGCGGCGGCGATGGAGATGCTCGAGCGCGGCGGCCCGCCGCAGCTCGTCACCTACGGGATCAGCGACGAGCTGGCCGGCACGGTCGGGCTGATGTGCGGCGGCATCGTCCACATCTTCATCCACGAGATCCGCCCGGAGCACCAGGAGGCGGTGCTCGCCGACCTGCAGGCGACCGTCGACCACTCCCCCGCCGGCCTCGTGACGCTGCTCGACGGCGAGCACGCGGGCGCGAAGCTGTACGTCGACCACGACCGCGTGCTCGGCTCGCTCGGGGTCGGCGAGCTGCTCGACAAGAACGCCACGCGCGAGGCGCAGGGCCTGCTCGACGAGGGCCGCTCGTCACTGCGCGACTTCGGTGAGGACGGTGCCTCGCTCGGCTCCGGCTTGCGCGTCTACAACTCGATCCAGGCCGAGCCGCCGCGGATGGTCGTGTTCGGCGCGATCGACTTCTCGAGCGCGCTCGCGCCGCTCGCCAAGGGCCTCGGCTACCGCGTGACGATCGCCGATCCCCGCTCCGCCTTCCTGAAGTCGCGCCGCTTCAGCGCCGCCGCCGAGACCGAGGTCGGCTGGCCGGACGCCGTGCTCGACGGCGTCGAGCTCGGCCCCCGCGACTCGGTCCTGATCTTCACGCACGACCCGAAGCTCGACGTGCCCGCCGTGCAGGCGGCGCTGAAGACGAACGCCGGCTACATCGGCGCGCTCGGCTCGCGCAACACCACCGCGGACCGCAACCGGCGGCTCCGCGACGTCGGCGTCACCGACGCCGAGATCGACCGCATCTTCGCGCCCTGCGGGCTGGACATCGGCGCCTCCACCGTGGAGGAGACGGCCGTCGCCGTCCTGGCCGAGATCATAGCCCACCGTGCGGGGCGCCACGGAATGCCGCTGCGGGAGGCCGAAGGGCCGATCCGCCACGCGGATGTGATCAACGAAAGGGAAGAGCAAGCATGGCCTACACCGTCGCGGTGACCTGGATCGCCAAGCCCGGCGAGGAAGACGAAGTCGCACGCTGCCTGTCCGAGCTGGTCGAGCCTTCACGCGCCGAGGAAGGCGTGCTCGTCTACATCCCCAACCGGGATCCCGAGGACCCGACCAAGTTCTTCATCTACGAGCAGTACGTGGATGAGGCGGCCTACACGGCGCACACCGAGACCGAGCACTTCAAGCGGCTCGGCTTCGGCGACGCGATCCCGCGCCTCGCCGAGCGCAAGCGCGAGTTCTTCGCGCCGATGGTCGACTAGAAGACCTTCACCGGGGATGCCCTCACGGGCATCCCCGTTTCGGCTTATGCTGGAACGGCCGTGTCGGAACTGCTGCTGTCCGACCTCTTCGCGGCCGCCGTGAAGAGCCTGCCGCTCGCGATCGTGTTCGGTGACCGCGACGGTCGCGTGCTGTATGCGAACCCGGCCGCGGACCGGCTGCTCGCCCTTGACGGCGCCGACGTGCGCGGCGTGGAGGCGGCGTCGTTCGCCGCCCCCGGCAAGGAGGACGAGGCGCGCGCGATCGTGCGCCGGCTGCTCGCCGGAGAGACGGTCGAGGACTCGGTGACGCTCGAGCTGCGCCGCGAGGACGGCTCCCGGTTCCTCGCCGAGCTGACGATCTCCCCGCTGTTCGACGACGCGGGCGGCGTCGTCGGCACGGTCGGGCTCGCGCGCGACGTGACCGAGCGGGTGGCGACCGAGGACGAGGCCGCGCGGTTGCGCGCCGTCGTCGACGCCACGGCGCAGGCGATCCTCGGCGTCGACGCCGACGGCAAGATCCTCTTCTTCAGCTCGTCCGCGGAGCGCCTGTTCGGCTGGCGCGCGGAGGAGGTCATCGGCCGCTCCGGCGACCTGCTGGTGGTGCCGGAGCACCGGCTCGGCGCCCCCGCGCTGTTCGCGGCGTTGGCGAGCAAGGGCATGCTGCGCCGCGAGACCGTGGCGCGGCGACGCGACGGCTCGCCGGTCGAGGTCGAGGTGTGCTCGGCACCGATCCGCGACGCCACCGGCGCGATCACCGGCGCGGCGATCACCGTGCTCGACGTGTCCGAGCACCGGCGCGAGCACCGGCTGCTGGAGCGCATCGTCGAGAACGCGCCGAACGCGATCGGCATCAAGGACCTCGACGGGCGCTACCTGCTCTTCAGCTACGGGGCCGGGGAGGCGCCGTCACCGGAAGCGGTCGGACGCACGGACGCCGAGCTCTTCGCGCCCGACGTCGCGGCGCGCAGCGCCGAGCAGGACCGGACCGTGCTCGAGCGCGGCGCACCGACCACCTTCCGCGAGACGATCAGGTTCCGGGACGGCACGGACCACCAGTTCGTCACCACCAAGTTCCCATTGGTCGCTTCCGACGGCCGCTACGAGGGCGTCGGCGTGATCGCCGCCGACGTCACCGAGCTGCGGCAGGCCGAGCTCGACCAGGCGCGGCTCGCGGCGCTCGTCGAGGCGGCGCCCGACGCGATCGTGGCGCGCGACGAGCATGGCCGGATCGTGACCTGGAACCCCGGCGCCGAGATCGTGTTCGGGCTGCGCGCCGAGGACGCGATCGGCCGGTCCTACGCCGATCTGGTCGTGCCCGACGAGGAGCGGGCGCGGTTCGACGCGCTGCTCGCCGAAGCGCAGGGCGGACGCACGCTGACGATCCGCGCGATGCGCCGCCGCGGCGACGGGTCGCAGTTCCCCGCCCAGGTCTCGGTCGCTCCGCTCACGCTGCTCGACGGCACCTGGAGCGGGACGTTGGCGATGATCCGCGACATCACGGACCTCGTCGAGGCCGAGGTGGCACTGCGCGAGCGCGCGACCCAGCTCGAGCGGTCCAACGCGGAGCTCGAGCGCTTCGCCTACGCGGCGAGCCACGACCTCCAGGAGCCGCTGCACTCGATCATGCTCAGCGCGGGCGCGGTGAGCCACGCCGCCGAGGACCGCCTGGCCGACGACGAGCGCGAGCTGCTCGCGAACATCGACGCGGCCGCGAGTCGGCTCAGCGCGCAGATCCGCGGGCTGATGCAGGTCGCGCGCGTGGCCATCGGAGAGGCGGCGGGCGAGCTCGTCCCGGTCTCGGTCGCGGTGGCCGACGCCCTCGACGCGCTCCGAGCCGCCACCGTGGAAGCGCTCGCGGAGGTGATCGTGGACGAGCCGCTGCCACCGATCGAGGTGCCGCGCTCGGAGGTCGGGCTCGTGCTGCAGAACGTGATCGCCAACGCGATCAGGTACCGCCGCGAAGGCGTCCCCCCACGGGTGCACGTGACGGCCGAGGACGCGGGGGACCTCGTGGCGATCCGCGTCGCCGACAACGGCGTCGGCCTCTCCGAAGCGGATCTGACCCGGGTGTTCGGCCTGTTCGAGCGCGGCTCGACGACCGCGCCGGGCACCGGGATGGGCCTGGCCGTCGCCCGGCGGATGATCGAACGCCTCGGCGGCTCACTCGAAGCCAGCTCGGACGGACCGGGCCGCGGGAGCGTCTTCACGCTCCGCGTGCCGTATGCGCGCTAGGAGCGCGCGGCCAGCTCGCGCGCCGACATGACGCCCTGCTCGGCGAACAGCCGCTCGCCGGTGACGAGCACGTCGCGCAGGGTGCGGTCGCCCGCGGCGGCCTGATGGCGGCGGTAGGCGTCGGCCACCACCTCGCGGACCGCGGGCTCGAGGTCCTCGCCGACCTGCAGCCAGCCGCGGAGCATGCGCGTCTGGGTGGCGATCGCCTCGGCCATGACGGTGTTGACGATCGTCATCGTCAGCGCGTCGAGCCGGCCGAGCGCGAAGCCCGCGCCGGTGAAGCCCGCCGCGGTCTCGCGGCCGGGGACGAACGGCAGCGGCTCGGCGCCGGCGACCAGCTCGGCGTCGCTGCCCGCGAACAGCTCGCCACGGGCGATCGCAGCGAGGATCGCCGTGAGCTCGTGGCCGAGGTCGAGGGCACGCAGGTCGTGGGCGGCGAACGCCCGGACGACCGCGGCCGCGAAGAACAGGAAGCGCAGGTTGGCGTGGCTGGTCACGCCCGGCGCGAGCAGGTTGCCGCCCTCGGCGGTCATCAGCGACCACACGTCCGGGCGTGTCTGACCGACCTCGTCGGCGCTGAGGCCGTAGCGGCGCGCGGTGTCGCGCAGCGCGTCCCACGCCAGCCCGAGCGCGTCGGTCGCGGCGACCGCGGGCGACGGCAGCACGGTGAGCTCGTGGCGGTCGCCGGCGAAGCGCAGGCGGGCGCGGACCCCGATCCGCGCGAGCTCGCGCTCGGCGGCGCTGAGGCACGCGCGGGAGCGGTCCTCGAAGGTGCGCAGCGCGACGAGCTCCGCGTCGCGGAAGGCGAAGCCGCGCGTGAGGGCGACGGTCGACAGCGCACGGTGCGTCGCGTCCTCGCTGAGCAGCTCGAGCGCGCGCACGGCCGCGCCGGACAGCGCGTCGGTCGAGCGCAGCAGCGGCAGCCGCTCGTCGAGCGCCTCACCGAGCCCGGACGCCAGCACGCTCGGCAGGCACAGCACGGCGCCGCTCGCCTCCACCCGGATGTGCGCAGGAGCCGCCGGGTCCCACGTCAGGCCGCCCGGGGCGTCCGTGCGCAGGCCACCGACCAGGTCCGCGCCCGTGAGCCACTTGAGCTCCATCCCGTAGTGGGCGATGCCGCCCGCGAGCGTCTGCACGCGGAAGGCGACGCGCGTTGCGCCGCGGCTGCCCGCCCAGCCGCGGAGCGCCCGCGCCACCTCGTCGGCGAGCGACGGCTCGAGACCACGGCCGTCGGCGATCGCCGCCTGCAGGAGCGCGTGTCCGGCGGGAGTGAGCCACTCACGCTGCGCAGAGCCCACGAAGGCGTACGGCGCCGGGGCGACGCAGACGCGGGAATGGTGGGCTCTGGCGGTGTGGGGCTCGGACACGGGGGCGGCTCCGGTTGCGGGGAACTGCTCCGGTATACGTGCTCGCGCGACGTGCTGCGAGTGCGTAGTCCCCCGCAACGGGGAGGGCGAAGCTGCGAGGACTCGCCTAGAGGCTCATCCTCCCGCTCTACGGCTGCACGGTCTCGATGGTGTCGATCGGCTCCAGCTGGGAGATCTCCGCGCGGCGGTCCTCCCAGTGCGGCGGGATGCACATGTGCGTGCCGAGCTCGTCCTCGGACTCGTCGATCGTGAAGCCCTGCGGCGTCGAGTAGGCGAGCTCGAACAGCGCGCCGCCCGGCGTGCGCAGGTAGACGCTGAAGAAGTAGCCGCGGTCCTTGACGTCGGACACGTCCGTGTAGCCGAGGCCGACGATGTAGTCCTTGACCACGAGCTGGTTCTCGGCCGAGCCGACGTCGAACGCGTGGTGGTGGATCGTGCCCTCGCCGAAGCGCCACGTGCCCTGCGGCAGGTCCGGCTCCTCCACGAGCTCCAGCGTGCGGCCGTGGCCGTCGCCCTTGATCTCGTACTGGTGGTGCGCGCCGTCGGAGGCGATGTGCTCGCAGTTGAACGCCTCGCGCAGGAACTCGTCCTGCAACTCGGGCGCGCGGACGCTCGTGGTGGTGCCGTAGGCGCCGCGGATCGCGTGCTCGGCCGGCACGTCACCGCCGCCGTAGGGCTCGCGCGTGTCGTTGCGCGTCTCCCCCACGATCTGGTACGGGATGCCGGACGGGTGGCGCAATTCCAGCCGCTCGGTGCCGAAGCGCTCGACCTGGGTCGCCTCGACGCCGGCGGCCTTCAGGCGGTCCGCCCAGTACCCGATCGACTCGGCCGGCACGGCGACGTTGATCGACTTCGCCTGGTTGGTCCCGCGCTTGCCCATCCAGCCCGCCTGGCGGTACGGGAAGCTCGTCAGGATCGTGCTCGCGTCCCCGACGCGGTTGGCGTAGTAGAGGTGGTAGATCGGGATCTCGCCGTCGAAGAGCACCGTCTTCTTGACGCTCTTGAGGCCGAGCGTCCGGACGTGGAAGTCGTAGTCCTCCTGCGCGCCGCCGACGCAGAACGTCAGGTGATGGGTGCCGTTGATGGTTCCCGGGTTGGGCATCGCGGTCTCTCCTCCGTAGTCTTCGCCAATGTCCAGGCACGCAGACCTTTTCAAAGACATCGACTCGATGGAACCGGATGCGTTCACGCGTCATCTGTCCGACGATGTCCGGTTCACGTTCGGCAACGCGGAGACCGTGGTCGGACGCGACGCCGTCCGTGACGTCTGGGCCGGGTTCTGCGACGGGATCGACGGCGTCCACCACGACGTGATCGAGACGTTCGAGCAAGGCGCCGCGACGATCGTCGAGTCGACCGTCACCTACACGCGCAAGGACGGGTCGACGATCGCCCTCCCCGTGGTCACGATCTACCGCGGCGAGGGCGAGCTCATCGAGGACTACCGGATCTTCATGGACGTCGCGCCGTTGTTCGCGGCCCCGTGATCCCGCT
Organism: Solirubrobacter pauli; assembly: GCF_003633755.1. Taxonomy (GTDB): domain Bacteria; phylum Actinomycetota; class Thermoleophilia; order Solirubrobacterales; family Solirubrobacteraceae; genus Solirubrobacter; species Solirubrobacter pauli. The sequence continues at coordinate 36,290 of NZ_RBIL01000001.1, forward strand.
CGGGCTCACGGCCTGGACCGAGACGCGCTGGGCGCCACGGACGGCGAGCCTGGGCCGGGCGACGTGCTTGACCACCGTGCGGCCGCCCGGCAGCGTCGCGCTGACCGTGTAGGCCGCGGCACCCGGCAGGCGCTTCCAGCGGGCGCCGCCGCGGCCGACCTTCAGGCCCTTGACCTTGCCGGGACGCTTGGCCTTCGGCGCCTGGTAGGCGCCGAGGTCGAGCTCCTCGCGCAGCACGCCATCCTGCTCGACGAGCGCGACCAGCTGGCGCTTGCCACCCGCGCCCTCCGCGGGCATCCAGCGCAGCACGCCGTGCTCGCCCGTGGCGACGCCGACGACGCCCCCGGCCTCGCCGCCGCGCTCGACGATCGTGACCTTCTGGCCCGCGGCCGGCTTGACCGTGTAGGTCAGCACGCCCGGACGCTGCACCTGCACGGAGACCTCCGGCTTGGCGAGGCCGTCGGCGGCGAGCACCTCGGTGATCGCGGCCGAGCCGAGCTGCGGCGTGATCGTCCACCGACCGGCGGCGGGCTTGGCGATCAGCACCTGCGTCGAGTTGGTCCGCGCGTCCTCGATCAGCACGAACCCGTCGCCCAGCGTCTTGGGCGCGCCCGGCGTCGCGCTGATCGCTTTGCCGCCGGGCCCCGTGATGGTGACCTTCGGGGGCGCGCCGGCGCCCTGGATCAGCAGTGACGTGCCCGGCAGCCCGGCGCCGAGGTCGACCGAGCGGGCCTCGCCCGTGAACTGGGCGGCGGCCGCCTTCGGACGGCTGATCGCGACGCGGTAGTCGCCGATGTCGCAGCCGTCGAAGTAGCCGCGCGGGAAGCCCTTGCCCCAGTAGTAGCCGACGCCCGGGGTCCAGTCGCCGAAGCCGAGGTCGATCTCCAGGCAGGCGGCGATGCCACGCGAGGAGATGATCGCCCGCGCGCCGGCGCACCAGTCCACGAGCTCGATGCACGCGTCCACGCGCGCGGTCGCGTTGAACTTCGTCTTGAGCATCTCGAGGCTCAGGCCGCCGCTGATGGACGCGATCCCGTCCACACCCCAGCGGAACTTGCCGGTGGCGCGGATGTAGCCGTCGCCGTGCACCGCGAAGTCGACCTCGGCCACCTTGACCTCGACGAGCTCGAGGTCGCCGAACGTGCGCAGGACCCAGGGCCGGTCGGCATACGTCGCCCAGCCGAGGCCGGCGGTGACGCGTGCCGCGGCGCTGCCGCCGACGGACGGGCCGGCGGTGAAGGCGACCTCGCCGCACATCGCGAACGTCGGGTGCCCGAAGTCGACCGTCTTGGGCAGGTTCGCGGGGCGCGGCCCGAGGAAGTCGAACCACGGCACCGGCTTGACGCCGACCATCGGGACGCACTCGCTCTCCGGCGGGTCGACCTCGATGCGGAACTTGATGCGCTCCAGGAACACGGGCACGGGTCCACCGAGGGCGAGGCCGCCGTTGGTCCACTTGGCCTCGGCCTGCCCGTAGGCGAACGTGCCGTTGGAGCGGATCCCGACGCCGCCCTCGATGTCCACCGAGGCGGGCGCGGGCAGCTTCACGCGGGCGTTGACCTCCCACAGGTTGATGCCGTCGTAGGAGACGACGAGCGTGTCGAGGCCGATCGGCCCGAGCGCGGCGGACGGGACCGTGAAGCTGAACGCGTCGTCGGCGCCGGCGGCCTTGGCGACGCCGCCGAGCGTGACGGGGCTGCCGGACGTGGCGCCGCCGAACTGCGCCGGCAGGGCGACGAACACCTTCGCGCGCAGCTGGCTGCCCGAGAGCGCCGGGGTGCCGGAGACGCCCGTGACCCTCAGACCGTTGACCTTGGCGTCCGGGTCGGGCTTGAAGCCGTTGAGCTTGCCGCCCGACGGCGTCCACGCGAACTCGCCGTTCACGATCGTGGCGAACGTGCCGCCCGCGTTCATCGAGACGATCGCGCGCTTGGACGCGATCCGGTCCTTCGACAGGCTCACCCACTGGCCGCCCTGCGGCTCGATCGCGACGCCATTGAGGCTGACCGGCTCGCTCGAGCGGTGGTGGTCGCCGAAGTCGCGCAGGCAGCTGCCGGTCGCGGTGAACGCGCCGAGCTTGACCTCCTGCTCGCACTTGGGCTCCTTGACGGTGATCTTGAAGCCCTGGGTGGCCTGCGCGCCTCGGTCGTCGGTCACACGCACGGACACGGTCCACTCGCGGACGATCGGCGCGATCGTGCGCCGCGGCTTGGGCGCGAACGTGTGCGTGACGGTCGGCGTGGCCTGCGTCGACTGCTCGAACGTGCCGTCGCCGTCGAGGTCCCACTCGTAGGCCACGATCTGGCCGTCGGGGTCGGAGGACGGCGCGGCGCTGATCGTCTTCGGCGTGCCCTGGTAGGCGTTGCCGAGCCCGCACAGCGTCATCTGGCCGTGGCGCGTGCAGTCGCGGTCGAAGCGCGCGACGGGCGGGGCGTTGGCCGGCGGCGCGGGGGTCGGGGTCGTCTCGGGTGTGGCCGTCGGCGTCGTCTCGGGCGTGGCGGTCGGCGTGGGCGTCGGCGCATTGAGGACGAACGTCTTCTCGGCGACGCTCGTGCGGATCGCGCCGTCCCACGGTTGTGAGGCGCGCACGCGGACCACGTGGGCACCGCCCGTGTCGAAGCGCGTCTTCGCGGTGGTGCCGCCGGCGTCGTCGAACTCGCCGTCGCCGTCGAGGTCCCACGTGTGCGTGATCGGCGCCGCGTTCGTCCCGCCGGTGCTGGTCGCCGCCAGTGCGACGGACTGGCCCAGCGCGGGCTGCTCCGGCGTGGCCGTGAAGGCGGCTTTGAACGGCTGTTGGGCGAGGGCCTGCGGGGTCGCGAGGAGCGTCACGGCCGCCGTGGTCAGCAGCAGCCGTCGAAGGGTCGAGTGCATGGGCCGCATGCTCGTTCCGCACCGCCGCCTCGACATCGGGGTCGACCCTGAACGACGGGAAGTTCAGGGAGCGGATAACCACACCCGCAGGGTGCGGACGACATCCCGCGCGCAGGCGTCGTCGTGCAGGACGGTCAGCGCGAGCGCGAGCAGCCGCTCCGCGTCGGCGGTCTGCGGGCGCACCCCGGCGACACGACGGGCGGCGTCGTTGACGGCCCGCGCCTGTCCGAACGCGGCGGACCGACCACAGCCGCAGAAGCAGTTGGTCTCGGGCACGTGGCCATGGTCCCGGTCGCGCACCCGGATGGCATCAGGGTGCCACCCTGAACTGCGCGCCGCGGACCGTGAACGTCGTGGCCGCGTCCGGCGCGGGCGGCTGGTAGCGCCAGCCGCCCGAGACGACGAGCGGCCGCGCCGGGTCGGGCGGGCCGCCGGCGACGTGCGCGCCGACCGGGCGCTCGCTCACGAGCGTGTAGGCCGTGCCGGCGTCGTCGGTCAGCGGTGGCGGGACGAGCCGCTCGAGCAGGGCGACGAGCGCGGCCAGGTCATCGTCGCCGCGTGCACCGGCGACGCAGTGGAAGCGCACCTCGGTGCACTCGGTGCGGGTGATGACCGCGACGATCGCGAGGCCGTCGCGGCGGCTGACCGTCGGCGCGGTGTGCACACGCCGTGCGCGACCGCGGCGGGCGATCCGCTCGTGGTCGGCGAGCCGGGCGGCGGCTCGTGCGTCGGCCTCCTCGCGCGAGAGGCCCGGGCCGCGGATGAGCGCGTGGCCCGTGCCGGTCTCCAGCGCGGCCAGCTCGTCCGGCTCGAGCCACGGCGCCTGCGCCGCGGTGGCGCGCGTGCGCCAGCGCTTGGCGGCGTCGTCGTCCAGCACGCCGGCGCTGTGCAGCGCGCTCAGCGCGCCGTGGAAGCGCTGCCCCTCCGACGTCGGCGTCAGCTCGGCCAGCAGCTGCTCGAGGTGCTGCTCGGCGGCGTTCACGTCCGCACCCGGAAGACGACGTCGTCGCGGCCGCCGAGCCGGAGCTCGACCCACCCCACCCCATCCGGAACGCCGGGCGAGAACGCCACGGACACGTCGGTGTCGCTGCCGCCCTCCCCGCCGGTGTCGTACACGGTGCCGGTGGCGTCGACGAGGATCCACTCGGGCCAGTCGTCGTCCTCGGCGTCGTCCTTGTCGAGCTGGCAGACGACGCCGTCCGCGAACCGCAGGAGCAGCAGCAGCCGATAGCCGCCGCGCGGCTCGTCCGGCCCGGTCAGCACCTGCAGCAGCTCGGCCTCGGTGCTGTCGGTCGCGGGCTCTCCCACGTACCGGTCCGGCTCGCGCGGCCGGGCGGCCTCGCGCTCGAGCCTGCCGCGCCACGTGTCGGCGGCCTCGGGCGAGAGCACGCCGGCCGCCTCGAGCGCGGCCACCCCGGCGAGCGGCGCGACGAGCGCCTCGCCGGCGTCGTCCCACAGCAGGTGCCAGCGGTAGAGGGCGTCCAGCTGGTGCTGGAGCCAGTCGTCGGCGGCGGTCACGAAGCGGCCGCGAGGGTGGTGGTCACGAGCTCGACCTCGGCGTCGGTGAGGTAGGCGTGGATCGGCAGGGAGAGCACCTCGCGGCACGCCGTCTCGGCCGCGGGGCACGCGCGCCCTCGGTGGCCGAAGACGGGCTCACGGTACAGCGGGCGGTCGTAGTGCACGCGGGTGGGGACGCCCGCCGCGGCGAGGGCGGCCGCGAGCGCGGTGCGGTCAGGCGTGCGCAGGACGTACTTGTGGAAGACGTGGTCGCGCCCGGGGGCGACGCCGACCGGCCGGTGCGGCGTGCCGGCGAGCGCCGCGTCGTAGGCGGCGGCGATCGCGCGCCGGCGCTCCGTCCACCGCGCGTCGGACGCGAGCTTGGCGTGCAGCACCGCCGCCGCGGCGGTCGGCAGCTGCGAGTTGTGCCCGAGCGTGGCGAAGCGGCCCGCATCGTCGCGGCCGTGCCAGCGCAGGCGCCGCAGCGCGGCCGCCAGCGCGTCGTCGTCGCACAGCACCGCGCCGCCGCTGCCCGGCGCGGCGATCGTCTTCGTCGGGTCGAACGAGCAGCACGACAGCGCGCCGATCGCCCCGGCGTGCGTGGCGCCGAGTGCCTGCGCCGCGTCCTCGACGAGCGTCAGGCCGTGCTCGTCCGCGAAGCGCTCGAAAGCCACGTGATCGACCGTCTGCCCGTAGAGGTCGACCGCGAGCAGCGCGCGCGTGGCGGGCGTGACCAGGGCGCGCGCGGCGTCGAGGTCCAGCCGCAGCCACGGGTCCACGTCCACGAACACCGGCACCGCGCCCACGCGCAGCACGCACGAGGCGGTCGCGATGAACGAGATCGCCGGCACGAGCACCTCGTCTCCCGGCCCCACCCCCGCCGCCAGGAGCGCGAACGCCAACGCGTCGGTCCCGGACCCGACCGCGACCGCGTGGGCGCGCCCACACCGCGCGGCCAGCGCCGCTTCGAACGCGCGCACCGCGGGCCCCTGCAGCGCCTGGCCGCCCGCGAGCGCCTCGGCCATCAGCTGCGCGTACCGCTCGCCGTGCTCGGCCCACGTGCGCTCGGCCGCGAAGAACGGCACCGCGGCGTTCACGCCGGCGCGAGCGCCACGTCGAGGTGCGCGGCCAGGCCGGCTTCGAGGCTGAAGCGCGGCGCGTATCCGAGCACGTCGCGGGCGTGGGCGATGTCGAGCGTCCCACGGCGCGGGCGGACGGCCGGCGCGACCACCGGCTCGACCGCGACGGGGAAGCCGAGGGCGCGTACGGCGTCGATCGCCTCGACGAGCGAGCGCGCCCGTCCCGCCGCGAGGTTGAACGTGCCGCGCTCGGCGGCCGGGGACAGCGCCGCGTCGGCGAGGCCGCGCGCCACGTCCGCGACGTGCGTGAAGTCCAGCCGCACGTCCGGGTCGGCGGTCAACCGCAGCGGGTGCTCGTCGACGGCCGCCTCGACGAGCCGCGTGATGAAGCGGCGGTGGCCGTCGCCGGGGCCGTAGACGGCTGACGGGCGCACGATCGTCCAGCTCGTCCACGAGTCGCGGACGAGCCGCTCGGCGTCGAGCTTGGCCTGGCCGTACGGCTCGCGCGGCGCGAGGCGCGCGGTCTCCGGCTGCGGGTCGCGTACGAAGTCGCCGTAGACCATGCTCGAGGACACATAGGTCAGCCGTGCGTGCGGCGCGTGCCGCGCGACGGCCGCGACCACGGCGGCGGTCGTGCCGACGATCGCCGCGCGCGCCCGCGCCGGGTCGCGGTCGGCGACCGCGACGAGCGGCAGGTTGGCCAGGTGCACCACCGCGTCCGGCGGCGTCGTGGTGAGCACCTCCGCGAGCGCGAGCGGGTCGTCGGCAGCCCCGTGGCGGAGGTCCGCGTCGCGCAGCAGGGTCCGCCGGCGCCACGCGCGCGCCCGGACGGCGGCCTCGTCGTCATCGGTCCACGCCCGGTCGTCGTCGAGCACGACGACGTCCCGCCCGCGCTCGGACAGCTCGCGCGCGAGGTGGGCGCCGATGAAGCCTGCACCTCCAATGAGCAGGATGCGTCCCAAGTTCCGGGCATGTTGCCATCATCCGCGCGTGCCCGCAGCACCGACGGTCGAGCCCTATCCGGGGAACGTCTACGACAAGTACGACACGCGCAACCCGGTCGTCCGCCACCTCATGCGGCGGTTCTTCGCCGAGCTGGACGCGCTGGTCGACCCGCTTGCGCCGGGCGACCTGCTGGACGTCGGCTGCGGCGAGGGCCGCGTCACCGAGCACCTCGCGGAGCGCTTCGCGCCGGACGCGCGCGTCGTCGGCCTCGACCGGGACGTGCCCGAGCTGCGCGCCGCCTGGGCCGCCCGCGAGGCACCGCGCATCGAGCGGATGACCGGAGACGCGCACGCGCTCCCCTTCGCCGACGACGCGTTCGACGTCGTCACGCTGATCGAGATGCTGCAGCTGGTCACCGACCCGCCGCGTGCGCTGGACGAGGCCCTGCGCGTCGCGCGCCGCGCGATCGTCGTCACCGTGCCCGACGAGCCGCTGTGGCGCGCGCTCAACCTCGCCCGCGGCGCGTACGTCCGCGAGCGCGGCAACACGCCGGGGCACATCCACCACTGGTCGCGCGCCGCGTTCGCCGACCTGCTCGCCGCGCGCGGCGAGGTCGTGTCACTCCGCCGCTGCCGCCCCTGGCTGCTCGCGGTCGTCCGGCTCTGAGTCGGACGTCTCGGTCCCGCCGACGTTCGTCTCGTCGACCTCGTAGTAGTGGACCGCGTCGTCGTCGCGCTGCGCTTCGCCGGGCTCGGGCACGGGCTTGCTCTCGTCAACCATGGGACGCATCTACCCGGTCCGTTGCCGAACGGTTCACGAGACGTTCAAACGGTGCCCCGCTCGACCTCGACCGCACCGCCGCAGCGATCACGGCCACCGGCGCCGACGTGATCGGCCTGCAGGCGGTCGACAAGTTCTGGAGCGCCCGCAGCGGCAACCTGGACGAGCCGGCGGAGCTGGCGCGGCGGCTGGACATGCACGTCGGGTTCGCGCCCAACCTCGACAGCGCGCCCGCGAGCGAGGGCCAGCCGCGGCGCCAGTACGGCGTGGCGATCCTGTCGAAGCTCCCGATCCTCGAGTCGCGCAACACGCTGCTGCCCAAGCCGGGCAACACGCCGGACCGGCGGATCGACTTCATCGCGCTCTCGCCCGGCGTCGACGTCCGCTCGGCGCAGGTGGTCGACACGCTGGCGTCCGACCTCCGCCCGTACACGGGGAAGCTCGCGATCACGACGAGCACGTCCGCGGCGGCGACGGTCGGCGGCGACGTCCCGGCGACGCTCGCGCTGGACCTCGGCCCCGCGGCCGCGTTCCCGACCTTCGTCCCCGGCGTGGACCGGACGTACGACGTCAGCACCACCGCGACGGTCACGAGCACCGCGGACGACGCGCTGCGCACCGGCACCTACGCGCAGACGCTGACGTTCACGTTGTCGACGACGACCCCCTAGGCCGCTCGCGTCACTTGATCGCGCACTCGAGATCGGCCGTGACGCGCGCTTGGGCGACCTCCACGACGCGCTCGCACGGGAGGTCGCCGAGATCGGTGCGCAGCCGGTACGTCCCGCGGCGCACGTGGAACTCGAAGGGCTCGCCGTCATCGAGCTTCGTCGCCGTGATCTTGCCGTCCCCGTCGTACAAGCTGACGGTGCCCGACTTGTAGTCCGTGCCCTGCTCGGCCATGCCACCCGGTCCGGCGGGACCTCCGAAGTACAGGATGCCGCCACGCAGCACGCGGTCGCCGCGCACGTCGTCCGTCCGGTCGCCGCAGCCCGCGGCGACCAGCGCCGCGCCGGCGAGCAGCGTCAGGGCAAGTGGTCGCATCGGCGCATACGCTATTCGGCCGTGGCGGCTGCCAGCATGCCGGTCATGGGTTCGCCGCAGACGCTGAGCGAGAGCGACCGGCGGACCGTGGCCGCGTGGGCGGCCGACTGCGCCGAGCGGGTCCTGTGGATGTTCGAGGCCGAGGCCCCGGAGGACCTCCGGCCGCGGGAGGCGATTACGCGCACCCGGGCGTTCGCGCGCGGTGAGCTGGACGTCGCCGACGAGATCCGCCGGCGGTTCGTCGGCGGCGGTGCGCCCAACGCGGTGCCGGCGCCCGCCGCCGCGGCGGCCCGCGCGGCGGGGCAGGCGGCGGCCGTCGCGCACATGGGCGCGCACGCCCTCGGCGCCGCCGGGTACGCCGCCAAGGCCGCCGGCCTGGCCGCCGACGACCAGGACGTCGCGGTGGAGGCGGAGATCCGCTGGCAGCTGAGCCACATGTCGGCGAGCGTGGCGGATGCCCTGGGGCGCCTTCCACCGCTGGGCGCGGACCGCTCCGGCCCGCTCGGCCCGGGCCTGCTCGCGTCGGGCCTGCAGGGTGCGGCCATCCGCCGGTTGCAAGCCGGCCTGGCCGGGGGCTGGTAGACCTCCGGCGAGTCAACGCTTCGCGAAAGGCGGCCATGCCGGACACCACCTGTCACATGTCGATCTCGCTCGACGGCTTCGTCGCCGGGCCTGACCAGCGTCGCGACCAGCCGCTGGGCGAGCGCGGACGCGAGCTGCACGGCTGGCACCTCGGCGACGAGCGCGCCAACGCGGCCGACGAGACCGCGGCGGGCTGGCTGATGCGCCCGCGGGGCGCCTACGTGATGGGCCGCAACATGTTCGGTCCGATCCGCGGGGCGTGGGACGAGGACTGGAGCGGCTGGTGGGGACCGGAGCCGCCGTATCACGCCCCGGTGTTCGTGCTCACCCACCATGCCCGCGAGCCGATCGAGCTGGAGGGCGGGACGACGTTCCACTTCGTGACCGACGGCTTCGAGGCCGCCTACGCGCAGGCGGTCGCCGCGGCCGGTGACGACGGCGTGGACATCGCGGGCGGCGCGTCCACGGTGCGCCAGGCGCTGATCGCCGGGGTCATCGACGAGCTCACGCTCGACATCGCCCCGGTCCTGCTCGGCGCGGGCGAGCGCATCTTCGACGGCGTCGACACGTTCGGCTTCGAGCCCGTCGAGGTGCTGCACTCGCCGCTGTCCACCCACATCCGCTACCGCCGCCCCGTCTAGGACGTGTTCAGGCGTCGCGCCCGGTTGAGCGCCGCGCGCGTCGCGGCCTCGGTCGCGGCGCAGGACGAGCGGGCGTTCGACGCGGACTTCGTCGTCGGCGTGGCGTTGCGCTGCCATCAGGCGTTGGAGCGCGCGCGGGCGAGCCGTGACTGGCGGCCGCTCGAAGCGGTGATCGCGCCCGGCCTGCTGGAGCAGCTGCGCGCGGGCTGGAGCGTCCGCAACCCGGCGGTCGGCCCCCGGACGTTGCAGACGCCGCGCGTGCGGGTCGTGAGCGTCGAGAACACGCGCGATCCGACGGCGGCGCGCTGCGTGCTCGAGCTCGGGTTCGAGGGCGGGGTGTCGCCGCTCTCCGGGCAGTTGCGGCCGCTGCGCGCGCTGGAGTACTGGACGTTCCGGCGCGACGACGGGCGCTGGAAGCTCGCCGCGGTCGACGCGTCCCGGGACGCCGGGCATCACTGGGACGAGCGCCTGATCGCGGACGCGGCCGATGACCCGGCGATGCGCAGCGAAGCGGTGTTCGAGCTCGCCGCCGACGACGCGGTGGACGACCCGGCGCTGGCGTCCGGGCTCGTGAGCGCGGGTGCCGGCGTGCGGACGGCCCTGGCCGACCTCGCGCTCGTCGACGAGCGGTTCGCGTGGCACGTGGTCGTGCTGGCCGTCGAGCGCTGCGTCGGGGCGTGGACGGCCGCGAGCGAGCACGGCGCGCCGGGCCCGTTGCTGGCGCTCGCGTCCGAGTCGTGCACGAAGACGCTGCTGCACCCGCCCGGCGCGCCCGGGCCGGTCGTGGTGCGCGCGCTGCGGGTCGTCGACGTCGCGCCCGTCACGCTGCGCGCGCGCTCGCACCCGGTGAGCCTCACGGTCGCGGTGACGTTGCGCGGCAAGCTCGCGGTCCGGACGCCGGACGGCAATGGGCTCGTGCGCGGGTCGGCCCGGCGCAGGACCACGTTCACGCTGCGGTGGAGGCTCGCGGTGGACGCGCAGCGACCGTCCGGCTGGCGGCTGGACGCCGTCGCCTCGGGCTGGCTCGACCGCGCCGTCAGCTGACGAGCCCGGCGCCCTCGGGCTGATCGGACCGCGCTGTCGCGCGTGAGAGACTTGGCTCATGCGCGACAAGGTCAACCTCGCCGAGAAGTTCGCCCAGCTGCCCGCCGCCTATCAGCCCGCGATCGTCGGCTACATGAACGACTACAAGCTCGTGGTCGTGAAGATCGAGGACGAGTTCGTCTGGCACAAGCACGACGAGACCGACGAGCTGTTCGTGGTCACGAAGGGACGGTTGACGATCCAGTTCCGCGACCGCGACGTCGTGCTCGAGCCGGGTGAGCTGCTCGTCGTCCCCCGCGGCGTCGAGCACTGCCCCAAGGCCGACGAGGAGACGCATGTCCTGCTGATCGAGCCACGCGAGACGGTCAACACGGGCGACGCGGGCGGCGACCGCACGGTCGAGCCGATCGAGCTCTGACCCCGCCGCCGCGCCGAGCCGCGTCTCAGCCTCCGTGCACGCCCTCCTCGAGGTCCTGCGCGTAGGTCGAGTAGTCGTAGATCGCGAGGGCCTCGGTGGTCACGCCGGGGCCGAGCTCGCGGATGATCGGCAGGCCGCCGAGCGCGCGGTCGAGGGTCTCGTGGGAGTCGACTTCGATGATCGCGAACACCGTGCGCTGGCCCGCGACCTTCCACAGGTGCTTGACCGCGCCGGCGTCGACGGCGCCCTGGGCGGCGACGGCCTCGCGCCGCCAGATCGCGATCAACTCCTCGTTGCTGACGTTCGCGGGCTGCTTGACGTCGAACCGGACGATGAACTGCATCTCTCTCTCCTCCTTGGCGGGGTGCGAGCGCGAATCTACCTGTCGGTTACGCTGCCGTGAGTGCTGCTGGACAGGGATGTCGAGATCGCCGCGCTGGACCGCGGATTGGAGTCGGCGCGGGCCGGGCACGGCGCGGTCGTCTGGATCGAGGGCGAGGCCGGCGCCGGCAAGACGCGGCTGCTCGGCGCGTTGCGGGATCGTGCCCGTGAGCAGGGAGCGCACGTGCTCAGCGCGCGCGGCGGCCCGCTCGAGCAGGGCTACGCGTGGGGCGCGGTGCGCCAGCTGCTCGACCCGCTGCTGAGCACGCTCGACGACGCGCAACGCGCGGAGCTGACCACGGGGGCCGCGGGCCTGTCACTCGCGATCCTCGACGGCGCCCACGCGACCGCCCCGCCCGCCACCGACCAGCAGCTGATGCACGGGCTGCACTGGCTCGTCGCCAACCTCACGGACGCGGCTCCGGTCGTGCTGATCGTCGACGACCTGCAGTGGGCCGACCTCGTCTCGCTGCACTGGCTCAGCTACCTGGTGCGGCGCGCCGAGAGCCTGCCGCTCCTCGTCGCGCTGAGCACGCGCCCGGAGGCGCACAGCGACGCGGCACCGGTGCTCGACGCGCTCGCCGACGACCCGCTCACCCGCCACCTGCGCCCGCGCGCGTTGAGCGGCGCGGCCATCACCACGCTCACGGCCGAGGCGCTCGCCACCCAGCCCGAGCCGGCGTTCGCGACCGAGGTGGAGCGCGTCACGGCCGGCAACCCGTTCTACGTCGGCGCGCTCCTGCGCGAGGCGCGCGACGCCGGCCTGAAGGGCCGCGCGCAGGAGGCGCCCAGGCTGCTCGCGCTCGGCCCGGACAGCATCGCGCGCAGCGTCCTGCGCCGGATCACCGCGGTCGGCCCCGACGCGCTCACCGTCGCCCGCGCGCTCGCCGCGCTGGAGGAGCCCGCCGCGCCCGAGGCGGTCGCGCTCGTCGCCGACCTCGAGCCCGCCGAGACGCGCACGCTCGCGGAGCGCCTGATGGACATCGGCATCCTCGACGAGCGGCTGCCGCTGGACTTCGCGCACCCGATCGTCCGCGCGGCCGTCGCCGACGGCGTCCCGCTCGCCGAGCGGCCGGCGCTCAACGCCCGCGCCGCGGCGGCGTTCGCCGGGCAGGGCGCCGGCGCCGAGCGGATCGCCGCGCGGCTCGTGCACGTGCCCGCGCGCACCCCGCTCCCGCCCCCGCTCGACACCGCCTGCGCGCACCTGGGCGACGCGGCCGCCGCGGCGCTCGACCGGGGCGCTCCGAGCGCCGCGCTCGTGTACGCGCGCCGCGCGCTGGAGGAGGACACGAGCCCCGCGCGCCGCGTCGAGCTGGACCTGCTCGCCGCCCGTGCGGAGGCGCTCGAGCACGCGCCCGGCTGGGAGGAGCGCTGGACCGGCGTCGTCGCGCGGATGGCCGACCCCGACCTGCGCGCCCGCGCGCGGCTGCAGGTGGTCGGCGTGCTCGCCTCGATCGGCGAGTGGGAGCGCGCGACCGCGCTCGCCCGTGAAGCGCTCGAGGACCTCAACGACCCCGCGCTGCGCACCATGCTCGAGGCGCACGCGCTGCAGACCGGGCTGGTGCACGCCGACTACGCGCCGAGCGTCGCCGCCGGCGTGCAGACGCTGATCGACCAGGAGGCCACGGGCGCGGTGCTGACGCTCTACGAGCGCGCGATCGTCGCCTTCGCGTTGCAGCTGTGGGGCGCGGACGCCGCCCGCGCCGGTGATCTGGCGGAGGCGCTCGTGGCCGACCCCGCCCTGTTCGCGTCCGGGGACGCGAGCGCCGCGCACATCACGATGACGACGCTGATGTTCACCGGACGCCACCACACCGTGATGGCGGCGTTCGACGCGTTGTGCGGGTTCGCGGCGCAGACGGGGTCACGCGCGATGATGCTCGGCGGCGCGTCCGGGCGCGCGATGGGCCGGATGCTCGTCGGCGACCTGCTGGCCGCCGACGGCGACGCGGACGCCGTGCTCGACCTGCTCGACGACGCCGCCCAGGGCAGCTTCGACCCGTTCCACCTGACCTCGGTCGGGCACGTCCTGATCGAACGTGGCCGCGCGGCCGACGCGCTCGCGCTGATCGCCGAGCGCGCCGCCCCCGAGCCGTGGCCCGCCGCCTACCAGTTCGCGTTCCTGCACAACGTCCGCGCCGCCGCCCGGCTCGCCGCGGGCGACGCCGAGGGCGCGCTCGCCGGCGCGCTGCACGCCGGCGCGGTCGCGCAGGCGCTCAACTGCGGCCCGATCCCCGAGTGGCGGCTCACGGCCGCGCACGCGCAGCTGCGGCTCGGAGCGAAGGCCGAGGCCGAGCAGCTCGCCGCCGACCAGCTCGAGGCCGCGCGCCGCGCCGGCCTCCCCCGCGCGACGGGCGCCGCACTCGCCACGCTCGGGCTCGCCCGGGCCGACCTCGACCTGCTCGAGGAGGCGGTGGCGCAGCTTCCGCACGACGAGCTGGACCTCACGCGCGCCGAGCTGTTCCTCGGCGGCGCGCTGCGCCGGGCGGGCAAGCGCAGCGAGGCGCTGGAGGTGCTCCACCGCGCCGCCGAACGCGCCCAGCGGCGCGGGATGACGCTGCTGGCCGGGGCGCTCGCCGACGAGCTGCGCGTCGCCGGGGCACGGCCGCGCCGCACGCTCGCCGACGGCGTGGAGGCACTCACGGCCGCCGAGCGGCGCGTGATCGAGGTGGCGATCGCCGGCAAGACGAACCGCGAGATCGCCCAGACGCTCTTCCTGACCCAGAAGACCGTCGAGACGCACCTGTCGAGCGCCTACCGCAAGCTCGACATCTCCAAGCGCAGCCAGCTCGCGGACGCGATGAGCGCCACATGACATAGTGGCAATTGACACAGTATGGTCTTGGTGGACAGCCAGGTAGGGAAGGAGCCGTCGTGAAGGTCCGAGACGTGATGACCGAAGAGGTGCTGACGTTCACCCCGGCGCGAAGCCTGCGGGAGGCCGCGAAGTTCATGGCCGACCACAACGTGGGCTCGCTGGTGGTCATGGACCCCGAGCAGCCCGGGCCCGGGATCATCTCCGAGCGCGACCTGGTGCGTTCGCTCGGCAAGGGCGAGGATCCGGACGCCGAGCGCGTGTCCGAGCACCTGACCTCGAACGCCGCCTTCGCCGACTGCGACTGGGACCTCGAGGAAGCCGCCGACACGATGGCCAAGGGCGGGTTCCGGCACCTCGTCGTGGTCGACAACGGCGAGCTGACCGGGATCATCTCGATGCGCGACATCATGAAGGTCTGGCGGCCGAGCGCGCGGCTCGCGCCACGCTAGCCGAACGACCAGCTCAGGTTTCCGCTCCAGGTGCCGATAGGAGGGCGTGGACCGATCCGTCCCGCCCGTCCCCGCACGCGTGCTCGCGCTGCTCGCGTGCGTGACCGTGCCGCTGATGCTGGCGGCCGCGCTGACGACGGACCCGGCGCGCCACCAGACGCTGATCACCGCCGCCGCGCTCGTCGCGACGCTCGTCGCCGGCCAGTCCGCCCACCGCGTCCGCTCGCCCGCGCAGCTCGCGCTGTTCGCCGGGATCGCCCTGTGGACCGCCGGCTCGACGGTGTCCTCCGTGCTGCTGCTGACGGACAGCTACACCGCCTACCCGACGCTCGCCGAGTGGCTCTGGCTGTCCTCCTACCCCGCCTTCTGGATCGCGGTGATGCTGATGATCCCGCGCTGGGGTGCCGGGCACTGGCTGGACGGCGTCGTCGCGTGCCTGGGCGTCGCCGCCGCGGCCGCCGCCGTGCTGATGCCGAAGCTGACCACCACCGGCCTGCCCCCGCTCGGGACCGCGGTCGCCGGGGCGTTCGCGATCGGCGACCTGCTGCTGATCGGCTTCACCTTCGCCGCGCTCGTGATCGCGCGCCGCCCGGCCTCGACCGAGTGGCGGCGGCTCGCCTTCGGCATCCTGCTGCTCGCCGGCACCGACCTGCTGTTCGCGCTGCGCATGGCCGGCATGGCCGACGTCGCCTTCGCGAGCTGGATGGACATCGGCTGGATCTTCGGGCTCGTGGCGCTCGCCGTCGTGCGCCCGCGCTGCCCGCGCGCCGAGCCGGCGGTCAGCCGCCAGCCGCTCACGCCGGTCCTCGCATCCGCCGCCGCGCTGGTCGTGCTCGTCGTCGACCACTACCACCGGGTCGCCGACGGTGCGCTCTGGCTCGCCGTCGCCGCGCTGGCGCTGGGCGTCGCCCGCACGGTCGACGCGGCCCGGGCAAGCGGTCGCCTGGCCGAGGCCGAGCGGCTGGCGCTGACGGATGACCTGACCCGCGTCGGCAACCGCCGCCGGCTCTTCCGTGACCTCGGCGACGCGTTCGAGCGCGGTGCCGGCGCCCACCTCGCGCTGTTCGACCTCAACGGCTTCAAGGCGCTCAACGACAGCCAGGGCCACGCCGCCGGCGACGCCCTGCTGGCCGAGTTCGGCCTCCGCCTGCGCGAAGCGGTCGCCGGCGTCGGCAGCGCCTACCGCCTCGGCGGCGACGAGTTCTGCGTGCTGGTGGACGCGAACGCCCAGGACGCGCTCGCACGCGCGAGCGCCGCCCTGCGCAGCGACGGCGTCACCGCTTCCACCGGCGCGGTCGTCCTCGGCATCGAAGCGAGCTCGCCGACCCAGGCGCTGCGCCTCGCCGACGCGCGCATGTACGCGGACAAGACGCGCAACTAGAAGTTAAACGTCCTGGACGTTTATGTTTGCGGACATGACGTCAGTAGCGGTCGTCGGTGGAGGGTTCGCGGGCATCGGGGCCGCGGCGATGCTCGCGCGGGCGGGCTATCGGGACGTGACGGTGTTCGAGCGCGAGCCGCGGCTCGGGGGCGTGTGGAACGCGAACACGTACCCGGGCGCGGCGTGCGACATCCCGTCGCACCTGTACGAGTTCTCGTTCGCGCCCAACCCGCGCTGGTCACGCCGGTACGCGCCGCAGGCCGAGATCCAGGCCTACCTGGAGGACGTGGCGCGGCCGTTCGACGTCCGCGTGAGCACCGACGTCCGGTCCGCGCACTTCGCCGACGGGCGCTGGACGCTCGACACCAGCGGCGGGGAGCACACCGCCGACGTGCTGATCACCGCGTGCGGTCAGCTGACCACGCCCGCCGTGCCGCCGCTCCCCGGCCTCGAGGACTTCGCCGGCCCGGCGTTCCACACCGCCCGCTGGGACCACGACGTCGACCTGTCCGGCAAGCGCGTCGCGGTCATCGGGACGGGCTGCAGCGCGATCCAGGTCGTGCCCGCCATCCAGCCGGAGGTGGAGCGGGTCACCGTCTTCCAGCGCTCGCCGGGCTGGACGATCCCGAAGGGCGACTTCCCCTACCCGCCGTGGGCGCAGCGGCTGTTCGAGCGCGTCCCGCTGGTGCAGCGGCTCGACCGCGCCGCCAACTACGCCTTCCACGACTTCGCCGCCTACGCGCTCTCCCGGCGCAAGACCAGGCTGCTGCGGCCGTTCCGCGCGCTCGGGCAGCTGCAGATCCGGCTCGCCATCAAGGACCGTGCGCTCCGCCGCACGGTGACGCCGACGGACGAGATCGGCTGCAAGCGGATCATGCTCACGGACAACTGGTATCCGACGCTCGCCAAGCCCAACGTCACGCTGACCGACCGGCGGATCGAGCGGATCGGCGCGCACGGGATCCGCACCGCGGACGGCGTCGAGCACCCCGCGGACGTGCTCGTCCTGGCCACCGGCTTCCGCGCGCACGACTTCGTGGCGCCGATGGAGATCAGCACGCACGACCGCACGCTCGCGCAGGAGTGGGCGGCCGTCCCACGCGCGTACCTCGGCGTCACCGTGCCGGGGTTCCCGAACCTGTTCCTGCTCTACGGGCCGAACACGAACGGCGGGTCCGGGTCGGTCGTGGCGACGATCGAGGCGCAGCTGACGCACGTGATCGCCGCGCTGCGTGAGCGTGAGCGGCGCCGCGCGCGGACCATCGTCGTCCGCCGCGAGGCCGCGCAGGCGTTCGACGCCGAGCTGCGGACGGCGCTCGCCGGCACGGTCTGGCACAGCGGCTGCACGAACTGGTACGTCGACGAGCACGGCAACGACCCGAGCCAGTGGCCGTGGTCGTGGACCGAGTACCGCCGCCGCACGGCGCGGCTGGACCCGCAGGCCTACGAGACCGGCTGAAGCTCGCCGGTGCCACGCTCGATCAGGACCGGCCGGCGCACGACTTCACGCGCGCGCCCGTTGAAGCCGTCCAGGCGCGAGAACAGCAGCTCGGCCGCGGTCTGCCCGAGGTCGGCCGCGTCGTGCGCGACCATCGTCACCGGCGGGGCGATCGCGCCGCGCAGCGGGATGTCGTCGAAGCCGACGTGCGCCACGACACGGTCCAGGCCCAGCCGGAAGAGCGTGCGCATGACCTCGACCGTGACGAGGTTCTGCGCGGAGAAGACCGCGGTCGGCGCCTCGTCGCCGGCGAGCAGCGGCTCCAGGTCGCCGTGGACGACGATGTCCTCCTCGAGCCCGTCCATGCCCTCGCGGTAGCCGGCGAGCCGCTCGGCCGCCGCGAAGCCCTCGTCCGGCCCGGGCCCGACGAACGCGATCCGCTCGTGCCCGTGCGCGCGCAGGTGCGCGACCGCCTGGCGCGCGCCGCCGCGATGATCCGTGATGACGCAGTCCGTGTCGATCGTCTTCGGCGGGCGGTTGACGAACACGAGCCCCGTCCCCGTCGCGACGTCGCGCCGCAGGTAGGAGTGGTCCTTGCCGGTCGGGATCAGCAACAGCCCGTCCACGCGGCGCCCGAGCATCGTCTCGATGATCTCGCGCTCGTACTCCGGGTTGCCGTCGGAGCTGGCCGCGAAGGTCACCACCGAGCGCTCGCGCGCGACCTGCTCGGCGCCGCGATGGAAGGCGGCGAAGAACGGATCGCCGATGTCCTCGCCGATCAGGCCGATCGTGGAGGACAGCCCGCTCGACCGCCGCAACGACCCCGCCGCGTGGTTGTGGCGGTAGCCGAGCAGCTCGACGGCGCGCTGCACCTTCGCCGTCAGGTCGGCGTCCACGCCCTGGCCGTTGACGACGCGCGAGACCGTGCTGAGGCTCACGCCGGCCATGGCGGCCACGTCTTTCATGGTCGGCCGCCGCCCGGTCATCTCGTTGTCAGGAAAATAGCGGGTGCCGGATCGAGAAGAACCGGAATCACAGGCCCGCAATGGGTGCGCCGACCCATCACCACAGAAGATCGGACGAAAGGGTGATGCGCGCGCTTCCGCTCAACCATCCAGCTGTGGTTCACTTCCGGGCACCGGGGCCCGCTCTCATCGGCGGCCCATGGAGGGGTACACGGGGAAGGGGACACTATGAGGGGTGCCAGGGCGCGCCGAACGGCGGCGGCAGTCGTCACGCTCGCGCTTGCCGTACCAGTAGCCACCGCGGGGGCGCACTCCGCGGACTTCATGTTCACGGGCGACGTCGCCCGGCAGATCGGCGCCTACCAAGGCGGCGCGAGCATGTTCATGCAGCGCGCGCCCGAGACGCCCGGGGCGCTCACGCTCGTGGGCCACAACCCGCTCGAGAACCGCGGCATGAACGCCGCGATCGCGGTCAACAAGGGCTTCGTCTACGTCGGCAGCCGCACGGACGGCTCGCAGGGACGCGACAACGCCGGCATCAAGATCATCGACGCGAGCAACCCCGCGCGGCCGGTCGAGGCGGGTGAGATGCTGCCGCCTCTGGAGGGCAACAAGCAGGAGTCCTCGCGCGAGCTGCGCGTCTGGCGTTCGCAGGACGTGCTGATCGTCCTGCACACGAACTGCGGCGGGCAGTCGGCGCACCTGTGCGAGCAGCCCAGCAAGAGCTCGATGCGCTTCTACGACATCAAGGGCAAGCACGCCGCCGACCCGCAGCTGCTGCACCAGAACACGCGTGACACGCACGAGTTCTTCATCTGGGAGGACCCGAAGAACCCGCAGCGCGCGCTGATGTTCGAGGCCAGCGCCGGTCGCAACCTGAAGATCTACGACCTCTCGCCCCTGCTCAACGCGGACGCGGCGACGCGTGAGCCGAAGCTGCTGTTCGACGGCCCGCACGGCTTCGGCAACTCGAGCGGCTCGGGCATCCACTCGTTCTCGGTCTCCAACGACGGCACACGCGCGTACTTCGCGCTGCTCACGCGCGGCTTCGGCGTCGTCGACGTGTCCGACTTCACGGACACCGACCCGGCGACGAACACCTACCGGCTGGTCACGCCACCGGCCAACCGCGTGCAGTGGGAAGGGCCGGGCGCGCACAGCGCGATCAAGCTCTGGAACAAGGACGCGGTGTACGTGTCCGACGAGGTGTACGGCACCGCCACCGCGGCCGGGCACGGCTGCCCGTGGGGCTGGACGCGCTTCGTCGACATCGCCGACCCGACCAAGCCGGCGGTGGTGGGCGACTACCGGCTGCCCGAGAACCAGCCGCTCGGATGCGCGACGTTCAACCCGCCGCGCACGTCCTACTCCGCGCACAACCCGACGCTGACGCCGAACATCGCGTTCAGCACCTGGCACTCGGGTGGCGTGCAGGCGATGGACATCTCCGACCCGCGCAACGTCAGGCAGCTGGCGGAGTTCAAGCCGCAGCCGCTCGCGACGGTCGGCGCCGAGGACCCGCGCCTCTCGAGCGACACCCTGCCCGACCGCACCGACAACAAGGTCGTGATGTGGAGCTACCCCGTGATCGAGGACGGGTTGATCTACGTCGTCGACCTGCGCAACGGCCTCTACATCCTCGAGTACACCGGCCCGTACGAGCGCGAGGTGCGCGACGTCAAGTTCCTCGAGGGCAACTCGAACCAGGGCGACGCGCTCTGCTTCGAGCCGGTCCCGGGGGCGGCACGGGCGGACTGCTCGCGGTCGGCCGAGGGCACGGTGGGCGGGTCGGTGCCCGCGACGCTGTCGCTCACGCTCGGCGCGCCCGGGTCGTTCGGCACGTTCGTGCCCGGCACCGCCGGCGACTACTTCGCCAAGACCGACGCGAAGGTCACCTCCACCGTCGGCGCCGCGCTGCTGACCGCGGCGGACCCGAGCGCGGCGGCGACCGGCCACCTGGTCAACGGCGCGTTCTCCCTGCCGCAACCCGTGCAGGTGAAGGCCGGCAGCGGTGCGGCCACGCCGTCGCCGTTCGCCCCGGTCGGGTCGTCGGCCGCGCCGACGCCGCTACTTTCGTACTCGGGACCGGTGTCCAACGACGAGGTGACGTTCGACTTCAAGCAGTCGATCGCCGCCGGTGACGCGTTGCGAACCGGCACGTACTCGAAGCCGCTGACGTTCACCTTGTCGACGACCACCCCTTGAGAAAACACGCCCTCATCCTCATCACGCTCGCACTCGCGGGCTGCGGAAGCTCCTCCTCGTCGGCCGAGGAGGACCTCCCGCCGGAGCCGACCGCGGACGCCGCGCTGGAGGTCGGCTCCCTGGCGACCCGGCCCGGCGACGGCGAGCTGCTGATCGGCTCGACCAGCGGCACCTACCGGCTCCCGAAGGGCGCGAAGGCGCCCACGGAGCTCGAGCCGTCGCTGTCGGCGCCGGGCAAGGGTGAGGGCCCGCTGCTCGACCTGGTGCTCCGCTACACGGGCCCGACCACGCTGCTGGCGTCCGGCCACTCCAAGGGTGGGACGCTGCCGCTGAACGTCGGGCTCGTGAGCTCACCCGATGACGGCAAGACGTGGCAGGCGGTGTCGGGCATCGGCGAGATCGACTACCACGACCTCGAGATCATCGACGCCCGGAACGTCCTCGCGCTGCGCACGGACGACCCCAACTCCGTCCAGGTGTCGACCGACGGCGGGAAGACGTTCGAGAGCCGCGCCGCGCCGGCCGCGGCCGCGACGACGGACATCACGGTCAACCCCGACAACCCGAAGCAGTGGGCGGCGGGCACCGAGCAGGGCACGTGGGTGTCGTCCAACGAGGGCAACTCCTGGCGCCAGCGGGACACGACGCCGAAGGCCCGCGTCTCCTGGGCCGGGCCGGGCAAGCTCTACAGCGCCGGGCTGGACGGGAAGATCCGCCTCTCGGCCGACGACGGCAAGACCTTCAACGAGGTCGGCGGCTCGATCGGCAGCGGCCCGAAGGACTTCCTCGCGACGCCCGACGGCACGCTCTACGCCTACCTCACGGGCGGCAAGCTGCGCACGTCGGCGGACGGCGGCAAGACCTGGTCGGACCTCGCCTCGTTGCGGTGAAGCCGGGCTGACGGGTCCGACCCTTTAACCTGGGGGTGGATGGCGTTTCACCGCGACGGGGCGGACCCGATCGGAGGCGAGCGGGTCGGCCGGACGCACCAGGAGATCCGGGTGCGGTCGCGCGTGGTCGCGGCGGCGACGCTCGCCTGCCCGCGTTGCGACGCGCCGATCGCTCCCGGCGACCGGCCCCTGACCCCGGCTGAGCACATCCAGTGCCCGTTCTGCGGCGAGGCCGGCCGCGTGCGTGACTTCCTCTCGCTCGCCGCGCCGACGCGTGCGGCGCACGTCGAGATCCGGATCAGGTAGGCGTCGACACGCCGTGGCGGCGGTTGAAGTCGAGCGCCGACCGGCGCGCGTCGATGGCCGCCCAGATCACGAGCGGGATCCAGCCGAGGATGCCGACGAAGCAGAACAGGAACAGCACCCACAGCACGGCGTTGCCGACCGCCAGCAGGATCGCGGTCGTGTCGCTGCGGCCGGCGTAGAAGTGCCCGGCGCCGAGCCACAGGATCGTCAGCACGATCGCGAGCGCCGGCGACTTGGCCGAGACGTGGGTCTGCGGCACCGGCTGGAACGACGCGGGCGGCGGCTGGAAGCCGGGCGACTGCTGGCCGTACGGCGGCAGCGGGTCGCCGAAGGCGGATGTCGGCGCGGCGGTCTGAGCACCGCCCTCGACCCGCGTCTGGTCGGTCCAGCGCGTGCCGTCCCAGTACCGCTCTCCGCCTGACCCGCCCGGGTCCGTGTACCAGCCCGCGGCCGGGCTCCCGCCGTCGCTGTCCGCAAAGAAGCCACCGTCGCTCATGTAGCGGCGAGCCTATCCGCGATGCGTGCGACCATGCCGCGATGGCCGAGGGGGAACCGGGCGCGCTGGACGCGACCGAGCAGGCGTTGGTCGCCCGCATCGCGCAGCGGCGGGACGAGATCGTCGCGCTCGCGTGCGAGCTGATCGCCTTTGACACGACAAGCCGGTCCGGGATCGAGGCGCCGGCACGCGACGAGGCGGCGCTGCAACGGACGCTGGCCTCGCGCCTGGAGCGCGCGGGCGCCGAGATCGACCTGTGGGAGCCGGCGCCCGAGGACGTGGCGGACCATCCGCTGAGCGTCCCGGGGATCGCCTTCGCGGGGCGTCCGCAGCTCGCGGCGACGCTGCGCGGGAGCGGCGGCGGTGCCTCGCTCCTGCTCAACGGGCACATCGACGTCGTACCCGCGCGGCGTGAGGAGGGCTGGACGGCCGACCCGTTCGATCCACAGGTCTCCGGCGGCCGGATCGTCGGGCGCGGCGCGTGCGACATGAAGGGCGGCATCGCGTCGATGGTCGTGGCCGCGGAGGCGCTGGCCGAGCTGGGCGAGCTGCGCGGCGACGTCATCGTCTGCACGAACACGGACGAGGAGTCCAGCGGGGTCGGCGGGCTCGCGTGCGCGCGCCGCGGCGTGCGCGCCGACTACGCGATCGTCCCGGAGCCGAGCTCGCTGCACGTGTGGCCGGCCTGCCGCGGGACGGTCTACTGCACGATCGAGATCGCCGGGCGCGCGGGGCACGCCGAGCAGGAGCACCCGCACTGGCGCGACGGCGGCGCCGTCAACGCGATCGAGAAGGGGCGCTTCCTGCTCGACGGCGTCGACCGGCTGCGGGCGGAGTGGCGCTCGCGGGCCGACCTGCGCCATCCGCTGCTCGACCCGCCGGACATCGTCCCGACGCGCTTCGTCGGCGACGCCGGCTGGCACGTGACGATCCCCGACCGGGCCGAGATCGACCTGTCCGTGCTGATCCTGCCCGCGCAGGCCGACGCGCGGGGCTGGACGTCGGACGCGCAGGCCGAGGTCGAGGACTTCCTCCAGCGCTGGTGCGCGACGGACTCGTGGCTGGCCGAGCACCCGCCGACCTTCCGCTGGTATACGGAGGTCAACCCGTCCGAGACGCCGACCGACGCGGCGAGCGTGCAGGCGCTGCTCGCGGCCAACCGGGCGCTCGGGCTGCCGACCGAGCTGGGCGGGCTCGGCTCCTGGTACGACGGCGCGACGTTCGCGCTGGAGGCCTCCACGCCCGCGCTGATGTACGGCCCGCGCGCGATCGACTGGGCGCACACGGTCGACGAGTACGTGCCGGTCGACGACCTGGTCGCCTGCGCGCAGGGGATCGCGATCGCGGGGTGGCGGCTGTGCCGGTGAAGGCGGCGGTGCTGCGGGCGCCGGGCGCGGCGATCGAGATCGCGTCGGTCGAGCTGGACGCGCCGCGGGCCGGGGAGGTCGAGGTGCGGATCGCCGCGGCGGGCGTGTGCCACTCCGACCTGCACGTGGTGCGCGGCGAGTGGGACGTGCCGATGCCGGTCGTGCTCGGGCACGAGGGCTCCGGCGTCGTCACGCGGCTGGGCGAAGGCGTGACCGACCTCGAGGTCGGCGACCACGTGATCCTCTCCTGGATGCCGCAGTGCGGGCACTGCCGCCAGTGCCGGCTGGGCCGGCCGTGGCAGTGCGAGGTCGTGGCGAACGTGGTGGCGGCCAAGGGCACGCTGCTCGACGGCACCTCGCGCTGGGGTGACGGCTTCCACCACTACCTGGGCGTGTCGTCGTGGGCCGAGCGGGTGGTCGTGCCGCGGTCGGGTGCGATCAAGATCCGGCGTGACGTCCCGCTGGACGTGGTCGCGATCGTCGGCTGCGCGGTGGCCACCGGCGTGGGCGCCGTGCGCAACACGGCGGGTGTGCCGCCGGAGGCGACCGTCGGCGTGATCGGCTGCGGCGGCGTCGGGCTGTCGGTGATCCAGGGCGCGCGCCTGGCGGGCGCGTCGCGGATCGTCGCGTGCGACCTGAACCCGGCCAAGCTCGAGGTGGCGGTGCAGCTCGGCGCCACGGAGACCGTCGAGGACGCGCGGGCGCTCGAGGACCTCGACTACGTGTTCGACGCGATCGGGCGGATCGAGACCACCGAGGCCGCGATCGACGCGCTCGCGCTCGGCGGCGCGGCGGTGATCGTCGGGCTGCCGCCGACCGGGAGGACCGCGCGCTTCGACCCGCTCGCGCTGGCCGAGGCCAACCAGCGGATCCTCGGCTCCAACTACGGGTCGATCGACCCCCAGCGCGACGTCCCGTGGATCGTCGACCTCTACAAGGCCGAGATGCTCGACCTGGACACGATGATCTCCGGGCGCCGGCCGCTCGAGGAGGCCGCCGAGGCGCTCGAGGACCTCGCGGCCGGAAGGACGTTGCGCACGTTGCTGACGATGGATGGAGGCGTGGCATGAGCACGGTCATGGGTTCGCAGCAGGAGACGCACTTCAAGCGCGTGCTCGGGCTGCCCGCCCTCGTCTTCTTCGGGCTGGCGTACATGGTCCCGCTCACGGTCTGGACCACGTACGGGCTCGTGACCACCGAGACGAAGGGCCACCTCCCGCTCGCCTACACGGTCACGACGATCGCGATGCTGCTGACCGCGTACTCGTACGGGCGCATGGTCGTGGTGCACCCGATCGCCGGGTCGGCCTACAGCTACGCGTCGCGCTCGTTCGGGCGCCCCGTCGGCTTCATGGTCGGGTGGGCGCTGCTGCTCGACTACGTCTTCCTGCCGATGATCAACTACCTGGTCATCGGGATCTACATGAACGACTACTTCCCGAGCACGCCCGAGTGGATGTGGGTCGTGCTCGCGGTGATCCTCGTGACCGGGCTCAACATCCTCGGCATCAAGCTGCTCGCCAACGCGAACCTGATCTTCGTCGCCGTGCAGTTCGTCTTCATCGCCGTCTTCGCGGCGATGGCGATCGGCAAGATCACCGGCGACGTGGAGGTGCAGTCCTGGACGGCGCCGTTCTACGACTCTGACACCGAGCTCGGGCTCGTGTTCGCCGGCGCGGCGATCCTCGCGCTGTCCTTCCTCGGCTTCGACGCGGTGTCGACGCTGTCGGAGGAGACGGAGAACCCGCGCACGAAGATCCCGCGCGCGATCATCCTGTGTGCGCTCGTCGGCGGCCTCGTCTACA
The DNA here is from genome assembly GCF_003633755.1 of Solirubrobacter pauli. GTDB lineage: Bacteria > Actinomycetota > Thermoleophilia > Solirubrobacterales > Solirubrobacteraceae > Solirubrobacter > Solirubrobacter pauli. The sequence goes on from NZ_RBIL01000001.1 coordinate 61,692, forward strand.
TCTTCCAGTCCTACCTCGGGCACCTCGCGTTCCCGGACTGGCAGTCGTTCACCGACGTGGACTCGGCGAGCGCCGACGTCATGAAGTTCATCGGCGACGACTTCCTGAACTCGTTCTTCACGGCCGCGTACGTGGCCGGCGCGTTCGCCTGCGCGATGGCGTCGCAGGCGAGCGTGTCGCGGATCCTGTTCGCGATGGGCCGTGACGGCTCGCTCCCACGGCCGATCTTCTTCCGCCTGCACCCGCGCTTCCGCACGCCCGTCACCGGCAACCTGCTGGTCGGCCTGTTCGGGCTGACCGCGCTGTTCATCAGCCTCGCGACGGTGTCCTCGATGATCTCGTTCGGCGCGCTCGCGGCGTTCTCGTTCGTGAACCTGTCGGTGATCAAGACGTACCTGATCGACCGCGAGGACCGCTCGGGCGCGGCCATCTTCAAGTTCGGCGTGATCCCGTTCCTCGGGTTCGCGTTCACGATCTACCTGTGGACGAAGCTGAGCGGGATCGCGTTCGAGGTCGGCCTCGCCTGGCTCGCCGTCGGCTTCATCTACCTGCTCGTGCTCACGCGCGGCTTCCGGAAGGCGCCGCCGGCGATGTACACGGGCGAGGAGGACGAGAACGAGGTCGCTACCGCGTGAGCTTGCGGACCAGCACGCGCTGACCGGCGTCCAGCTTGGCGTCGACCGCCGTCGGCCAGGACGAGAGGATCGTGAGCACGGTCCTCGCGTCCGGGTTGACGGCGACGAGCTGGCCGTGGATGCCGCGTGCGCAGATCGCGCCGTCGCGGCGCCACCACTGGTTCGCGTAGCCCTGCGCGCTCACGGGGACGGTCGGGTCCTGAATCGGCTGCGTGCCGAGGTTCATGTCCCGCTCGGCGACGAAGATCCCGAGCCGTGCGTAGTCGCGCAGCGTGGCGCAGAAGCCGCCGCTGATCACGGCGGTACCGCGCGGGTCGACCGCCAGCTCGGCGTCGCGCTCGGCGCCGATCGCGCTCCACAGCACGTCGGCGATCACGGACGCGAGGGGCTTGCGCGCCGCTCGCTGCACCACGAGCCCGAGCAGATCCGTGTTCGGGCTGGCGTAGTGGAAGCGGGTCCCATGCGCCCAGTCCGCCTTGCCGATCGTCGGCAGGAACTCGAGGATCGAGCCGGGCGCGCCGTCGATCGGGTCGTGCCACCCGCAGACCGCGTCGTAGCGGACGAAGTGCTCGTAGTCCTCCACGAAGTCGACGGCGGCGGTCATGTCGAGCAGGTGCCGGACGGTCGCGCCGTCGTACCCGCTGCCCGCGACCTCGGGCACGAAGTCGGTCACCGGAGCCTGCGGATCGACGCCGACGAGCAGCGTCGTGAGGCCGAGCACCGACTTGGCCACCGACTGCGAGAGGTGCCGTGACGTCTCCCCCATCTCGCCGCCGTACGCCTCGTGGAGGAGCACGCCGTCGCGCACCAGCGCGAACCCGTCCGTGTACGGCGGCAACTCGAGCGCGAGCGGCGCCTCGGCGCGCGCCAGCTCGGTGACCGGACCGTCGCCGCGCGTGACCATGGTGGTCTCGACGACCTCGCCGACGTGCACGTAGGCCCAGCGGTTGCGGGGGCCGATCTGCCAGTCGTCGAGCACTGGGCGAGTGTAGGTTGCGCGACGTGATCTGGCCGAACGCCGACAGCGCCGTCAACAGCGACCCGTGGCTGGTCGAGCACCACGACCAGCTCCGGCGGATGCGGCCGCGCGTGCTCGGCGTGAACTTCGTGACCGGGCTGAGCGAGGCCGAGGCGCGCCGCCAGCTGGAGACGCTCAGCGCCGTGCTCGCGGAGTCCTCCCGCTGGCAGGGGTACCGCGACCCGTCCGCGCCGATCTTCCTCGACTACCAGGTGGGCGAGATCCTCGACTTCACCGAGCCGGCCGGGCACGTCGACCGCAACTCCGCGCGGTTCCCGCGCGAGCCCAACGGGATCCACCTCGACTACGCCGCGCTCTACGAGCTGATCGACGCGGAGGCGCGCGTGGCGAGCGGCGACGTGCACGAGGTGTGGCTGCTCGCCGACCACACCGATCACACGTGGCCGTGGGAGACGATCGAGGTCAAGGCCGGCTACGACGCGGCGCTGGCGCCGACGGGCGGGTTCGCGCGCTACGCCGGCAACTCCGGCGAGCACACCGCGCCGTGGATCGGCCGCAGCCTGCGGGTCCTGTTCGTGAACCACGCGCGCGGCGTCGGCTGCGCGATGGAGAGCCTCGGCCACTCGCTCGAGCGCATGGCGACCTGCGGCGCGATCCCCTACTACGAGCGCTACTTCCGCGACTACGCGATGCTGCACCTGTACGGGCGCAAGCGCGTCCGGCACCGTCGCCGGTCGGTGTCCGCCGGCGGCAACGTGCACTTCATGCCCAACGGGCGGTTCGACTACGACCTCGAAGGCCAGGGCCCCGTGCTCTCGACGATCGAGACGTGGCGCCAGCGCGATCAGGTCGCGGTGCCGTGGACGCCCGCCCCGCTCGAGCGCTACCGCGACTTCGCGCCCGACTGCATGGGCCGGTGGGTCGTCTACTGGCGCCAGAACATGCCGGGCCTCGACAACGCCGCGCTCGACGACGCGGGCCGACCGATGAAGAACTGGTGGCCCTTCCTCTTCTACTGACCGTCGCTCGCCACGCCTGCCCTGCTTCGAATTCGAAGCACGTAGACTGGACGGGATGCCCGACTTGCCGCCGTCCCTCGACCCCACCCAGCTCGGGGCGTACTTCGCCCTGATCGAGGTGACGAGCCTGCTGCGTCACGCGGTCGAGCAGCAGCTGCGCGAGGTCGGCGACCTCAGCTACGTCCAGTTCCAGCTGCTCGCCACGCTCGGCGACGCGTCGGCGGGCAGCGCGCGGATGACCGACCTCGCCGACGGCGTGGTGTACAGCCGCAGCGCCCTGACCTACCAGGCCGGCCTGCTGGAGAAGGCCGGCCTGGTCACGCGCGCTCCGTCCGCCGACGACGAGCGCAGCACCACCGTCACCATCACCGACGCGGGTCGCGACCGCCTCGCCGCCGTCTTCCCGGGCCACATCGAGATCGTCCAGCGGCTGCTCTTCGAGCCGCTCAGCCCTGACGACGTGCAGGCGCTCTCCGACCTCCTCGGGCCCGTGCGCGACCACATGCGCGCGATCCCGCCACGGTCGGCGGCGCCGCGGCGCAAGCGCACGTAGCTGACCGCTCTAGCCCTTGGGCCTGATCTCGATCAGGTCGACGGTGAACGTGATCGTCTCGCGAGGCGCGATCTCCGGCGGCACGCCGTCGTCCCCGTACGCGAGCGCGGGCGGGATGATCAGCTCACGGCGGCCGCCGACCCGCATCCCGACGAGCCCTTGATCCCAGCCTTCGATGACCTGCCCGGCACCGAGCGGGAACGAGAACGTCGAGCCCCGCGTCCAGCTCGAGTCGAAGATCTTCTTGCTGATCCAGCCGACGCCCTCGTAGTGCACGACCAGCGTCGCTCCGGACCGGGCGCGCGCGCCGGTCCCCCGGACGATGTCGCGCTTGACGAGCTTGGACGGGGGCGCGCCGTCCGGAACCACCGTGTTCGGTCGGCCGGGCGCGCACGGGTGGTACGTGCGCTTCGCCACGGCGGTGCGCCCGTCCGTCGTGCGGCCGGAGATCCGCAGCTTGAAGCGCTTCGCGGGGAGCTCGGCCAGGGGGATCCGGCGGTCCGTGGAGCTCGCCACCCGCTTGCCGTCGACCGTGACCGTGACGGCCTGCCACGGCTGCTCGCGCAGGGTCAGCGTCAGCTTGTTCTTGTTCACGCACCGATCGATCGACGGGAGCTTGAACGCCTCCCGCTCCGGGATCCGCTCGGCCGCGGCCGCCGGGGCTGCGACGAGAACGGTGGATGCCGCGACCAGCCCGAGCCATCTCATGCCCCTAGGCTGACGGATCCCGGCCGGCGATGTATCTGGGGGCGCGCTTCGCGCTCTGTGTGGATCACACGCCACCACGGCGACCCTGCAACCCCACAGGAGCTCGTATGTCCCGCCCGTTCCGCCGCATCCTCGCCGGCACCGTCGTCACCGCGAGCCTGATCGCAGCCGTCCCCGCCGCCCAGGCCGCGACTCACGCCCAGCCCGATCCCAACGAGCCGATCATCTGCATCCGCTGCGGCGCGCTCACGCCGATCCAGCTGCCCGGCTGGGTCGTCAACCCGCCGATCAAGCCGGTCGAGATCGGCGCGGTCGCCCGGCCGTAGCGGTCACGGAGCGCGTCGGCGCACGCGTCGGGCCTGGGCCGTGAACGCCCGGCGCTCGGCGCGTCGCCGCGGCTAGCATGGCTCGGGACGGTGTGGACGACGCCGCCAGCCGTGCACCGAGCCAGCGGAAGGAGCCGCGCGCGTGTTCAAGGAAGTCCCGGTGCTGCCGGTGGTGGTCCCGCTGGCCGCGGTGGTCTTCGCGGCGTTGCTGTGGCACCTGCGCCGTCGCGACCGGCTCTCGGCGCCGCGCGCCGTGGTGGCGTTCGCGCTCTGCGTGTACGTCGCCGGGGTGGTCGCGAACACGGTGTTCCCGATCTTCCTGGACATGCCTTCCAGCGGCCACGTTCCGTGGAACGCGCATCTCGAGCTCGTGCCGTTGGCGGGCTACGAGGCCGCCGACGCGGTCATGAACATCCTCGTCTTCGTGCCGCTCGGCGTGCTCGTCGCGCTCGTCGTGGGCAGCACGCCATGGTGGCGGGTGCTCGCCGTCGCCGCGGCGCTCAGCCTGGCGATCGAGGTGACCCAGCTCGTCACCGCGCACCTGCTGGGCGGCGGCCACATCGCGGACGTGAACGACCTCCTCTTCAACGTCGTCGGCGCCGCGCTCGGCGTGGGGCTGCTGCTTCTGCTCTCGCGGCTCCCGGGCGCCGGTCCCGTCATCGACCGGTTCCGCTGGCGGAGGCCGTCGACTCAGCCGTGACGTCGGCGTCCGTGTGAGCGCTTCTCCGCGCGCCGGCTCCGCTTCGGGGTGGTCCAGCTCCGCGGGGGCCCGGGCCGCGTAGGGACCTCGTCTTGGCCGATGCGGTACAGCGGCTCGTCGTCACGTCCGCAGATCCACCAGGCCTCGCCGTCGCGGACGACGGGCCGCGCCGGGTGCGGATGGTGCGGGCACGGCGGGCGCGACTGCGCCCAGCCGACCTCGGTCTCGGCGAGCGACTCCCGGAGGATGTCGGCGACCAGGACCAGCAGCGCCGGACCGGCGAGCGTTCGCGGCACCCAGTTCCCACCACCGGACGCGGTGGGGTCGTCCGGATCGAGGTCGTCCTCCAGCTGCGGCAGCGGCCCCGGCTCCTCGGTGATCCCGAGGTGCAGCCCGTTCAGGCCGAATGCGGGGCGCCAAGCCACGACGGCCAGCGCGGTGATCGGGTCCGCGCCCTGCAGATCACGGAGCACGGCGACGGCCGCCGTGTCCAACCAGTCCGGAGGCCTGCCCGAGTCGTGCACCGCGGCAATGCTAGGAACCTCGCAAGTACCCTCGACCGCATCCCACAACGGAGGTTGCCGAGATGACGGACATGGGCGCACCGCTCGACCAGTACGCCGAGGTAGAGACCGGTGAGGCGTTCACGCTGCAGAACCCGCGGCTGCTGAAGGTCGAGCTGTCCGAGACCACGGTGATGGCGCGCAACGGCTCGATGGTCGCCTACCAGGGCGACGTGCACTTCGAGCACAAGGGCGGTGGGCTCGGCCGGATGCTCAAGAAGGCCGCGACCGGCGAGGCGCTGCGGCTGATGCAGGCCAGCGGCAGCGGCGAGCTGTTCCTGGCCAACGACGCGATGCTCGTGCACGTGCTGTCGCTCCAGAACGACTCGCTGACCGTCAACGGCAAGAACATCCTCGCGTTCGAGGCGGGGATCGAGTGGGACGTTACGCGGATCAAGGGCGGCGCGACGGGCGCGCTCGCGGGCGGCCTGTTCAACATCCAGCTTCGCGGCACGGGCCTCGTGGCGCTGCTGTCCGACGGCGAGCCGCTGCGGCTGGACGTCGCCGAAGCGCCGACGTTCGTGGACCCGCAGGCCGCGATCGCCTGGTCGGGCGGCGTGAGCACGAACCTGAAGACCGACATGCAGGCCAAGTCGCTGATCGGCCTCGGCTCGGGCGAGAGCGTCCAGCTCGGGCTGTCCGGTCAGGGCTGGGTGCTCGTCCAGCCGTCCGAGGGCCGCCAGGTCGTCACGAGCTGACCCAGCCATGGGGGCTGCCGCGCATCTTCGCCCGAAGATGCGGTGCAGTCCCCACGCAGCCAACCCCTTGGCGCGGGCACGGTGAGAAGTACCGACACCGACCAAGGAGACACACCATGGGCATCATCGGCTGGATCGTCCTCGGGCTCGTCGCGGGCGCGATCGCCAAGGCACTGCACAGCGGCAACGAGCCGGGCGGCGTCCTGGGCACCATGGCCGTCGGGATCCTGGGCGCCATCGTCGGCGGCCTGATCGCCTCGGCCGTCGGGATCGGCTCGATCTCGAGCTTCTTCAGCCTCGGCACGTGGCTGATCGCGATCGGCGGCGCGCTGCTGCTGCTCGTCGTCTACAACGCCGTCACCAGCGGCGGGCGCGGCGCGCGGGCGACATGACCGCGCTGAACCGGCTGCGCTACTGAGCCAGCAGATCCGCGTGGTGGCGCGCGGCGACGTCCGGGTGCGCGCGCAGCCGGACCTTCAGCGTGTTGAAGCCGTACTGGGCGAGGATCGGGTTGTCCCGGTCCGCGCTCTCTCCCCCGGGCGCCTCGGCGGCCAGCGCGGGCGGGAGCGTGACCGGCTCGATCCTCGCCTCGAACCGCGGGTTGAAGAAGTAGGCGATCGAGAGGCGCTCGACGCCCGCCGGCGGGCTGATCACCCGGTGCGGCGTCGCCCGGAAGTAGCCGCTGCTGACGAGCTGCAGCAGCTCGCCGATGTTCAGCACGAACGAGCCGGGCAGCGGCGGGACGGCGACCCACTGCCCGTCGACGTCGGCCTCGAAGCCGCCGACCTCGTCCTGGTGCAGGAGCGTGAGGAAGCCGGCGTCCGTGTGCGCGCCGACGCCCTGGTCGGTCGCGAACGTCTCGTCCGGCGCCGGGTAGCGGATGATCTTGGTCAGCACCTCCGGCGGCGTCACGAGCGCTTCGAAGTGGTCGATCGGCTGCCCCAGCGCGAGCGCCACCGCCCGCATCAGCGCGTGGCCGGCCGCCTCCACCGCCACGTTGTACTCGGTGACCGCGGCGCGGAACTCCGGCAGGCCCTCCGGCCACAGGTTCGGCCCGCGCAGCCGCAGCCACGCCGGATCGCCGGGCGCGATCGCGGGCGCGGGCTCCTCGCGACCGATGTCGACCTGGTCGCGCAGGTCGCGTCGCCCGTTGGTGTGCTCGGTGCCGAGTCGCGTGTACCCGCGGAACTGCGGCGAGTGCACGTTCTCGATCGCGAGCCGCTCCTCCTCGGGCAGCGCGAAGAACGCCTCCGCGACCTGCCGGACGCGGGCCACGAGCGCGTCCGAGACGCCGTGGCCGACGAGGTAGGCCGCGCCGATGCCGTGGAACGCGGCGCGCAGGGCCTCGACGAACTCCGCCCCGCCGGGGCCCTCCGGGTCCGCCCGGAAGGCGGAGATGTCCAACACGGGAAGCGCGCTCACGACCATCAGCCTACGGGGCGCCGCGAACGGCGCCCCGCACGGCGTTCCGCTACGGGTTCGTCGTCGACAACGTGAACGTCAACGTCTTCGAGTAGCTCCCGGTCCGCAGCGCGTCGGTGCGGCCGATCACCTGCTTGAAGGAGATCGTCGACTTCACGTTCGACACCGGCGCGCCCCACGCGTTCGGCGCGATCCCCACCTGCAGCGGCTGCGGCAGCGAGAACGGGCCGTTGACGAGGTGTCCCGGGTCGCTGACCGTCAGCGCCGCGTCACCGGCGGTGGAGACGATCGTCGCGTCGGTCGAGGCGGTGTACTCCCGGTCGACGCCAGGCGCGAACGGGGCGAACGTGGCCGGCGCGCCCAGCGTCAGCGACAGCGTGGCCGGCACCGTGCCGCCGACGCCGCCACTCGTCTCGTTGACGTACTTGAGCGCCGGCGCGGTCGTCGCCGCGACGTGGCCCTTGCCCGCCTTGTCGGCCAGCAGCGAATACGCGTAGGCCATGCCGACGAGCTTGTCGTCGTCCCACGCGCGGCCGAGCAGCTGCAGGTTGATCGGCTGGCCGTTGTCGTTGACGCCGGCCGGGAAGACGACGGTCGGAATGCCCGGGCCGGCGCCCGGGGTGTCGCGGCGGCCGAAGCTCGCCTTGCCGCCACCGCCGTCGTTGAGCGAGATGTCCGACAGCAGGCCCGGGTAGACGACGGCGTCGACGCCCTGGTTGTCGGCGCCCGCCGTGTCCAGCCACGTCTTCGCGTTGGCCTTGTACTGCAGGCGGTAGTTGCGGCGCGCGGTCAGCTCCTCCGCGGTCATCCGCGGGGCGGGCGCGACGGCGCACGCGCTCGGGTCCTGACGGACGTACTCGACCTTCTTCTGCGAGCACGACACGTCGACCGCGCTCTTGATGTCGAAGCCCTGCTCGGCCAGCTCCGGATGCGCGTCGATGTACTGCATCCAGCCTTCCTGCGTCGTGTTGCCGGACGGGTTGACGGCCGGCGCGGGCGGCGTGTTCGCGTCACCCACGGTCGTGCCCATCTCGACGAGCGTCGCGCCCGCGTCGGTCAGGTACTTCAGCGCCGCCTTGCTCGCCTCGACCGTGCCGGTGGTGCCGAACGGGTCCTCCCACGTGGACGGGATGTAGCCGATCCGCTTGCCCTTCAGCGCGTCGGGATCGAGCGTGCTGCGCCAGTCGGCGGGACGCTCGGCGTCGGCGGGCGCGGTGGTCGGGTCCGCCGGGTCGGTGCCCGTGACGACGTTGAGCATGTCGGCGAGGTCCGGGACCGAGCGCGTCATCACGCCGCCGAAGTCGGTCAGCCAGGACAGCGGCATGATCCCGCTGCCGGACTCCAGGCCGTCGGTGCCGCGCAGCGTGACCAGCGACGCGCCGGACGCCGGCGCGTACAGCGAGTCACCGGTCTGCGAGCCGAGGCCGCCGGCCGCGAGGTTCGCGCCGAGCGCGGTGGCCGTGCCGCCGGAGGAGGCGAGCGCCGACTTGGACGGCATGAACGCGTTCCACACCTGACCCCACGGGTCGTTGGAGTAGTTGCCGCTCGTCGCGTACTCCTCGAGCGCGGCCTTGCCGATGATCACGGCGCCGGCCTCGCGCAGCTTCGCCACCTGGAACGCGTCCTTCTTCGGGCGGAACCCGGCGAAGGTGAGCGAGCCGTTGGTGGTCGCCATGTCGTAGGTGTCGAACAGGTTCTTGACGGCGATCGGGATTCCGAGGACCGGCGACCGCTTGCCGGCCTTGCGCGCCGCGTCCGCCTTGCGCGCCTGCTCGAGCGCGTCGTCGGCGACGATCTCGTACGCGTTGAAGCCGAACTGGCCCTGGTCGTAGACCTTGATCCGGTCCAGGTAGGCCTGCGTGATCGCGACCGAGGTCGTCAGGCCGGACTCCATGTCCGCGCGCATCTGGCCGATCGTCTTCTCGACCACGTCGTAGCCCGACGTGGTGACCGGCGCCGGCTTGGCCGGGACCGGCACGCGCGCGACCGTGCCCGCGGCGGAGCAGTCGGCGGTGATGGCGAAGTTGTCGATCGAGCAGACCTGCGCGGCGGTGAGGCCGGTCAGGTCGGGAGCGGTGACGAGCGACGCGGACGTCGTCTCCACCTTCAGCCGCTCGGCGTCCGAGGTGGCGGCGGTGACCCGGTTGCCGAGCACGACGTAGTGCAGGACGGACTTCGTCGCGCCCGCCGGGATCGTCAGCGTGTTCACGTAGGCCTGGAAGTTGCCCTCGTGGCCACCGGTCGCGAACGGCTCGTTGAACGTGTCGTTGAGCCAGTTGCCGGTGAACGTCATCGCCCCGCCGAACGGGGCGGGCGTGCCGATCACCGTCGCCTGCGGACCGCCGACGAGCGTCGTGCCTGACAGCGGCGTCGCGACCTCCGCCCACGTGTCGGCGGCGGTGATGCTCGTGTCGCCGGACGACGTGTTGACCAGCGCGGAGGCGTTCGCCCCGGACGCGCTGTAGCCCGACTGGCCGCCGAACGCGACCTTGATCGTGAGCGGCGCACCCGTCGTGTTGGTGAAGGAGTCCAGCCAGCGGCCGTAGCTCGCCGTGCCGATCGGCAGCTCCTTCTTGATCAGCACGGAGCGGGAGATCTCGACCCCGCCGAGCTCGACGGCGGTCGTCGTCTTGAAGGCGTCGGCGCCGTTGAACTGGAGGCCGAACCCGCGCATCAGCTCACCGTTGAAGCGCGGCGCCCCGGGCACGGACACCTTGATGCCGCCGAAGCCGTTGATGGTCGTGCTGTAGGCGGGGTTCTGGCCCGCGCCGACCTGGGTCGCACGGATGCTGCCCGTGTCGACCCGCGGCGGCGCGAAGTCCTGGATTCCCCACCAGGTCCCGTTGCTGTCAGAGACGTAGTTGAACGCCGAGCTCTGCCCGGCGAACACCAGCGCGGCCGCACAGGCGGTGCCGGCGAAGGCGATGAATCGTCGCATTGGACGCACCATCCAATCCGCGGGAAGCAGGTGCATGCACCTCCCGTCGGTCCGGAGCCGCTCGACCGACGGTCCCAACGGCCACTTCGCGAACGCCGCGCGGCACCCGCTGCTAGGTCTTGCGCACCCGCACGTCCACGACGTCAGCGACCTTGAGCGTCCCGAACAACGCCGAGTAGGGCTTGATCCCGAAGTCCGACTGCTTGACGCGAGCCTGCCCCTCCCGGCCGTCGAAGCTGATCTCGAGCGGCCGCGATACGCCGTTCAAGGTCAACTGACCGTCCCGGTAGGTGATCGGCCGGCCCCGCAGCACCTCCTCGTCGATCCGCTGCTCGATCGCCCACTTGTCGTCATCGCCGAGCGTGCCGATCCCCCCGGTGCCCTCGAGCACGCGCAGCGACGAGCCATCGGCCTCGAACGTGACCGCGCCGTCGTCGTCGACCGTCGCGTGCCAGCGGGCGACCAGCAGCGTGAGGTCATGGCCGGCGGCGCCTGCGACCCCCGCGCGCTTGGTGTGGACGGTGAGCGTCGCGTCGTTCGGTCCGTAGGTGGTCGGCATCAGGGGGTTGTGCCGGGCGGCTAGCAAGGCCGGTACGGCTTGAGCTTGGCCTTCTGCGCGGTCGTGAGGTGGCCGACGAACGAGCGCGGGATGCGCGGCGTCTGGCGCCTGAGCACCCGCAGGTCGTCGACGACGTGCTTGGGCGCGAGCGTCTCCCTCGCGCCGCCGAAGACGACGCGGTCGTCTTCCCCGAGCCCGTAGTCGGCGACGAGCCAGCCACGGCGGACGCTGAGCTTGTAGTGCCGCGACCAGCGGCGCTGGCACGAGTCGCCCGAGTAGAGGGAGACGGGGCGCGCGCAGCCGCGGAAGCGCTCGCAGTCACGATAGGAGAGGAAGCTCGCCGTCGCGCTGGTGAGGAGGAGGCCGGCGTGCCGGGCTCCGAGCCAGAGGTTGCCGCGGTACTTGGCCGTCTTCGGCGGCGTGTAGCTGAGGGGACGCGTGTCGGGATCGCAGCTCGCGGTGAACGCGTCACCGCTGCCGGGCCGCCACGCAGGGTTGCGGCTGCCGGGCGTGCCGTTGGTCAGCCACGTCAGGCAGCTGCCGTCGGGAGCGATCGAGTACAGCTCGTCGGCGTCGGTGTCAGGCAGCACGCGGTCGGAGGAGAAGAGGATGCGGCTGCCGTCGGGCGACCAGGAGGGGACGCTCACGTCGCCCTCGTCCTTGGTCAGCCGACGCGGCTGTGAGCCGTCGGCGGCGGCGACGTACAGCTCGCCCGACCAGGCGCACTGGTCCGAGCCGCACTGCTTGCCGTTGTGGTCGGCGATCGAGGCGTAGGCGACCCGAGTCCCGTCGGGCGAGTAGGTCAGGCCCTGGGCCCGCTTGATGAACGTCCTCGCGGGACCGCCCGTGGCCGGGACCGTGCGGATCTCGGGCAGGCTGTCGGCGTTGCGGTCGTAACGGTTGAAGGTGTACGCGATCGTCGCGCCGTCGGGCGCGTACGCGGGCGCGGAGACCGAGTCCAGCACGCGCCCGTCCTGCGTCACGAGCACACGCTCGGCACCGGTCGCGAGGTCGTGGGTGACGATCTGCGTCGTGAGGCTCTCCTCGGTGATCCGGAAGCGCGTGAAGGCGAGCGCCGTCCCGTCGGGCGACCAGGCGGGCGCGAAGTCGGACGTGTCGCCCGGCGGCGCCGTGACCGCGTGCGTCCCGGTCGCGTCCTTGAGCATCAGCCGCGACGTGTCCTCGTCGCCCTGCGAGTAGACGAGCCGCGTGCCGTCCGGGGACCACACGGCGTCACCGACGGTCTGCCCCTTCGGGTCGGCGACGAGCAACGTCTTCGCGCTGCCGTCGGCCTTGAGGCCGTACAGCCCGCCGTCCGCGTTGAACACCAGCTCGGCGGGCGCGGCCAATGACAGCGACGCGGCGAGCACCGGCAAGGAGATCCCCATGGTGAGGACCTGTTGCCCGCTACGCCGCGGCGTGAACCCCGGCGAGCTGCTCGGCCAGGCGCTCCATCGCGCGCTCGTTGCCCTTGCGGATCATCCGGCGCATGAGCGGGACGAGCGGCTTCTCGCGCGCCGGCACCTGCTCGAACACGAACGTGAACTCGATGTGCGTGCCGCCGTCGGGCAGGTCGGACAGCGTGTAGGTGCCGGTGGCGACGCGCCTGCCCTTCGAGCCCCAGTTGCGCTCGCGGATCATGCGACCGGGCTCGACCTCGACGACCTCGATGGTCGCGGGGTCGGACATGCCGCCGGCCTTGGTGACGACGTCGACCTTGGCGCCGACGCCCGTGGGCGGGCCGGAGAGCTTCCAGTCGGTGAGGATGTGGTCGGTGAAGGCCTCGTGGTTGGCCATCACGTCGAGGTAGTCGTAGACGTCCTGGCGGGCTTGGGGGACATCGACGGAGACGGTGACTGGGGAGGACATGTACCATACGGTACACTTTTGGCGTGGCCGGCGTCAACCCCCGTCAGCGGCTCCTGGACGCGGCGATCGAGCACATCGCCGAGCGCGGCATCAGCGACCTGTCGCTGCGTGAGCTCGCGGCCGCGATCGGCTCCAGCCACCGCATGCTCATCCACCACTTCGGCGGGCGCGAGGGGCTGCTGGTGGCGGTCGTCCAAGAGGTCGAGACGCGCCAGCGCGGGCTCATGGACGACGTCATGCCGGACCCGTCGGCCGCGCCCGGCGACGCCATGCGCGCCTGGTGGCGGCACATCTCCGACGAGCGGCTGTGGCCGAACGAGCGGCTCTTCTTCGAGCTCTACGGGCAGGCGCTGCAGGGCCGGCCCGGAACGACCGAGCTGCTCGACGGGATCGTCGACGCGTGGCTCGAGCCCGCCGCCACGCTGCTGACCCAGATGGGGCTGTCCCGGGCGGAGGGTGAAGCGGCCGCGCGCCTCGGCATCGCCGTGACGCGCGGCCTGCTGCTCGACCTCCTCGCCACCCGTGACCGTGCGCGGGTGGACGCGGCGATGGACATCCACATCGCCGCGATGGAGGCGCTGCTGCGCAGCCGCGCTTAGCGGACGACGGTGATGCGGTCGCGCAGCTTGCCGTTCTGCTCGACGAGCGCGATCACGCGGGTCTTGCGCTTGAGGCGCAGCGTGCCCTGCTTGCCCTTGGCGGTGCCGAGCGTGCGGCCGTTGGCGGTGAAGCGGACGGCCTGGCCGGCGATCGGCTTGACGCGGTAGTGCAGCTTGCCGCGCTTGTACTTCGCCTTCACGGACGGCTGGGCAAGGCCCTCGGCCGACTTGACGGACGTGATCGTGGTGTCGTCGAGCGAGACGACGTTCCAGGTGCCGGCGCTCGGCTTGCCGATGGCGATCTGCGTGAGGTTGTCGCGCTTCATGACGAAGAACTGCTTGGTGGCGACAGGCTTGGCGTCCGCCGGGACCTCGAAGCGCTCGCCCTTCGGGCCGATCAGCGCGACGCGCGGGGCGGCGCCCTTGCCGGCGATGGCGATGGCCGCACCCGGCAGGCCGGCGGGGAGGCGGACGGCGTGGCCGGAGGCGGCGGACGCCTTGGCGAAGGCCTCGCGGTACGGGGCGAGGTCGCAGCCGCTCCAGTACAGGTCCGGCCACTGGCCCCACTTGACGCCGATGCCCGGATGCCAGTCGTAGGCCCACAGGTCGACCGTCAGGCACGCCGCGAGGCCCTTGGAGGAGATCAGCGTCTCCGCCCCCAGGCAGTAGTCGACGAACTCCAGGCACACCTGGTCCTTGGACTCGCCGTTGAACCTGGTGCCCTGGAACTCGATGCTCGAGGAGCCCTTGATCGTGGCGACGCCCTTCCAGCCCATGTCCAGCTTGGACTTCACGCCGACGTAGCCGGTGTCACGCATCTCGAACTCGGCGTCCTTGAGCGTCATGCCGACGAGCTTGACCTTGCCGTAGGCCTTGAGGATGGTCGGCTTGCTCTCGAACACGTTCAGCCCGAAGCCGCCTTCGAGGCTCAGCGCGGGTGCGCCCAGCAGCGACGGGCCGGCCGTGAGGGCGAGGTCGCCGCACATCGCGGCCTTGGCGCCGGACACGCGGCACTGGCTCTTGGCGGGGTCGGCCTCGACCGCGAAGCTGAGGCGCTTGAGATGGACCGGGCCGTGCTTGGAGCCGAGGCTCGTGGTGCTGTAGAGCTGGGAGAACTTGCCGTTCTTGACGGCGAGGCCGCCGGTGACCTTCAGGCCGATCGGCTGCGGCAGCTGGACCTTCGCGTCGATCGCCCAGTTGTCGCCGCTGAGATAACGGACGGTGAGGCTGCTGAGGTCGAGGCCCGGCAGCGTGGCGTGCTGGACCTTGAAGAGGATCGGGGGCACGCCGGCGCCGGTGGGGACGTTGACGGGCGCGGTGGAGGTGGCGCCGCCGAGGTTGGAAGGGAGCGCGAAGCTCGTCTGCAGGTTCGCCTTCCCGGGCGCGGTCAGGTTGAGCTTGGGCGCGCCCGCGAGCTTCATGCCGCCGAGGTGCGCGCCGGGCGCGACCTTGAAGCCGGTCAGCGTGTCGCCGACGAGCTTCCACTCGACCTTGCCGGTGGAGGCGGTCAGCTGGCCGAGCGTGACCTTCGCGTTGGCGGCGCGCACGAACGTGCCGGTGCGCGTGGTCTCGAGCTCGACCTTCGCGCCGAGCGCCGGGGTGACCAGGACGCCGTTGACGTTGACGGGCAGCGCCGAGGTGTGGCGGCCGTCGCTGATCGTGAAGCACGGCGCGGTCGCGAGGAGCTTGGCGGCCGTGAACGTGGTGGGGCATGGCGCGGGCGTCGCGGCGGGCGTGACCACCGGCGCGGGGGTCTGCGTCGGCGTGGCGGTCGGAGTCGGAGTCGCCTGACCCGCGGCCTGGACGATGATCGTCTTGGTGGCGGTGCGCGTGATCGGCAGGGCGCCGGGCCAGTCCGCCTTGACCGTCACGCGGTGCTCACCCGCGGTCGGGAACTGGTGCGTGACGATCGCGCCGCGCGCGTCGACGTTGCCGTCGCCGTCGAAGTCCCAGTTGACGTCGGGCGCGGTCGTGCCGGCGCGCAGCGTGGTCGTGTCGGACGTGGTCGGAGCGTTCGGCGCCCAGTTGAAGTCGACGCTGTGCTGCTGCTGGGCCGAGGCTACGGCAGGGGTCAGCGCAACGGCCGCCAGGGTGGCGGCCGCGGCACGGAGGACGAGGCTCAATGGAACTCCTTGGAAGGGCTCGTTCGGGGGTGTCGGAAGCCTTCCAACCGAGTGGTGATCGGTTCGTACGGGGCGCTCATGTGTTGCGTGACGGGCGCCCGTCGGGTCGCGTCGGCGGGCCGACGCGACCGGGTGCGGCTAACCCGCCGGCAGCTGCGCCCAGAAGCGCGTCAGCGCCTCCGCCACCGGCGCCGGCGTCTCCTCTGGCCACCAGTGGTCCACGCCCTCCAAGTGCACCGGCTCGGCGCCCGACTGCCGCGCCCCCCACTCGTGCTGCGCGATCGTCCCGCTGGCCCGCTCGAAGTCGTCGACGGCGATCAGCGCCAGCCCCGGGCGCTGCGCGGCGCTCGGCAGGCGCCGTCCCGCTTCGGCCATCGCCGGCTGGCGGGCGGACCGCAGCAGCTTGAGGACGGCCTCTCCCATCTCGGGGTCCATGCCGGCGGCCACCCGCTCCGCCATGCGCCCGGTCATCCCGAGCGCCGACGTCACCGCGAGCCGCTGCTCGAGATCGCCACCCCAGATCTCCCGCACCGAGGCCTCCCCCGCGCCCTCCTGCTGCCACACCTGCGCCCGCGGATGCCAGGCGTAGTCGGGCGCGAACACGCCGAGCGCGTCAGAGGCCCAGCTGCGGATCAGGTCCGGGCGGCTCATCGCCAGCGCCGCGACGTGGATGCCGCCCCAGTCATGCCCCACGAGGTCGACCGGCGCGCGGAACCGCTCCAGCTGGGACGCGAGCCAGTCGCGATAGGCCGCCGTCGAGCCGTCGAAGCCGCGCGGCGCCGGGACGCCGAACCCGGGCGGGGACAGGGCGACCGCGTCCGCCCGGTCGAGCGCCCCGATCAGCGGCCCCCAGATGACCGCCGACTCGGGGTTGCCGTGGACGAGGACGAGTGGCGTGCGTGACACGAGGCCTCCTATAAACTTGTTGGCCGACACGCAAGTAGGATAGCGCGGCGCTTCCGTCAGCCGGCGAGCTCCTCCGCGATGGTCCGCAGCGCGCCGGTGGTGGCGCGGATCGCCGGCGCCGTGTCGGCGGCGCGGCGGACGACGTCGATGCGCCGCGACAGCTGCGGCTCCGCCAGCGCGCGCAGGACCACGCCGGGGCGAGCATGGGCGACGGCCAGCGCCGGGCTGAGCGTGACCGCCAGCCCGGCGGCGACGATGCCCTGCGCGGCGAGCAGGTCGTCGGTGACGATCGCGTCGCTCGGGTCGATGCCGGCCGCGACGAGGGCGCGGCGGATAATCGCGTCCGGCCCGCGCGCGGTGCCGAGCACCCAGCGCTCGTCCGCGAGGTCGGCGAGCGAGACCTGCGCGCGCCCGGCGAGCGGATGTTCGCGCGCGAGCACGACCAGCATCGGGTCCTCCATCAGCGGCTCGGCCACGAGGCCCGCGGGCAGGCGCGGGGACTCGGTGTCTCCCGCGGCCGCGAACACGAGCGCCAGGTCCGTCGTGCCGGCGGCCACCGCCGCCAGCGCCGGACCCCTCGCGGCCGGGCCGAAGCGCACGTCGAAGCGCGCGTCCTCTTCGCGCAGGTGCTGGATCGCGCGCGGCACGAGGTCGACGAACGCCGTCGGGAAGGCCAGCAGGTCGACGCGGCCCGTGCGCAGGGCGCGCAGATCGCCGAGCGCGTCGTCGGCCGCGCGGGCGCGGTCGAGCAGGCCACGGGCGTGGACCAGCAGGGCGTCGCCCGCCGCGGTCGGCCGGACGCCGCGCGCGTGGCGGACGAGCAGCGGCATCCCGACCTCGGCTTCGAGGCGCGCGAGGTGGTGCGAGACAGCGGGCTGGCTCAGGCCCAGCGTGGTCGCCGCCGCCGACACCGAGCCGTGGTCGGCGACCGCCACGAGTGCTTCCAGCCGTCGCAGGTCGAGCATCGATGCCGTTTATACCGGCATCGGCATCATCGATGGCACGGATGCTTGACTGTGCAACATGATCGCCATCCGCCAGAACCGCCTCGGGGGTCCCGAGGTCCTCGAAGCCGTCGAGGTCGACCGTCCTTCCCCCGCTCCGACCGAGGTGCTCGTGCGCGTGACCGGCGCCGGCGTGAACCCGGTCGACTTCAAGACGCGCGCTCGCGGCGGGTTCCTCGGCGAGCCGCCGTTCGTGCTCGGGTGGGACATCGCGGGCGTGGTCGAGGAGGTCGGGTTCGGCGTCACGCGCTTCCAGCCCGGCGACCGCGTGTTCGGGATGCCCGCCTTCCCGCGCGAGGCCGGCGGCTACGCCGAGTACGCCGTCGCCCGCTCGCGCGAGCTCGCCCGCATCCCCGACGGCGTGAGCGACGAGGAGGCCGCCGCCCTCCCGCTGGCCGGGCTCACCGCCTGGCAGGCCGTCGTCGACACGGCGCACGTCGGCCCCGGGACCCGCGTGCTCATCCACGCCGCGGCCGGTGGCGTCGGGCATCTCGCGGTGCAGATCGCCAAGGCGGCGGGCGCGTACGTGGTCGGCACCGCCCGCGCGACGCACCACGCGTGGCTGAAGGACCTCGGTGCCGACCAGCTGATCGACTACACGAGCGAGCCGACCGACCGCGCCGACGTCGACGTGATCGTCGACCTCGTGGGCGGCGATGTCGGGCTGAAGTCGCTGCCGAGCCTGCGCGACGGCGGCCTGATCATCACGATCCCGTCGGGCTCCGACCTCGGGCCGCTGAAGGCGGCCGCCGGCGACCGCGTCCGGGCGACCAGCCTGCTCGTCGAGCCCGACCGCGTCGGCATGGAGGCGCTCGCGCAGCTCGCGGGCGAGGGCAAGCTGGACGTGAAGGTGCGTACCTTCCCTCTCGCACAGGCGGGCGAAGCGCACGCGCTGCTGGAGCGCGGCGAGGCGGGTGGCGGAAAGCTGGTGCTCGTCCCCTGAGACGGGGTGAGCGGGTTCGCCCTTGTGAGTGATGGCACGAGGTGTTCACCAGGAGGACATTCGCCCTCGAGATGACGCATCGTGTGGAGGACGCGCTCGGCCTCGATCCCGGGCAGCACAAGCTCCTCGAGAGCTACTGCGGAAGCCGCCTGCCGGTGGCGATCGCGCTCTATGAGCACCAGCAGGAACGCCGTGTCCGCCTCGAGTTCGTGTGCGGGCCGGAAGTCGAGCTCGCGCAGGACGTCGAGGAGCTGCTCTTCCGCGCCTACACGCTCTCGCGTCAGATCCACCTCACGTTCGAGTCCGGCCGCGACCGGGCGCTGTGCCTGCAGATGACCTACGGCGTGATCGCCGGGATCTTCCGCGAGCTCGATCGCGCGGCGGTGACCGGGCGCGAGAGCTGCACGCGCATGAAGTACCTCGAGAACGCGTGCAAGCGCACCGAGGCGTACTTCGCCCGCGCGTCGCAGCGCCGCGCGCAGCTGCGCTACCTGGGCGGGATGCTCGGCGGGCTGACCGTCGTGGCGGGCGTCGGCGCGCTGCTGTCGGTCGGGCTGGACACGCTGCCCGACATCGACGACCAGGCGCCGATGTTCCTCGCCTCGCTGATCGCCGGCGGGATGGGCGCCGTGCTCAGCGTGCTGTTCGGGATGACGTCCGGGAAGCTGAAGCTGCACACGCTGTTCGCCAACGCCGAGTCGGGCATGGGCCCGCTGGTGGCCGCGGGCGCGCTGCGGCCGCTGCTCGGCGGGTTGTCCGGGATCGTCGCCTACGTGCTGCTGCAGGCCGCGATCGTCCCGATCGACGTGCCCGAAGGCGCCTCGGGCACGAACTTCGTGATCGCGCTGGCGCTCGTCGCCGGCTTCTCCGAGCGCTGGGCGCGTGGCGTGCTGGCCGGCACCGAGGAGCGCCTGTCCGCGCCCGCCCCGGCCGCCGCGCCGACGCCGAAGATCAGCTGAGGGCGCGGCGCTTCTCGACGTAGCGCCGCTTCTTCGCGTTCGTGCCGCAGTCCTCCATCGAGCACCACTTGCGCGAGCGGTTCTTCGAGCGGTCCAGGTAGAGCCAGCAGCAGTCGTGGCAGCCGCGCAGCCGGGCGAGCGCGTCGTCGTCGGCCAGCAGCTGCGCGGCCGCGTGCGCAAGCCGGTGCACGGCGCTCATCGGATCCGCGTCCTCCCACGTCCAGCCGCCGCGGCGCAGCGTGCCGGCGCGGTACGCCCGCCTGGCGGCCGCCTCGAGACCCGTGGGGTCGTCGTCGCGGAAGGCCCGCTCGCACGCGGTGCGCAGACGGCGCGCGGCCTCGAGCGCGGCGGTCGAGCTCGCGTCCGCAGCCACGCCGACCCGGGTCGCGAACGTCATCAGGTCCTCGGGCGCCCGCAGCACGTCGTCCTCGGGCGGCTGCCCGACCTGGCCGTAGACGGTGTTCACCAGGTCCAGCGCCGGATGCCCGCCGTCCAGGCGCATGTTCGCGGCCGTCGGTGGTGTTTCCACCATAAGTGCGTTTGAGGGTAACAGCGACGGGCAGCCCTGTGGTGTGGTCGTCGCTCTCCCGTGCGTCGCGCAGTTCGTGATCGTCCTCGACGTGACGATCGTGGCCATCGCGCTGCCGGTCGTGCAGTCGGACCTCGGCCTGTCGACGACGCTGCTCGGCTGGGTCGTGACCGTCTATCCGCTCGTCTTCGGCGGCTGCCTGCTGGCCGCCGGCCGCGTGGCCGACCGCTTCGGCCGCCGCCGCACGTTCGTCAGCGGGCTCGTCGTGTTCGGCGGCGCGTCGCTGGCGTGCGCGCTCGCCCCGAGCGGGTCGCTCCTGCTCGTGGGCCGCGCGGTGCAGGGCGTCGGCGCCGCGCTCGTCTCCCCCGCCGCCCTGGCGCTCGTGACCGCGGCGCGCCCGTCCGGCGCGGCGCGCGGCCGCGCGCTGGGCTGGTGGACGGCCGCGGCCGCGGGAGGCGGCGCGAGCGGCTGGGTGCTCGGCGGCCTGCTGAGCGGCTGGCTCGACTGGCGCTGGGTGTTCCTGATCAACGTGCCCGTCTGCCTGGCCGCGGCGATCCTCGCGCCGCGCGTGCTGGCGGAGAGCCGCGCGGCCGCGAGCGGCGAGCGCGCGGTGGCGGGCGGCGCGCCCGCGGTGGCGGGCGACACGGCGACGGGCGGCCACCGCGCGGTGGCGGGCGACACGGCGACGGACGGCCAGCGCGCGGCGACGGGCGGCGAGCCGGGCGCCGCGCGCATCCGCGGCGCTCGCGGCGCCGCCGCGGCCATCGACCTTCCCGGCGCGGCGTTCGTCACGCTCGGCGTCGGCGCGCTCGTCCTCGCGCTGTCGTTCATCGCCGACGGCGGGCCGTGGCTCGCCGCGCTCGTCGTCGCCGCGACGCTGCTCCTCACGCTCACGCGGATCGAGCGGCGCGCGGCCCATCCCCTGCTCGACAAGCGGCTGCTCGGGCGGCGTGCGGTGCTCGCGCCCAACGGCGTCGCGGCGGTGCTGACCGCGACGACCACGCCGCCGATGCTGCTGTGCACGTTGCACGCGCAGCACGAGCTCGGGCTCTCCCCCGCGCTCGCCGGGCTGCTGTTCCCGCCGTTCAACCTGGCGGTGATCGCGGCCTCGCTGCTCGGGCCGCGGATCCGGCGCGGGGCGATCCCCGGCGGGCTGCTCGCGATCGGGGCGGGCGGTGCGCTGCTCGCCGTCCATCTGAGCATCCCGACGATGCTGATCGCGTTCGTGGTCATGGGTGCCGGGCTCGGCGTGGCGTCCGTGGCGTCAACCGCGCGGGGCACCGAGGCGGTCGGCCCCGACGACCAGGGGCTCGCCTCCGCGCTGCTCGCGACGAGCGCCCAGCTGGGCACGGCGCTCGGGCTCGCGGTCTTCCTGCCCACAGGGTTCGTCGCCGCTGCCGCCCTCGCGTTTATCATCGCCGTCTCATGGCAGGGGTTGGACATGGAGGTCCGCGGTGAGCGCCGGCCTCGCTGCGCTACTGGATGACGTCGCGGTGCTCGCGCGCGCCGCCGCCGCTTCGGTCGACGACGTCGCCGCGGGAGCGAGCCGGGCAAGCGTGAAGGCCGCGGGCGTGATCGTCGACGACGCCGCGGTCACACCGCGGTACGTGACGGGCTTCAAGCCCGAGCGCGAGCTTCCGATGATCCGGCGGATCGCGGTCGGCTCGCTGCGCAACAAGCTGCTGTTCATCCTCCCGGTCGCGCTGATCCTCAGCGAGTTCGTGGACTGGTTGCTGACGCCGATCCTGATGGTCGGCGGCGCCTACCTGTGCTTCGAGGGCGCGGAGAAGATCTGGGAGCTGATCAACCCGCGCCACCACGCGGAGGAGAGCTCGGTCTCCGAGCAGGGCGCGCAGCAGGAGGACCAGATGGTGTCCTCCGCGATCAGGACGGACTTCATCCTCTCGGCCGAGATCATGGTCATCTCGCTCAACGAGGTCGAGGACGAGCCGCTGCTCTCCCGCGCGATCATCCTGATCGCCGTCGCCTTCGCGATCACCGCGCTCGTGTACGGCGTGGTCGCGCTGATCGTGAAGATGGACGACGTCGGCCTCAACCTCGCCCGCACCCGCGAAGGCGCCGGCGCTTCGTTCGGCCGCGGCCTGGTGAAGGCGATGCCGATCGTCCTCTCGGTGCTGTCGAAGGTCGGCATCGCCGCGATGCTCTGGGTCGGCGGGCACATCCTGCTCGTCGGCATCGACGAGCTCGGCTGGCATTCCCCGTACGAGGAGGTCCACCACCTCGAGGAGGACGTCGGCGGCGGCGTGCTCGGCTGGTTCGTGAACACGGGGGCGTCGGCGATCCTCGGCATCGTGGTCGGCGCGATCGTGGTGGCGGTGATGCACGTCGTGCACCACCGCCAGAAGGCGCACTAGGCGGGGACGGGCAACCTCGTCGCGAGGCGCGGCACCGCCAGCAGCGCCGCGCCCGCGACCACCACGCCGATCAGCGCGATCACGACGATCGCGCCGCCGGTGGCGGTCGCCGGGTCGTCGCCCCGGATGTAGAGCGTCTCCGCCCCCGCCAGCGCGACCGACGCGCCGAGCTGGCGCAGCAGCAGCAACGTGCCGAGCCCCGCGCCGATCATCCGCGGCGCGACCGTGCGGGTCATGGCGATCTGCAGGCCGCTCAGCTGCGGCCCGACACCGAGCCCGATCAGCGCCATGAACAGCAGGCTCTCCCACTTCGGCGTGCTCGCGTCGAACGTGGCGAAGCCGAGCGCCCCGAGCGTCAGGAGCACGAGCCCGACGAGCACCGTGCTGCGGTACTCGCCGCGGCGCATGATCACGGTGCCGGCGATGTTCACGGACACGATCAGCCCGACGAGCAGCGGGTAGATCAGCAGCCCGCTGTGCGTCGCCGACACGTGCTCGACGCCCTGGAAGTACAGCGGCAGCAGGAGCACGCTCGCGAACAGCCCGAACGCGCCGAACCCGCCCGCGACCAGGATGCCGGCCGTCTTGCGCTCGCGCAGCAGCGACGGCGGGACGATCGGCGCGACCGCGCGGCGCTCGACCACGACGAACGCGGCCAGCGGCAGCACCCCCGCGACGATGAACGCGGCCTCGCGCTCGCTGAGGCCGATCAGGACGAGCCCGATCGCGAGCGTCAGCAGGCCGATGCCGGCGAGGTCGAGCGGCGTGCGCCGGTCCTCGTTGCGCCCGATCGCGGCGGGCAGCACCGTGGCGACGACCGCCAGCGCCGCGAGCCCGATCGGCACGTTGACGAGGAACACCCAGCGCCAGCCGGTCGTGTCGGCGAGGAAGCCGCCGATCAGCGGTCCGACGATGAAGCTCACGCCCATGAGCGCGGCCATCGCGCCCTGCAGCGCCGCGCTGCGCTTCCCCTGGAAGAGGTCCGCGACGAGGATGAAGCTCAGCCCTTCCAGCGCGCCGGCGCCGAGCCCCTGCACCGCGCGGAAGGCGATCAGCTGCTCCATCGACTGCGCCGCCGCGCCGAGTGCCGACCCCGCAAGGAAGATCGTCATCCCGGTGAGCAGCAGCAACCGCCGCCCGTAGCGGTCTGACAGCCGCGCGTAGATCGGCAGCGAGACGGTCGCCGGCACGAGGTACGCGGTGACGGCCCACACGTAGAGGTCGCTGCCGCCGAGCTGGGCGACGATCGTCGGCAGCGCCGTGCCCACGATCGTCTGGTCGAGCATCGCCAGCAGCAGTCCGGACATCACGGCCGCGAGCAGCAGCCGTTCGCGTTTGGGCGTCAGTTCCATATGTCGAGATTTACATGTTGATCTCGACGTGTCAAGTTCGACATGTCAAGTTCGTCAGGTACGATGGACGCCGGTGTCCCTCCGCCACGCGCTCCTCGGCTTGCTCTCGGTCAACCCGGCCACGGGCTACGAGCTGGCCCAGAAGTTCGACGCCTCCCTGGGCACCGCGTGGCACGCGAGCCACAGCCAGATCTATCCCGAGCTGGCCCGGTTGGCCGAGGCGGGCATGGTCGAGGTCGTCGGCGAAGGCGCCCGCAACAGCCGCACCTACGCGGTCACGGACGCCGGCCACGAGGAGATCCGCGCCTGGCTGATCGAGGCCGAGGCGAACCGCAGCCAGCGCAACGAGACCGCCGTCCGCTGGTTCCTGCTCGGCCTGCTCGACCCCGAGGACCGCCGCGCGGCGGTCGACCGCGAGCTCGCTTACGCGGAGGAGTACGTCGCCCGGCTGCGCGAGACCGCCGAGCTGCTCGACGCGATGGAGCACGAGCACCCGTTCCGGCGCACGGTCGACCTCGGGCTACGGACCTCCGCCGTGATGCAGGACTGGCTGCGCGAGCAGCGCTAGCCGGCGCAGCCGACCGCGACCGGCGGGAAGCGCACCACCTGGTCGAGCGTCCGGCCGTGCACGCGCAGGCGCACGACCACCCGGTCGAGCGTGCGCGAGGACGGACAACGAGCGGGGAGCGTCAGCCCGATGGGACCGGAGGAGCTGCTGACGTCGCGCTTCAGGACCAGGCCGTCGATCGGGACGCTGAGCGAGTCGAGATCCCCGGGCGCGTACTCGCCGTCGCGATACACCTTGGCGACCGCGTTCACGTCGGGCAGCGTCACGTCGACGAGCTGCACGTCCGCCCGCCCATCGTTGTGCAGGTAGACCGTGACGTTCGCGCGCCCGTCTTTGAGCGACGACAGCTCCGCGGTGCCCGCCGAGAGCGGATGCAGGAAGCCGTACGACAGGGTGGCCGCGGTGAGCCCGAGCCCGGCGATCAGCGTCAGCAGCGCCCATGGGCGCGTCCATCGCCACCGCCCTTCGCGCACCGAGGCCTCGCGTGCGACGACCACGAGCGCGATGAACGCCGCGAGGCCACTCACCTCGAGCAGCCCCGAGTGCGAGACGTTGCCGATCATCACCCAGCCGAGCGCCGCCGCCGCGACCGCGAGCGGCGTCAGCGGCGCCGCGATGTCCGTGTGCCGCTGCAGGAACGAGCCGACGCCGAACGCGAAGACATAGCCGGCGAGGAGCAGCGGACCGACATCGGCGGCGAGGCTCCACGGTCCCTCGATCCGGTACGGCCAGCCGAGACCGGTCGTGCCGTCCGTGAACTGGATCGGCACGCCGATGAGCTCCAACGGCAGGAAGACGAGCAAGGACCCGAGCCAGGCGAACAGCGATCCGCCGACGACGGCCCAGAACGACTGCACCAACGTCGGGCGGGCGAGGGGTGCACGCGTGGCGAGTGCCGTCATGCGATGGTGCGCGCCCAACCGGGCCGCAGCACGATCGGTGCGGGGATCGCGGTCATCGGCACCTCACCGGGGCGAGCTTCGGCAACGTCAGGGCTTGTGTCACGTCGCGACCGTCGATCCGCATGCGGACCTCGAGCCCCTTGACGGTCGGGGCGTGCGGGCAGCGCGCGGGCACGGCGATGTCGAGCCACTCGTCCCCGCCGGCCGGCACCGTCCTTCCCGCGACCGGCGTCCACGCGTCGGCGGCGGTCGTGTAAGTCCCGTCGACGGGCCGCCGGACCGTGGCGCCAGGCACGCCCGGAGCGGATGCGGAGACGAGCTCGACCGCACGGTCGCCGTCGTTGTGGACCGGCGCCGAGATCGCCGCCTCGTCCCCGGTCCAGCGCAGCTCGGTGGTGCCCAGGCTCAGCGGCTGCGGGTCACCCTCGGGCAGCAGCCACGTGACCATGGCGACGTTGGCGACCACGACGAGCGCGACCGCGGCCAGCGCGAAGCGCCATCCTTGCCGGCGGCTCAACGGGCGCACGGGACCACCACCGGCGGCGTGATGCGCACGGCCTGGTCGACCTCCCGGCCGCGCACGCGCAGACGCACGTCGAGCCGGTCGACGCGCCAGGACGCGGAGCACCCGGACGGCATCGTGCCGGCGGCGACGCCCACGATCGCGGTCATCGGCACTCCCAGCGGATCGTGCCCGGGAAGCGGAGCGATTGCGCGTGCTCGTGGCCGCCCATGCGCAGGCGGACGACGAGCCGGTCGAGCTCCGGCGGGTCTGGGCAGAGCGTCGGCATGCGCAGGAGGAAGCGGCCGTCCTCGCCGGCGCGGATCGGGGTCGTGGAGTCGCCGAGGTGGACCGCGTCGATGTCGGGCAGGGACGCGTCGACGACCTCGACGTCGGCGTCGCCGGTGTTGCGCACGCCGACCGAGACGGCGATCTCGCCGCCACGGGCGCCGATGGCGCTGAAGGTCTTCAGCTCGAGCGGTTGGCCCGGCGAGCCTTCCGACCGGGCGGTGACGACGAGCGCCAGGGTGACCAGCGCTCCCAGCGCGATCGCCAACCAGGCCGGACCGATGCCCCGGCGAGCCTCCGTGCCCGTCTCCATCGTCGGCCACCCTAGGTACTCAGCGTTTACTCCGCAAGCGCAGCGTGGACGAATGTTCACGGCGCGTGCGGGACGAGCGCTCTAGGTTCCAGGTAATGCGGAGGCTTGCTGGATTGCTGGTGACGCTCGTCGTGCTCGTGGGTGCGGCGAACGCGTCGGCCACCGTGCTGCCTCCCGGCTTCGTCGAGACGACCGTCCTGCCGGACCTCGGCGTTCCGACCGCGTTCCGGTTCGCGCCGGACGGACGCGTGTTCGTCGCGAGCAAGGACGGCCGGATCAACGTCTACGACTCGATCGAGGACACGACCCCGACGCTGTTCGCCGACCTGCGGCGACAGGTCCACGACTACTGGGACCGCGGGCTGCTGGGCATGACGCTCGACCCGGACTTCGCGGGCGACCGCCCGTACGTGTACGTGCTCTACGCCTACGACAAGGACGGGCACTGGAACGACGACTGCGTGCTCCCCGACGACGTGGGCTGCGTGGTCAGCGGACGGCTCTCCCGCCTGGGCCCCGACGGCACCGAGACCGTCCTGATCGAGGACTGGTGCCAGCAGTTCCCGTCGCACTCGGTCGGCGCGGTCGAGTTCGGCCCCGACGGGCAGCTCTACGTGTCGGCCGGCGAGGGCGCCTCGTTCCTATGGACCGACTGGGGCCAGAGCGGGAACCCGTGTGGCGACCCGCCGTCGACGCCGCAGCTGGCCTGGACGTCCGCGGGCGGCTCGCTCCGGGCGCAGTCGTTCAACCGCCCTGAGGGCGAGGCGGCCGTGCTCGGCGGTGCGTTGCTGCGCGTGGACCCGGACACCGGCGCCGCGTCCGCCGGCAACCCCGCGATCGCCGACCCGGACCCCAACCGGCAGCGGATCATCGCCTACGGCTTCCGCAACCCGTTCCGGTTCACGTTCCGGCCGGGAACGCAGGAGATCTGGGTCGGTGACGTCGGCGCGGACACCGTCGAGGAGATCGACCGCATCCACGACCGCCGGAACGTCCCGAACTTCGGCTGGCCGTGCTACGAGGGCGCGAATCGCCACTGGGCGTTCGGCGGGATGGGCAACCCGCTGTGCGTCGGGGTGTACGAGCGCGGCGACATGCAGCCGGCGTACTTCGCGTACCAGCACGGCGAGCCGGTCGTGCCGGGCGAGACGTGCCCGCCCGCGCAGGGCTCGGTCTCCGGGCTCGTCTTCTACACGGCCACCGCGTTCCCGGCCAGGTACGACGACGCGCTGTTCTTCAGCGACTTCGCGCGCAGCTGCATCTGGGTCGCCCCCAAGGGGTCCGACGGCCTACCCGACATGGCCCGCGTCGAGCCGTTCGCCTCCGACGCGTCCGTCCCCGTCTCGCTCACGCAGGGCCCGGATGGCGCGCTCTACTACGCCGACCTGGCCGAGGGCTCGATCCGGCGGATCGCCTGGCGCGACAACGGCCCCACGGCGCGGATCGTGGCCACGCCGACCGCGGGTCCCACCCCGCTCACCGTGGCCTTCGACGGCACGACCTCCAGCGACCCCAAGGGCCGCGAGCTCACTTACACGTGGGACCTCGACGGCGACGGCGTCTACGGCGACTCGACCGAGACGAAGCCCACCCACGAGTACACGACCCCGGGCAAGTTCGTCGTCCGCGTGCGCGTGACCGACATCGCCGGCCAGACCGACACGGCCTCGCAGCTGATCACGGCGGGCACCCCGCCGACGGTCGTGGTGACCGCGCCGAAGTGGTTCACCGTGGGCGAGACGATCAGCTTCTCCGCCACCGCGCACGACGGCGACGGCGAGGTGCTGCCGGCGTCGGCCCTCACCTGGGCACTCGAGATCCGCCACTGCTCGCGCACGGATGCCGGCGTCTGCCACACGCACCCGGTCAAGGGGTGGACGAACACCGCGTCCGCGACCACCGACGCACCCGACCACGAGTATCCGTCCCACCTGCTGCTGAAGGTGACCGCGCGCGACGACGATGGGCTGACGACGACGCGCGAGACCCGGATCGATCCGCGCACGGTGCAGCTCACCGTCGCCAGCGACCCACCGGGGCTGGAGGTCACGCTCGGCGACGAGCGGCTGCCCGCCCCGTTCACGCGCACGGTGATGGCCGGCTCGACGAACTCGGTCGCCGCGACGACGTCACAGGTGCTGGACGGCATCCCGTTCACCTTCGCCGGGTGGAGCGGCGGCGTCGCCGCCACGGGCCTGGTGACGGCGCCGGCGTCCGGCGGCGCCACCTACACGGCGCGGTACACGCGCCCCGCGCCGCCCACGCCGACGCCCACCGCCACCGCCACCGCGACCGCCACTACACAGCCGCCGGAAGCGCCACCGCAGGTCAACCCGTTCACCCCGCCGGACGTCGGCGGCCTCCCGCCCGCGCCCAAGCTGCTCGGCGCGTGGGGCTTCGACGCCGGGGCCAACCGCGTCACCGGCCGTCACGGCAAGGCGCTGGCGCTCACCGGCCGCAACGGGCTCACCGTGCGCGCACCGCGCCTGGGCACGTTCACGGTCGAAGCCTGGGTGTACGCGACCCGCGCCGGCACCGTCGCGCAGCGCGGCAGCGCGTTCCGCCTGCCGACGACGCTGCGCCGGCGCTGGACGCACCTCGCGCTGACCTATGACGGCACGACGCTCCGCCACTATCGCAACGGTGCGCTCGCCACCGCCCAGCGCCGCACGCTGAAGCGCACGACGAGCCCGCTCCGATTCGGCGGCTTCCGGGGCCGGCTCGACGACGTGCGCCTCTACGACGGCGCGCTGGCGCCGGCGCAGCTCGCGGACGACATGCGCCGCGCCGTGCGCTGACCCGCGCGGACGAGCGCCCGCGCGCCAACCGGCGCGTGGGAATACGGTCGGTGCGTGCGGAGGCTGCTCACGCTGCTCGTCGTCACGGGCTCGCTCGCCGGGGCGGGGTCGGCGTCCGCGGGCGTGCTGCCCGCCGGGTTCACGCAGACCACGCAGTGGAACGGGCTCGGCAACCCGACCGTGATCCGGTTCGCCGCCGACGGGCGCGTGCTCGTCGCGAGCAAGAGCGGCATCGTCAGCGTCTTCGACTCGCTCGACGACCCGTCGCCGACCGTGCTGACCGACCTGCGCGGCGCGGTCCACGACTACTGGGACCGTGGCCTGCTCGGCATGGCGCTCGATCCGCGCTTCACCGCCGGTCGCCCGTACGTGTACGTGCTCTACGCGTACGACAAGCCGGGTTGGGGCGACGGCTGCCCCGCGCCGCCCGGGCCGACCGCGGACGGATGCGTGATCAGCGGACGGCTCTCGCGGATCGCCGCGGACGGCAACGAGACCGTGCTGATCGAGGACTGGTGCCAGCAGTACCCGAGCCACTCCGTGGGCTCGCTGGAGTTCGGCCCGGACGGGCAGCTCTACGTGTCCAGCGGCGAGGGCGCGTCGTTCAACTGGGCCGACTACGGGCAGGCCGGCGCTCCGCTCAACCCGTGCGGCGACCCGCCCGGCACGGTCGGCTCCACGCTCTCGGCGATCACGTCTCAGGGCGGCGCCCTGCGCGCCCAGGCCTTCCGCCGGCCCGCCGGCCAGCGCGTCGCGCTGGGCGGCTCGATCCTGCGCGTGAACCCGGACACGGGCGCAGCGTCGGACGGCAACCCCGCCGGTGCGAGCGCCGACCCGAACCGCCGCCGGATCGTCGCCTACGGCTTCCGCAACCCGTTCCGCTTCACGCTGAGGCCGGGCACGGGTGAGATCTGGTCCGGCGACGTCGGCTGGAACACGTGGGAGGAGATCAACCGCACCCAGAACCTCGCGCAGGTGCGCAACTACGGCTGGCCGTGCTACGAGGGCGCGCCGAAGCTCGGCGCCTACGACACGCTCGACAACCGCTCGTGCGAGACGCTCTACGCCGAGGGCGGTGTGACGGCACCGTACTTCGCGTACGACCACGCCGAGCCGGTCGTCCCGGGCGAGACCTGCACCACGGGCTCGAGCTCGATCTCGGGCCTGCACTTCTACCGGGGTGCCGCGTTCGGGGCGGCGTACGACGGCGCGCTGTTCTTCGGCGACTTCTCGCGCAACTGCATCTGGGTCGTCCACAAGGGCGACGACGGCCTGCCGGACCTGCGCACCCGCGAGACGTTCGCCGCCCAGGCGGACGGCCCGGTGTGGCTGACGCAGGGCCCCAACGGCGCGCTGTACTACGCCGATCTCTCCGGTGGCCGGGTCCAGCGGATCGCGGCGACCGACAGCGCGCCGACCGCGCACATCACGGCGACGCCGACGGCGGGCGCCGTGCCGCTCACGGTGACGTTCGACGGCCGCGGCTCGACCGACCCTGACGGTCGGGCGCTCGCGTACGCATGGGACCTCGACGGCGACGGCGCCTACGACGACGCCGCCACCGCGCGCGCTTCGTTCACCTACCGCTCCCCCGGCGCGGTGGCCGTCCGCCTGCGCGTGACGACGGCGGCGGGCGTGACCGCCAGCGCCACGCGGACGATCACGGCCGGGGCGCCACCGACGGTGACCATCAGCGCCCCGTCGCCGGCCACGACGTGGGCGGTCGGCGACGCCGTCAGCTTCAGCGGATCGGCGCGCAACGGCGCGGGCGACGCGCTCGCCGCCGCGCGCCTGACGTGGTCGCTGGCCCTGCGCCACTGCTCGCGCACGGACGCGGGCGTCTGCCACACGCACGCGCTGCAGGACTTCGTGGGCGTCGCGTCCGGACAGTTCGTCGCGCCCGACCACGAGTACCCGTCCCACCTGCAGCTGTCGCTGACCGCGATCGACGCCGCGGGCCTGTCGGCGACGCGGACCGTGCGGCTGGATCCGCGCACCGCCGAGCTGGAGCTGCGCGCCGAGCCGGCCGGGCTGGCGCTGACGCTCGGGAGCGAGACCCTGCCGACGCCGTTCTCGCGGACCGTGCTGGCGCAGTCGCAGAACGCGGTCGGCGCGGCCTCGCCACAGCTGCTCGACGGCGTGGCGTACACGTTCGCGAGCTGGGCCGGAGGGCCTGCGTCCACCGGCTTCGTGATCGCGCCCGCGTCGGGCAGCGCGACCTACACCGCACGCTTCGTCGCGGCGTCGGCGCCGAGCGCGTCTCCGGACACGCCCGCCCCGCCGTCCACGCCGCCCGTCGTGCGGCCCGCCGCTCCCCAGCTGCTCGGCGCGTGGGGCTTCGACCGCGGAGCGAACCGCGGAGCGAACCGCGGAGCGAACCGCGTCGCCGGCCGCCACGGCAAGGCGCTCCGGCTCGACGGCAAGACCCGCTTCGTCGTGCGCGCGCCGCGCCTGCCCACGTTCACGGTCGAGGCGTGGGTGTACGCGACGCGCGCGGGCACCGTCGCGCAGCGCGGCGACGCGTTCCGGCTGCCGACCCCGGCGCGGACGCGCTGGACGCACCTCGCGCTCACCTACGACGGCACGACCGTCCGCACCTACCGCGACGGCACGCGCGTCGGCGCCAGACGCGCCGCGCTCGCGGCCACCACGCGCCCGCTGCGCTTCGGTGCCTTCACGGGCCGGCTCGACGACCTCCGCGTCTACGACGGCGCGTTGACCGCGACGCAGATCGCCGCCGACCGGCGCGCACCCGTGCGCTGACGGCCTACGCGCGCAGCGCGGCCACGAACCACGTCCACGCGGGCACGGTCGTCGGCACGGGCGGCCAGCCGTTGATCACGGCCAGCAGCTGCCAGTAGCGCTCCGCGCGGGCGTCCAGCCCGACCTCGAGCCGGTCGGCCAGCGCCGCACGCGAGAGCCCGCCCGGGAACACCGGATGGACCTCGTCGACGATCGCCGCAGCCGCGTCGCTCGCCGGGTCGACGCCCGCGGCCAACGCCGCGCCGGCGCGCGCGCTCACCCGCTCGGCAGCCTCCTGCCAGCCGGCGTCGGGCGCCAGCGTCTCCCCCGCCTCGCGGGCGGCCGCGTGCTGCTCGCTCATGCGCCGGATCGACGCCTTGAACTCCGGGTCCTGCACGAGCTGGGCGAGCTCGATCCAGGCGTCCACCTGCTCGGGCGTCGGGTCCTCCGGCAGGTCGGGCGAGACCGACCGCATGCGTGCCGCGAACCCGGGTGCCATGTCGAGCCCGTCGAAGGCCTCGTCGAGGAACCCGGCGACGATCCGCTTGCGCTCGTCGTCGCTGAGCTGTGCGAGCTTGTGCATCCGTTGCATCTCCTGTGGGTCGCTGCCATTGCGGGCGACCGCCTCGAGCACGGCCTTCTGCACGCGCAGGACGCGGATCTGCGCCCCGACCGCCGCGGCGTGCGCCGCCGCGACGTCCGGGACGCTGACCTCGCGCTCCAGTACCCGGCGGATCGTCGCGAGGTCGATCCCCAGGTCGCGCAGGGTCCGCACCAGCCCGAGCCGCGCCAGCGCGTCCTCGCCGTACAGGCGATAGCCGGACTCGCTGCGCTCGGCCTCGGGCACCACGCCGGCATCCGAGTAGAAGCGGATCGTCCGCACGGGCAACCCGGTGCGGCGCGCCAGCTCTCCGATGCTCAGCAGGGCGGTCATGCGGCCAGTCTCAGGTCTCCACCGACTGGAGAGTCAAGCGGAGTATTCTGGCGCTGGTGAAGG
Source organism: Solirubrobacter pauli (assembly GCF_003633755.1). GTDB lineage: Bacteria > Actinomycetota > Thermoleophilia > Solirubrobacterales > Solirubrobacteraceae > Solirubrobacter > Solirubrobacter pauli. The sequence continues at coordinate 94,561 of NZ_RBIL01000001.1, forward strand.
TCCGGCTCGCTTACGGCGTCGGAGGGCTCGAGGTCGAGCTGCCCGACGACCGCACCACCGTCGTCGAACCCGCGTACCACGAGGGTGCGCCCGACGAGGCCGCCGTGCTGCGCGATGCGCTCCGGCAGCCGGTCGCGGGTCCGCCGTTGCGCGAGCTCGTGCGCCCCGGGGTGAAGGTCGCGATCTCGATGTGCGACGGCACCCGCGCGCAGCCGCGCGACAAGATGATCCCCGCGGTGCTGGAGGAGCTGGGCGTGCCCGACGAGGACGTCGTGATCCTCGTCGCCACCGGCACCCACCGCGGGAACACCGACGAGGAGATCCGGGCGATGCTCGGCGACGACGTCGTGTCGCGCATCCGCGTGGTCAACCACGACGCGCGCGACCGGTCGACGCTGACGTACCTGGGCGAGCACGGCCGCGGCGTGCCGGTGTGGATCAACCGCGAGTGGGTCGAGGCGGACCTGCGGATCACGACCGGGTTCGTGGAGCCGCACTTCTTCGCCGGCTTCAGCGGCGGGCCGAAGCTCGTCACGCCCGGGCTCGCCGGGCTGGACACGGTGCTCGTGCTGCACGACGCGGTGCGGATCGGCGACCCGAAGGCGACGTGGGGCATCACCGAGGGCAACCCCGTCCACGACGACATCCGCGCGGCCGCCGCGGCAGCGCCGCCGCACTTCGCGTTCGACGTGATCCTCAACCGCGAGCAGCGCGTGATCGAGGCGTTCGCGGGTGAGCTCGGGCCGATGCACGCGGCCGCCTGCGCCGCGGCCCAGACGCTCGCCATGCAGGCCGTGCCGGAGCCGTTCGACGTGGTCGTCACCAGCAACTCCGGCTATCCGCTCGACCAGAACCTCTACCAGGCCGTGAAGGGCATGTCGGCGGCGGCGAAGGTCGTCAAGCCGGGCGGGCTGATCGTGTGCGCCGCCGAGTGCCGCGACGGGTTCCCCGGCCACGGCTCCTACCGCGAGCTGCTCGAGCAGCACGCGTCGCCCCGCGCGTTCCTGGACGCGCTCAAGCAGGCCGACCATGTCACGCCCGACCAGTGGCAGGTCCAGATCCAATACAACGTCCAGGATCACGCCCGGCTCGTGATGCACACGTCGCACCTCTCGGACGACGAGCTCCGCGCCGTCCACCTCGAGCAGACGCGCGACATCTCGGCGACCGTCGCCGCCGAGGGATCCTCCGCGACCGTATGCGTGCTCCCCGAGGGCCCGCAGACGATCGCCTACGTCGACTGACCAAGACTGCTAGCCTTGAGCGCTACAGGTCGGGCAATTGCGCCCGGCGTCGCCGTGCCCAGCGCAGTAGACGTTGCTTTTGCAACCCCTCCACCCGCTCTGCACATGCGCGAGCACGCCGGCGGAGACCGACGCCGGGTCCCCATGACCCACGCGCGACGCAGATCCCGCCCGTCAACCGCGCGGCGACCAAATTCAACTTGATCGGAGGACGACTCCCATGGGTCAGTCCCAACAGCAGCACCGCACCCCCTCCACGCGCCGCGAGTCCGTCTCCACGGCCGTCGGCATCGCCGCCGAGCGCGCGGCCCTCGCCGCCCGCGAGCGCGACCTCGTGCAGGCCCGCGCCGCCGCGCAGCGCCTGGCGAGCACGTCATCGGCGAGCGCCCGATGACCCCGCCCCCGAACCCGGCGCCCCGCCCGCGTTCCGCCTCGCCGGCGGAGCGCAGCGAGGAGTTCGCCGCGCACCAGCAGAAGCTCAAGGACGAAGCGGCCGCGCGCCGCAAAGCGGCCGAGAGCGACCCGGCCGCGAAGCCCAAGCCGCGCCCGACGTCCAGCGGCTGACACCCCGGTCGTCCAGCCAGCGCACCCCTCCTCCCCAAGGAACGCGCTCGCTCACAAGACGACGCCGGCCTGAAGACGCGCAACGACCTCATCGGCCCCGCCTGACCAGCGGGGCCGAGTTCGTCAAGGGCCACGCTCAGAGCATGCCCTCGCGCGCAGCGGCGTGGATCGTCGGCACGGTCGGCTCGAAGCCGAGCGCACGCGCCAGCGAGCCGTCCATGCGGCCGGCCCAGGGCGTGGCGAGCGGCTCGGCCGAGCCCTCGATCGGGGCGCCCGCGTACTGCGCCATCTCGTAGACCGTGACGGGCGCGTCGTCGGTGATGTTCACGACGCGGCCGTCCATCGCCCCGGTCAGCGCGAGGCGGAAGGCGATCGCGACGTCGCGGTGGTGCGCCACGGAGTAGCTGTGAGCGGGATGCAGGCCGAAGCGCGAAGCGAGCGCGGGCATCGACTCGAGGTGGCCGTCGCCGTCGCCGTAGACGAACGGCAGCCGCAGGATCGACCAGGTCAGCCCGCTGTCGCGCAGCAGCGCCTCCGCGGCCAGCTTGCTCGCGGGGTAGGCGGCCTTCGCCGTGGCCGGGTCGTCCTCGCGCGCCGGGTGCCCGACGTCGCCGCCGTAGACGTTGCCGGTGCTCGCCATCACGAAGCGGGCGCTCGGCGCGTGGGCCTTGACGGCGTCCACCAGGTGCCGGGTGCCGTCGAGGTTGGCGCGCCAGATCGCGTCCTCGTCGCCGGTGCGGAAGAGCGCCGCGAGGTGCACGACCGCGTCGACGCCTTCGACCGCCTCGCGCAGCGTGGCGGGGTCGGAGAGCTCGCCGCGCACACCGGTCACGCCGGCCGGAAGGTCCACCTCGCGGCGGACGAGCGCGCGGCAGTCGAACCCTGCCGCGGAGAGGCGGGGCAGGAGGCGCGAGCCGACGAGGCCGGTCCCGCCGGTGAGCAGCACAGTCTGCATGATCATCTCCATTGCTGATCGTCAGTAGAACTGACGATCAGCGTAGCGGTAAAATTGCGGCATGGCAACCGAGGAGGATCTGGGGCCACGGCTCGCCGGCCGGCTCACCCACCGCCTCAAGCGCGCGCTGGTGGATCTCGAAGCGCTGCACGAGCGGCACCTCGCCCCGGTGGGGATCAGTGCCCGCGAGCTCGCGCTGCTCCTGTTCCTCGAAGGCCGCGAGCCCGAGTCCCAGCAGCAGGCGGCCGCGCGCCTCGGCATCGACCGCACGACCATGGTCGGCCTGCTGGACTCGCTGGAGGACAAGGGGCTGGTCGCCCGCCGGCCGGACGCCGGGGACCGCCGGCGCAACGTCGTCGTGCTCACCGAGGCGGGCGAGGCGAAGCTCCAAACGGCGACCGAGGCCAGCGACGCCGCGGAGCGGGAGCTCCTCGCCTCGCTCGCCGAGCCCGAGCGCGTGCAGCTGCGCGCGCTGCTCGAACGCGTCACCGCCGCCTAGCGAAGACCTAGTCCAGGACCTCGATGGTCACGCGGACGTTGGCGAGCTCGAACCGCTCCGACGGCGAACGGCCTTCGCGCAACGCGTCGACCGCCCCGTCCTCGAACATCTCGCGGATCTTCACCCCGAGGTCGTCGCGGAAGCTCTCGCCGGCCCCAGTGACGATCCGCTCCCCGGCGTAGACGTTCCACGCGCCGGTCGTCTCGATCACCTGGAGCCGCCCCACGAACTCGAGCTTCCGTCCCCGTTCCATGCGGCCATCCTCCCACGCCGCGCCCGGCGTTGGAAAGGGCGGCGGCTCAGCGACGCTCGAGCCGCGACACGACGTCGTCGAGCAGCTCGCCCACGCGCTGCGCGGCGGGGTGCCGGCGCCCTTCGGCGATCCGGTCGGAGAGCTCGTCGCGGATGTCGCCGAGGATCTTGCCGAAGCTGCCCTCGGTGTTCTCGGGGACCGGCTCGCCCGCCCCCTCCGCCGCGGCCTCCCGCGCGGCGCGCCGCGCGCGCTCGCGGGCGGCGTGCGCCTCGCGCAGCTCACGCTCGAGCGTCGCCATCCGCTCCTTCACGGAGTCGGCCGCCTCGGCTGCCCGGCTCGGCCGCGCCGCCCGCGGACGGGCGCGGACCTCCTCGTACGCCTCCTGGATCTCCGCGAAGCGCCGCGCGGACGCCTCCGAGCCACCGTTGCGGTCGGGATGGTGCAGCTTGACCAGACGCCGATAGGCGTCGTGCAACTCCTCGGCCGACGCTCCGGGAGCAACCTCGAGGACGCGGTACGGATCCCTGGGCATGCGTTGAACCTAGCCGACAGCACGGGCGCTGACGTGCCCTGCCGGCGCGGGAGCGGACCGCGGGCGATCGCCGGGTTACGCGTCGTTCGCCCGTTGTGCGCGGAAGGCCGCGAGCAGGACGTCGACGCCCTCCGCTGGGACGTCCTCGGCGCGCAGCGCGCCCGTCAGCCGCCGCGTCGCTCGCATCTGCTCGACGTAGGCGGCGCAGCCGTCGCACCGGGCCAGGTGGTGGTCGACGACGCGCTGCTCGGAAGCGGGGAGCGCACCTTCGAGGTAGTCGGTGACGCGTTCGACGAGCTCCTGGCAGGCGATGTCTCGCGGCGTCCTCCGGAACATGCTCATGCGGCCATCACCTCCCCGCCAAGGTAGCGCTCGAGCGCCTGGCGGACCTTCGAGCGCGCGCGGTGCAGGAGGACGCGCTGGTTGCCCATCGAGACGCCGAGGAGCTCGCACACCTCGTCGGCGTCCCAGCCCTCGACGTCACGCAGCCGGATGACGGCCCGCTGGGCGGTCGGGAGCCGCTCGATCGCGTCGGCGATGTGCGCGAGGGTCTCCTGGGAGAGCAGCCGCTCCTCGGGCAACGTCTCCCACGGGGCGGGTGGCGCGGCCCAGTGGTGGGGATAGGGGTCGCCGGCACCCTGGAAGCGTCCGGGGTCGACCGCGGGCTCGTCGCCCGCGGCGTCGCGGGCCGCCACGGCGGAGAACGGCACGCTGCGGGCCTCCGCCACCCCGCGGGTCTTGGCGCGGTTGGTGAGGATGCGGAACAGCCAGGTCTTGAGCGTCGAGCGGCCTTCGAACCGCTCCAGGCCCCGGATGACGGCCAGCCACGTCTCCTGCACGACCTCCTCGGCGGCCTGGCGGTCGCGCACGTGCAGGCGCGCGACGTGCAGCATCGTCGCGCTGTAGCGCTCGACCAGCGCGCGGAAGGCGTGCTCGTCGCCGCGGCGCAGGCGCGCGAGGAGCTCGGCGTCAGGATCGGCTGAAACCGGCGTGGCCACCGTACGCGCGACGCTACACCGCGTCACGGGCCGCCGCCAGGCGGCCACGGCACAGCGTGCCGTGGCCGCCTCGGTGGTCATGGTCAGCGGGCCGCGAGCCCGGCCAGCTGGCCGGCGCCGAGGTTGGCGACGCCCGGCAGCGCGTCCAGGCCGCCGTCGTCGCGGACGCGGTACGCGGTGATCTCGCCGGCGGCGGGGTTGATGGCGTACAGGTAGCCGCCCGCGACCGCGAGGTCGTTCGGGCGCGGCGCCGTGGCCGTGAGGCCTCCGGGGGTGAGCGCGGTCAGGCTGCCGTCGCGGGCGAGCGCGAAGCCGGAGAGGCTGCCGGTCGCGTTGCCGGTGTAGGCGAAGCGCCCGTCGCCGGTGACGACGACCCAGCACGCGGCGCCCTGGCCGACCGGCAGCGCGGACGTGATCGGGCGCAGCGCTCCGGTGCCCGCGAGCCGGTACGAGGAGACCGTGCTCGTGCCCGCCTCGGACACGACCACGTCACCGCGCGGCGAGAACGCGAACCCGAACGGCACCTCGCCGCCGGACGCGGTCACGACCGGCGCGCCGATCCGGCCGAACCGCAGCGGCAGCGTCTCGAGGCGGTTCGAGCCGCGCTCGGTCACGACCAGGTCGCGCCCGTCGGGAGCGACTGAGACCTGCGCGGCGCCGGCCGCGCCGGCGGTCAGCGGCACGGTCGTGCGGGGGCGCAGGCGGCCGGAGCCGTCGAGGTCGAAGCCGGTGACGTTGGCCACGCCGTCACGGTTGAGGACGTAGGCGTGGCCGTCGGCGATGTCGACGGAGACGGGCGTGGTGCCGCCCGAGGGCTGGCGGTCGACGAGCGTCAGGTGCCCGCGCCGGCCGATCCGGAACGCCGCGATGTCGTTGGAGCCGGCGTCGACCGCGATCAGCAGCCGCCCGTCGTCGGACAGCGCCACGGCGCCCTGGGACTGGAGCGTGACGCCCGTGCCGACGCCACCGGTCCGGTACGTGGCGACCGGCGTCAACGCGCCGTCCGGCCCGCGGTCGAACCGGTGCACGGCGTTGCCGGTCGGCGCGTTGGTCTGGGTGTACACGGCACCGCCCACGTCCGCCATGGCGGACCCGGTGAACAGCATGGCGAAGCCGACCGCGAGCGGAGCCGCGGCGCGCAGCTGGACCTTCATCTTGAGGAGCCTCCTGGGGATGGAGTTCGTTGTCGGAGGCCTAGTCGCGGCGTCCGCGAATGCGTTACAACCGATGTGCCGAGCTCACCCCCTCACCCTCGACTCGAGGCTGAGGTTCGGTCTCGCCGTGGACGGTTTCCCACACCCCCTGACGTGGCCCCGGTGGAGGTAGCCGCACCCTAATGGGTACGTGCGGCCTATTTCTGGGGTGGCCCTCCATTGTCGGGGTGTGGCGGGTGAGCGACGTTGGCCGCAGACATGGCCACGCTCCTTCGCACACTCGCCGCCGGGCTCGTCCTGGCGGGCTTGATCCCGGCCGTCGCGCATGGTGCTGCGCGGCCTGGTCCATTGCTCTACGCCACGGATGGCGGGCAGCTCGTATCGCTCCCTCCGACGCCGAACGCCGCGCCGTTCCCCGTCCTCGAGACCGGCGTCTTCAAGTACGCGACCCCGGACGTCTCGCCCGACGGCAAGACCGTCCTCTACGTCACCTCGGACTTCCGCATCGCCCGGGTCCCGATCGGCGGCGGTGAGCCCGAGACCCTCTACCGGCCGGTCGGCGACAACCCGTACACCGACTCGCCGGTGTGGCGACCCGACGGCCGGGCGTACGCGTTCACGCGCGCCACGGCCGGCGGGTACGAGATCGTCGTCCGCACGGTCAGCAACGAGGAGTCGACGATCCCGTTCCCGGGCGGCGGGTACGCCTCGCGGCTCTCGTGGAACCCGGACGGGCACGAGCTGGCCGTCGCGTGGACGAGCGGCTCGGACCGGATGTCGCTGGTCGACGTCGACACCGGCGTCTTCAGCCCGCTGCGTCCGCAGGACGCGAGCAACCCGAACATCGCCGGCTACGCGCCCGACTTCTCGCCGGACGGCAAGTCGATCGTCTTCCGCCAGCACGTCTACGACCCCGAGACGGCGATGGGCACCAGCCGCCTCATGGTGATGCCGGTCGAGGCCGGAGGCGTCCCCGAGCGGGTGCTGGCCACGGCCAACGCCGAGACGTTCCGGGGCGCGACCTGGTCGCCGTCCGGCACCCAGGTCGCCTGGGGCGCCTCCGGCAGCCGGACGGGTGAGGCGAAGCCGGGCACCGACACCGTGGTCGCCAACGTCGACGGCTCCGGCACGACCGTCCTGCGGCGCACCTACTCGCCCGACTCGCCGGTCTCGCAGGCGATGGACTGGGGCACGAGCGCCGAGCCCTCCACCGAGGGCCGGGTGTTCTTCCAGCGCGGAGGCCAGGTCTGGCGTGCGAACGCGGACGGCAGCGAGCCGACCGCGCTCGTCGACGGCGCCGAGGTGTCCGTCTCCGCCGACGGCACGCGCATCGCGTACCTCGTCGACAACGACGTCTACACGGCCACGCCGAGCGGCAAGGGCGTGCGCCGCGTGACCACGACCGGCGCCCGCGAGTGGTACCCGGCGATGAGCCCGGACGGCACGAAGGTCGCGTTCTCGCGCGTCGACGAGCTCGGCAGCTGGAACCTGTGGACCGCCAACGCGGACGGCTCCGGCGGCGAGCAGATGGTCGCCATGACCGGCGGGCGCAACCAGGACGCCGCCTGGTCCCCCGACGGCACGCGGATCGCGTTCACCTCGGTCGGCCGCAGCACCCCGGACCTCCGGATCGTCGACGCCGACGGCACCAACGAGACCGACCTGCGCACGCCCGGCCGCTACCCCGCGTGGAGCCCCGACGGCCAGCACCTCCTCTACACGGACACGGCGAGCAACTACACGGCGCAGATCTTCGTGACCGAGCCGAGGATCGGCGGACCGCGCCGGCAGCTGACCACGGACGCCCGCGGTGCGCGTCGCGCGTCCTACTCGCCCGACGGCACCGCGTTCGTCTACCAGAGTGACGCCGGCGGCTTGTACAAGGCGTTCGAGGACGGCACCGGCGTGACCCGCGTCACGGCCGAGAACGACCAGGAGCCCGCGTGGGGTCCGCTGCCGCAGCCGCCGAAGGCCACCGTGGCCGACCTGACGATCGCCGAGGGCGCCTCGGCCACCGCGACGCTGACGCTCAACAAGGTCTCCGAGGAGGACGCGGTCGTGCGCGTGGTCTCTCACCACGGCACCGCGACGGCCGCCGACTACACCGCGGTGGACCGCGAGGTCACGGTCCCGGCCGGCCAGCTGACCGCGACGTTCGCCGTCGCCACCACGCAGGACAGCACCGATGAGCCCGACGAGACGTTCACGCTCGCGCTGACGACGGTGAGCAATGCGACCGCCGGCCCGGCCGCGACCGTGACGATCACCGACGACGACGCCCCGCCGGCCCTGTCGGTGACCGACGTCGACATGGACGAGGGCGACCTCGGATTCACCGACGCGGTCTTCACCGTGCGCCTGAGCGCCGAGTCGGGCTGGACCGTGAACGTCCGCGCCAGGACCGTCGACGGCACGGCCGTCGCCCCGGCCGACTTCACGGCGGTCGAGCAGCGCCTCGCGTTCGCCCCGGGCGAGACGGTGAAGGAGGTGCGCGTCCCGGTGTTCGGCGACACCCAGCGGGAAGCCGACGAGCGGTTCGAGCTCGCGCTCGACCAGCTCGAGCACGTCACCGGCCCGGCGCGCGCCGCCCACGCGACGCTGCGCAACGACGACACCGACGGCGAGCTGCCGGACACCCGCGTCGAGACCGGCCCGACCGGCCTCGTCAACGTGTCCGCGCCGACGTTCACCTTCATCGGCTCCGTGCCCGGCGGCCGCTTCGAGTGCCGCCTCGACGGTGGCACCTGGTACGCGTGCACCACCCCGCACCGCACCCGCACGGTGATCGACGGCGAGCACCGCTTCCAGGTGCGCGCGCTCGACGGCGCCCTGGTCGACCCGGACCCCGCCGAGCGGACGTTCACGGTCGACACGGCCGCTCCGTCGACGACGATCGTGTCCGGCCCGAAGGCGCTCACGAGCGATCGCTCCCCGGTCTTCGTGCTCGCGTCCGACGACGCCGAGGCGACCTTCGAGTGCCGCCTCGACTCAGGCGACTGGGCACCGTGCGCGTCACCGGCGAAATACGCCGACCTCGCCGACGGCACGTACCGGTTCGCCGTCCGCGCCCGTGACCGGGCCGGCAACGTCGACGACACGCCCGCCACGCGGACGTTCACGATCGACACGGTCGCGCCCGACACGGTGTTCACCGCGACGCTGGCGTCCGCGCCCGCGCCGCCGGTCGGCATGGGCACGTCCACGTTCGCGGTCAGCCCGAGCGGCGTCGCCTCGCTGGGCGTCACCTGCCCGGCCGGCGCGCCCAGCGCGTGCGAGGGCCAGCTGGCGATCGACCGCGAGAGCGGGCGTGCGAGTGCGGCCGCGACGATCCCGATCGCGTCGACGCGTTACTCGGTCGCGCCCGGCCAGACCAAGCTGGTCGCCGTCACGCTGCCGGACGCCGCGCGCTGGGTGATCGAGCGCGAGGGCAAGATGGCGGCGATCGTCCGGCTGGAGCCGCGCCGCGGCGCCACGACACGCCGCCCGATCACCTTCAGGGCCTCGCGCAACCAGCCGCGCTTCCTCGACGCCGGGCTGAGCGTCCAGGTCAGGCGAGGTGTGGCGAAGCTGCGCGTGCGCTGCGCGAAGCGGTGCAAGGGCACGCTCACCGTCGCCGTCGGTGGCAAGCGGGTCGGCAAGGCCGCCATCCGCAACGGCGCCGTGAAGGTCCGCGTCGCCAAGCGCGGCACCGCGGTCGTCAAGTTCAAGACCAAGCGGGTCACCGTGACCCTGACCTCCGGAGGGAACCGATGAAGCGCGTGGTCGTGGCCACCCTGGCCACCCTGGCGCTCGCTGCGCCCGCGCACGGCGCGAGCCTGCCGCTCGACGGACCGAGCGGCTCCACCAACGACGCGACCCCCACGTTCACGTGGGAAGGCGCCGGTGCGACCTGCGCGGTCGACGGCGCCGACGCGACGCCCTGCATCTCGCCCGTGACCCTCGAGCGGCTGGCCGACGGCCCGCACAGCTTCGAGGTCGTGGTCGGCGAGGAGCGCGCCGCGCGCACGTTCCGCGTGGACACGGTCGCGCCCTCGCTCGCGGTCGACGGCGTCAACTTCACCGCGGAAGACGGCGCCGTCACCACCTGCGCCGTCGGCGACACGCCGGCCGCCCCGTGCGAGTCGCCCTGGAGCCCGAGCCTGCCGAACGGCTCGCACGCGCTCCACGTGACCGCGACCGACGCCGCCGGCAACACGACCACGCGGACGCGCATGGTGCAGGTCAGCGTCGCCGACCCGGAGACCACCATCACGGCCGGCCCGACGGGCACGACCGAGGACGCGCAGCCGCTGTTCGCGTTCGCCGGCGGCGCGTCCTACGCGTGCACGCTCGACGGCGTCGCCGTCGACTGCGGGTCCAGCTACCGGACGCCCGCCCTCGCCGCCGGCGAGCACACGCTCACCGTCGCCGCACGTGACACCGCCGGCAACGTCGACCCGACGCCCGCGCAGCGCACGTTCACGGTCGTCGCCTGCCAGACCGGCGTGACGCTCGGCGCGGTCGAGATCGCCGCCAAGTGCCTGCACGACGACGGCACGGGCGCGCTCGTCACCTCGGGTGCGATCAAGCTCAACGGCATCACGCTCAACCCGCAGCGTGAGGTGCGGATCACGCCCGAGACGCGCCGCATCCGCATCGCGGGCGTGCAGCTCAAGCTCGGCACGATCGTGCTCTTCCAGGGCAACCTGGACTTCACCGTCCCGGCCGACGCGACGTTCCGCCTCGCGACGATCGACCTCACCAACCACACGCGCACGGACGAGAAGGGCGACTCCGAGGCAGCGCTCGACCTCCCGGGCTCCGACGACTCCAACGTCGCCGGCTTCCCGCTCAAGGGCCTCGCCACGCTCGACCTCGACAACGGCCGCACGGTCCTGGACGCGAACATCGAGCTCCCGGAGGTGTTCACCGACGCCGAGGGCAACGGCCTGACCGGCCACCTGAAGCTCAGCGCCGACAACGAGACCGGGGTGCACCTGGACGAGGCGAAGGTCACCGCCCCGCTGGCCTTCATCGGCAAGCTGGAGCTGCACGACCTTTTCGTGTCGTTCACCGACAAGGGCACCGGCCCGGTGTCGAGCACGTGCAACACGGAGACACCGGGCCTGCGCTGGGAGGGCGGCGCGTCGGCGATCGTCGTCCCGGTGCCGGGCAACCTGCGCCTGGAGGACGTGGGCGTCGGGTTCGCCGACGGCGCGCTCTCGCACGCCGAGGCGACCTGGAAGCCGAGCGGCGACGGCGCCTCGCTGGGCGGCGGCGTCAAGGTCCAGAAGCTGTCCGTGTCGCTGTGCACGGGCCCGCCGCTCGTGCTCGCCGGCCGCGCCGCGCTGACGGCGCTCCCCGGCGCCGACGGCAAGCCGCGCCTGACGATCCCCGAGGCCGGCCTGAAGTTCACCGCGGGCGATCCGTGGACGATCCGCGCCGAAGCGCCGCTCGCGACGCTCAACCTCGGCACCCCGATGGAGTTCCGCGACCTGTACGTCGCGGTCAACTCCGCCGGCGGCGTCGACTTCGGCGGCGGCGTGAACTTCGCCATCGACCTCAAGGGCAACGTCGGCGTCGGCGACCTCGACGCCGCCGTGAAGGTCGACGCGTCCCTGAAGGGCTTCTTCGAAGGCTCGAAGTTCAACGCCGACCTCAAGGCCACGGGCTGCTTCGGCGGCACGCTGACGATCGGCGCGCCGATCCCGTTCTCCGACATCTGCCCGCAGGTCGACGGCGTGATCTCGTCCACCGGCCTCGCGGTCTGCGGCTCGCTGGCCGTCGGCGGGAAGAACCTCGGGCGCATCGGCGCCGGCCTCAAGTGGGGCGGCCCGCTGGAGTTCATGGGCAGCACCTGCGACGTCGGGCGCTGGCGCGTCGAGAAGACCGCGGGCGCGGCCGCCATCGGCGACCGCAGCGTGCACATCCCCGCCGAGCGCGGCGTGCTCGTCGCCGTGCGCGGGACGCACACGGCGCCGGACGTCAAGCTCGGCGACCTCATCACCACGTCCGGCGACGTGACGCGGGCCGCCGACGCGCTCGCGTTCACCAACCGCGCGACGAAGACGACCTACATCGCGCTCAGCAAGCCGAAGGGCGGGCGCTACACGGTCACCGGCGACGGCATCGCCGACGTCAGGGTCGCGCCGCTGCTCGCCCCGGCCAAGGTGCGCGGCTCGCTCGCGCATGGTGTGCTCCGCTACCGCGCCGACCAGCCCGTGAAGCTGATCGAGCGCGGCCGCGGCGTCAACCGCGTGCTCGGCACGGTGTCCGGGAAGGGCCTGATGCGCTTCACCCCGGCCTCGGGCCGGGGCGGCGTCCGCCGGATCGAGGCGGTCGTCGAGCGCAACGGCGAGCGCCGCACGCTCGCCACCTTCAAGGCCAAGGGCCGCGCCAAGCCGGCCAAGCCGCGCGCGGTGCGCGTGGCGAAGAACCTCATCCGCTGGAGCGGCTCGTCCAAGCGCTACGGCATCCGCGTCTCGGTCTCGGACGGCCGTGACCTCTTCTTCCTCACCCGCGGGCGCACGTTGCGCGTCCCCGGGATCGACCGCCGCTCGGTGAGCGTACGCGTCGTCGGCCTGCGCGCCGACAACACGCACGGCCCGGCCGGCACGGCACGGAGCCCGAAGCGATGAAGCGCCTCATCCTCCCGATCACCCTGCTCGCACTGCTCGTGCTGCTCGCGGGGACCGCGTTGGCCGCCGACACGACCGTGTCCGGCGACGGCCCGACGTTCACGTTCGCCTCCACCGAGCCGGGCGCGACGTTCGAGTGCGCGGTCGACGGCGGCGCCTGGGCGGCGTGCGCCTCACCCCACACGGTGCGCGTGGCCGACGGCCCGCACACCTTCAGCGTGCGCGCGATCGACGCCGCCGGCAACGCCGACACGACGCCGGCGACCAAGGCGTTCGACGTCGACACCTCCGGCATCGAGACGCTCATCAGCGCCGGCCCCGAAGGCCTGACGAACGACCCGACGCCGACTTACAGCTTCGGCTCCGAGAGCAAGGGCGCGACCTTCGAGTGCCGCGTGCGCTCCGAATGGGCGCCGTGCGTCTCGCCGTTCACGCTGCCGAAGCTCAGCAGCGGCAGCTACGTGTTCGAGGTCCGTGGTGTCGTCGGCGCGCGCAAGGACGGCTCCCCCGCCCGCCGCGCGTTCACGGTCGACGCGGACGCGCCGGAGACGACCCTGACCGGCGGTCCGGCCGAGGGCGAGACCACGAACCTGCGCTCGCCCGTCTTCACGTACGCGAGCGAGCCGGGCGCGGCCTTCGAGTGCCGCGTCGATCCGGTCACCAAGGCCGGCGTCGAGCTCGTGGCCTGGGGCACGTGCGGCCCGATCCCGGCGCTCAAGGGCGGCCCGCACACGTTCGAGGTGCGCGCGGTGGACGCGGCCGGCAACGCGGACCCGACACCCGCCAAGCGCACGTTCGCCGTGCGCGCGTGCGAGCAGGTGGTGCGGCTCGGGCTCGTCGAGGCCCGTGGCGCGTGCCTGGAGGGCGACGGCGAGACCTACACCTCCACCCAGCCGGTCACCGTCAACGGGCTGCCGCTCGTCGGGCCGAAGATCGAGGTCTCGGCGACCAAGGTCGCGGTCAAGGGCGTCAAGCTCGAGATCGCCGGGATCGAGCTCTACAAGGGCGACCTGAGCCTGACGATCCCGAAGGGCGACACCGAGGTGGAGGTCGCCTCGTTCCCGGTCGCCGGCAAGAAGCTGTTCGGGATGCAGGTCGGCGGCAAGGCCAGCCTGCGCTTCGGCCGCGGCTCCGCGGTGCTCGCGCTCAACGTCGCGCTGCCGGACATCTTCAAGACCGGCACGGCCGCCAACGCGACCGCGGTCACCGGTGACGTCGCGATCCGCATGGACGCGGCGAACGGGGTCCAGCTCGACGGGCTGAAGGTCGACGTCGGCAACGCGTACATCGGCCCGCTCGTGGTCGAGAAGCTGTGCCTGTCGTACCTGAAGGCCGGCGCCACGTTCGTCGCCGGCTGCCAGGCGCCGACCGTCGGCGGCAAGGCGGGGCAGCCGTTCATCCAGTGCGCGGTCGACACGCAGGTGGACCGCTGGGACGGCTCGCTGGCGATCGTCCTGCCGACCGCCTCCAAGACCCGCATCGGCATGTGGGGCGGGCTCTCCGGCGGCCAGTTCGGCCACGCCGGCGCGTTCGTCGACCGGCTGGGCACCGCGGTGCCGCTCGCGCCGGGCGTCTTCCTCGACCGCGTCGCGCTGGGCGTGTGCGTGAACCCGCCGCCGCTGAAGGTCAAGGGCGAGGTCGGCATCGGCTTCGGCCCCGACTACAACGGCGCCAAGGCGATCGGCCTCAACGGCTGGTTCCAGTACACGGGCGGCACGCCGTGGCTGATCGAGGCGGGCGGCTCGCTGAGCGTGTTCGGCACGCAGATGGCCGACGCCAGCTTCTCCTACGAGTCCTCCGGGATGGTCAGGTTCGGCTTCCACGCCGGGTTCAACTTCGGCAAGGCGGCGACGTTCGACGGCCGTGTCGACGGGTGGGTCCAGACGGGCACGCCGAACTTCAACGTCGAGGGCGGCGTGGCCGTCTGCAACAAGACGCTGGGCTGCCTCAACGCCAACGCGGTCGTCTCGAACATCGGCGTCGCCGGTTGCGCGGGCATCGACACGTGGCTGGGCAAGATCAACGTCGGCGCGGGCTACACGTTCCGCACCAAGGAGGTCGACGTGATGCTCGCGGGCTGCGACATCGGCCCGTACCGCGCCAAGGCCGCGCAGGTCGGCGGCACCCGGTTCCACGTCGGGCGCAAGGCGGCCGCCGTGGTCGTGCGGGTGCGGGGCCGCGGCGGCGTCCCGAAGGTCGCGCTCGTCGGACCGGACGGGCGCCGCGTGTCCACCGACGTGCCCGACGGCCAGGGCTTCAAGAACCGCGACTACATGATCATGAGCGACGAGGACCACGGTGCCGTGTCCGTCCTGGTCGCGAGCCCCGCCGCCGGCGACTGGCACGTCGAGACGCTGCCCGGCTCCGTCGAGGTCGCCGGCCTGGACGTCGCCGACCCGCGCCCGGAGACCGAGATCGAGGCGAAGGTCGTCGGCCGCCGCGAGCTGCGGTACGAGTACACGCCGCAACCGGGTGAGACCGTCACGTTCGTCGAGCGCGGCCTGCACACCGCGCAGGCCCTCGGCACGGCGCGGGCGGGCAAGCACACGCTCCGCTTCACGCCCGGCGCCGGCGGCGCCGGCGTGCGCAACGTCGTCGCCCAGATCACGCAGGACGGCAAGCCGCGCGAGAACGTCAAGGTGGCGTCGTTCGTCGCTTCGGCGGACCGGCTGCCCGCCCGCCCGAAGGTCACGATCAAGCGCAAGGGCCAGTTCGTCCGCATCGCCTGGAAGAGCCGCGCGGACCGCGTGGACATCAGCTACCGCACGGCCGCGGGCGCCTCGAAGCTCGTCGCCGGCCGCAAGCCGCGCGGGGCGATCCGCGTCCGCGCCACCCGTATGACCGTCACCGTCCGCGGCCTGCGTGCCGACGGTCGCAGCGGCAAGCCCACGACCCGGAAGGTCAAGTGAAGATGAAGCGCGCACTGATGCTCGCGCTGTCCGCCGCGGCGCTGCTCGCGCCCGCGGCGGCGCAGGCCCGCACGGACGACCTCGCCAAGCCGATCGTGTTCCTCACCGGCGGCGACGAGCTGTCCTGCTCGACCTTCTCCCCCATGCAGGCGGCGTTCGAGAAGTTCAACACCACGGTCGCGGGCGCCAAGGTGCAGCTCGCCGGGACGATGCGGACCGTCGGCGTGAACGGGTCCAGCGGCTGCACCGCGACGCTGCCGTCCTCGGGCGGCGCGTCGATCGAGCAGCTCGGCGACCAGTTCGCCACGTGGGTCGTCGGCCAGTACGACGACAAGACGATCGATGTGGTCGCCTTCGGGCGCGGCGGGCTGATCCTGCGCAGCGCGCTCGCACAGCGGCCCAAGCTCCGCGTCGAGGACGCGGTGACGATCGGCACGCCACACGCCGGCTCCACCCTGCACCGCAACCCGCAGGGTGACGGGGGCACCGACTGGTCGGTGATCGCCTCCGCCGCGGACGCGGTCGTGCCGGTGGCCAGCGCCATCGACATGGACGCCGCGCACAAGACGATCTACGCGAAGGTCACGCGCGAGCAGCTGCTCACGGACGCGTCGACCAAGCGCAACCTGGCGATCCAGTACTCCCACGACGGGCTCGAGTTCCAGCCGTCCACCGGCGCGCCGCATCCGATCCAGCGCGTCGGCGAGGACCTCGTGTTCGGCAGCGACGGTGGTGGCGGCGGCTGCGCGTTCGCGGCCACGCAGCCGCACGAGTGCGGTGTCACGCCGATCATCATGCTCCCCGGGTTCGGCGCGTCCGAGCTGGTCTGCGACGAGGGCGGCAGCACGACCAACCTGTGGCCGGGCGCGATCAGCTGGGGGCCGAAGTTCCGCACGATGGCGCTCAACGCGCAGGGCACCGGGCCGGAGGTCAGCACCGAGTGCACGACGAGCATCCGGCCGACCGGCAACGCGCTCGAGTGCGTGCTCGCCTGCCGCAAGGACATCCACGCCGACTCGGTCGACTGGCTCAAGCGGATCGGCGGCCCGCACACCTACGTCTTCGGCTGGGACTTCCGCAAAGGCCCGGACAAGACGCTCAGGCGGCTCGACGCGTTCATCGACAAGGTCCGGCGTGACCACGCGGCGACGAAGGTCGCGATCGTCAGCCACTCCTACGGCGGCCTGCTCACGCGCTGGTACGTCGACGACCCGGACCGCGCGCAGAAGATCGCCCGCGTCGCCAACTTCGGCTCCCCGTACTGGGGCGCGCCGAAGGCCTGGTTCGCGGTCGCCTACGGCTACGAGACGCCGACCTGGGAGATGTCCGACAACATCGTCGACAACGCCAACTTCCTCCACTGGACCCGCAACCTGACCGGGATGTACTACCTGTTCCCGGGCCAGGCGTGGTTCGACCACATCCCCGGCAAGGGCAGCGCCTGGCTGGAGGTCAACGAGGCGCCGATGCGCAACACCACGCAGGCGGCGTGGGCGATCGGCCAGGCGGGCGGCAACGAGGCGTTGGCGAAGACCGTCGCCGCCGGCCACAAGGACCACATCGACGGCTTCAAGACGTACGGGGGCGCGATCGACTGGCGCATCTTCGTGGGCTCCGAGAAGCCGACGATGGGTCACGTCCGCGCCTACACCGACGACACCGACCCGCAGTTCTCGTGGATCAACGGCGACGGCACCGTGCCGCTGGTCTCCCAGCGGCAGTCGTTCCGTGCCGGCGACCGGCAGATGGGCGACCAGGTCAAGACGTACAACTTCTGCGACGTCAGCCACATGGGCGAGATGGAGGACGAGGACATCCAGGAGGCGGTCACGCCGTTCATCACGACCGGAGCGAACCCGGTCGTCGACGGCGAGACGCTGCGCGACGACCCCTGCCCGCTGGACACCAGCGAGTACGAGTTCGAGGGCGACGAGGACGACAAGTCGATCTCGATCTCCGAGGGCATCGAGGGCGTCAAAGCCAGCCGCGCACCGTCCCAGACGCCGGCGGCCACGGGTCCGATGTCGCTCGACGACGCCGAGCTCGCCGGGCTCGTCGACGTCGTGCGCGTGCCGGGCGCGCTGCGCTTCGTCACCACCACCCGCAAGCCGCTGACGGTGCGCGCCGCCGGCACCGGCACCGTGACCGTCACGCCGATCACCGGCGACGGCAAGGAGGGCAAGCCGCGCGTGTACGACCTCGGCGCGACGCCGATCGCGATCGCCGCCGACGGCGCCAAGACCCGCTCCGCGGCTCCCTCGCGGGCGGCGGACACGCGGGCCCCGCGGACGACCGCGATCATCAAGCGCGGCAAGCTCCGCGTGAAGGCCAAGGACGCCTCCGGCATCAAGGTCACGCTCGTCCAGGTGGGCAAGCGCCGGCCGCAGGTCTACAAGCGGCCGCTGCGCGTGGGCGCGCAGGCGAAGGTGCGCGTGTGGTCGGTCGACACGGCAGGCAACACCGAGCGCAAGCGGCTCGTCAAGCGCTGACGAGCCGCTCGCAAGCGCCGACGGAGGTTCAGCCCTGGTCACGCCCGTTGCTCAGGTAGCGGGCGTGGAGCTGACCACACGCGCTGTCGACCTCCGCGCCCGCCTGCCGCCGGCGGGTGGCGTGGACGCCGCTCGCCCGCAGGTGGGCGAGGAAGGCGTCGACGGCCCTCGGCGGGGGCGGCGCATACGTCGGGTCGGCGCCGGTCGCCGGGTTGTAGGCGATCACGCTCACGTGGAACAGCTCCGGGCGTGCCTGCGCGTGGACGAGCCGCGCGAGCTCGGTGGCGTGCGCCCGCGAGTCGTTGACCCGTCGATCAGCAGGTACGCGAGGTACGCCTTGCGGCGGGACGTGACCACATGGCGGTCGAGCACGTCGAGGTTCTCGGCCAGCGGGTAGCGACGTTCGAGCGGGATGAGCTCCGCGCGCTGGTCGGGGAAGGGCGAGTGGACCGAGAGCGTCACCGTGACCTGGGGTTGGGTCGTCGTGAGCGCTCGTAGCCGGGGAGCGAGTCCGACGGTCGAGACGGTGACGCGACGCGGGGAGAGCCCCGTCTCACGCAGCCGGGCCAGCGCGTCGAGCAGCCGCGGGTTGGCGAGCGCCTCCCCCATGCCCATGAACGCGACGCTGTCGGGCCGCTGCCCACGCCATACGGGATGGACGACCTGCCCGTGGATCTCGTCGACGCTGAGGTTGCGGCGCAGCCCGACCGCCCCGGTCGCGCAGAACGTGCAGCCCAGTCCACAGCCGGCCTGAGAGCTCACGCACAGGCTCGTCCAACCGCGCCGGTAGCGTGTCAGCACGCTCTCGAAGCGTGCGCCCGACGCGGTCTCGAACAGGGCCTTCTCCATCGCCTCCGCGCGTTGCACGGCGACGAGCCGGAGCGGCACGAGCCACGGCCCGAACTGCTGGGTGAGCGCCGCTCGCAGCGAGGCCGGAAGGGCGTGGACGTCTTCGAAGCGTGCGGCGCGGCCCTGGTGGAGCGCGTCGCTGATCTGGCGGAAGCGGTACGGCGGGGCGCCGTGCGCTTCCAGGAAGGCGCGCAGGGCTTCCAGCCGCCCGGTGGGCGGAGGGTTGGGCAGCGCGGACACGCTGTCGCGGTCTCGCTCGGTCGCGGGGACGCGCGGGTGCATGACACCGGTCATGGGTTGGCCTTTCGATGAGGGCGGACGCCGCGACGACGTGCCGCGGCGAAGAGCGAAGACGGACATTCGCGAGCGACCGGGAGGTCCCGGCCGGTCAGTCAGGGCGAATGTCAGTCAGCGCTGCGCATACGGCGGCTCGCAAGAGCCGACAGGCAATGTAGAAGGTCGCGCGCGGCGAGGACGACGCGAGCAGCGCCCATTCGTGCCGGTCTCTCGCTGCCGGTGAGACTGCCACCCGCTGTCCAGACCTACCGTCGGCTTCGATGACGCAGCCGCTCGAGCACGCCGCGCGCCGGCGGACGGACACCGTGCGCAGGCGGACGTACGACCTGCTGCGCGCGCACGGGATGACGACGATCTTCGGCAACCCCGGCTCGACGGCGTTCCAGAACAAGACGCCGCTGATCGTCACCGCCGGGCAGCAGCGGCGCGACATGCTCCTGCTCGAGCCGTACCTCAGCAACGTCGACGCCACGGCCCTGCGTGAAGTGGGCGTACGAGCCGACGCGCCCGCAGGACGTCCCCGCGGCGATCGAGCGTGCGATCGCCGTCGCGCAGCAACCGGCGGCCGGCCCGGTGTTCTTCTCCCTGCCGCTCGACGACTGGGACGAGCCGGCCGGCGGGAGCGCCGTCGTGCGGACGGTCGCGACCCGTGTCGCGCCGGACCCCGTGCGGCTCGGCGCGTTCGCGGACGCCGTGGGGCAGGCGGCTGCGCCGGTCCTGATCCTCGGTGCCGGCGTCGCGCGCTCACAGGGCTGGGAGGCGGCGATCACGTTGGCGGAGGCGCTCCGGGCGCCCGTCTGGACGGCGCCGGCCTGCGAACGCACGCCGTTCCCGGAGGACCATCCACTCTACGCGGGCGTGCTGCCGTTCGCGATCGGCCCGCTCGCCGAGCAGCTCCGCGGGCACGACCTCGGCCTGGTCGTCGGTGCGCCGGTGTTCCGGTACTACCCGTACGTGCCCGGCCCGTACGTGCCCGCGGGGATGCGCCTGCTGCACATCTCCGACGACCCGGGGAGACGGCGAGGGCGCCGGTCGGCGACAGCCTGGTCGGCGACCGGCGCCCTCGCGCTCGACGCGCTCGTCGAGCGCCTCGCCCGCCGCCGGAGCACCGCACCGGTGGCGCAGCCGCGCCGCTCGCGTCGAGCCGGGTCCCCGGATGGCTCACGCCGTGGCGGGCTGACGCCGGCGCCGGTCTTCGCCGCGATCGACGAGGTCCGGCCGCCGCACGCGGTGCTCGTGGAAGAGAGCCCGTCCAGCCACCGCGAGCTGCAGGCGGCGTGGCCGATCACCGAGCCGGACATGTCCAGCCCGGGCAGGTCCAGGCCGGGGACACCGGGCGTGTGCTCGAGTGTGGACGGCGGCGCGAGCCGGGCTGCCCGTGCTGGTCGTCGTCATGCGCAACGGGGACTACGCGATCCTGAAGGCGTTCGCCGAGCATCGTCTCGATCGCACGGGGGTTCGGCTGCGAAGCGCATCGGCTCGACGACCTCGGCGCGATCCGGCGAGCGGTCACGGACGCGCCGGGCAAGGCCGTCCCGACCGTCCTCGAGATCCCGATCCGCGCAGCGCCCACGCCGTTGCTCTGACACCATCGCGTGCCGTGCACGCCTCGACGGTCAGCCGCGCGGTGGAGGCCGCGTCGGCGGTCGCGGCCGCGCAAGGCCTGCGCGTGACCGACGCCGTCCCCGTGGGGACCGGCAGCAACGTCATCGTGCACCTGCGCCCGGCGCCGGTCGTCGCCCGCGTCATGACCGGCACCGTCGTCCTGCACCGCGACCCGCGCGCGTGGCTGGCGCGCGAGCTCGACGTCGGGAGGTTCCTGGCCGGTCGCGCGCCTGTGATCGCGCCGACGGAGGAGGCCGACCCGGGTCCATACGAGCACGACGGCCTGTGGCTGTCGCTGTGGGAGCACGTGGACGTGCGCGCGGTCCCGCCGGCCGCGGCCGAGACCGGGCGGGCGCTGCGCGACCTGCACGACGCGCTGGCGCAGTACCCGCGAGCGCTGCCGCCGCGATCGGCGGTGCTGGAGGAGATCGACTGGCTCCTGCGCGCCCTGGGCGACGACGGCTCCGACCTCGCCGCCGAACGCGACCGGCTCGCCGACTTCATCCGCAGCCAGCACGACGCGCCCGGCCAACGGCCGTTGCACGGCGACGCCTCCTTCTCGAACCTGCTGGCCACCGCCGACGGCCCGCGCTGGAACGACTTCGAGGACGTGTGCGTCGGTCCGGTCGAGTGGGACGTCGCAGGCGTGCTGGCGGACGCCCGCGAGCGGCACGGCTCGGCGTTCGCCGCCGAGGTGCTCGCGGCCTACGGGAACCGCTGCGCTCCCGACGCGCTCGCGCGCGTCGACGCGGTGCACGCGCTGTACGGGACCCTCTGGCGGCGGTACGCGATCAGGTCGCGAGCCGGGCGAGCGCGGCCCGAACCCGCTGCGGAGCCACGCCGTAGACCTCGATGAGGCTGTGGTCGCCACGATCGGCCATCGCGATCGTGACCGTGGTCGGCGTGACGATCCCGGTCCGCACCATCAGCTCGGCGAAGTCCGATCCCTTCCGCCGCAACACGAGCCGGTCCGGCCTGCGCTCGACGATCTCGTACCCGTCCTCGTGGAAGACCGGGACGATCTGCTCCATCACCTGCCCTCCGGCATGACGCGGGTTCGCGGGCCCGCGCCACTGGATCGAGAACGGCAGGTCGCCCGCCATCGCCGGCCGGCAACCCAGCAGTGGCGGGGCCGCAGGGTACGCGGGCGGCGGATGGACCGGAGGCGGCGCCGGCCGGATCGGCGCGATCGGGAGGTCGTCGACGAGCGCCGCGAGCTCGCCGCGCGTCGTCGCGGCGTACGCGGCCCCGGACCGACGCTCCAGATCCTCGACCGTCAGACGCCCCTCGGCGGCCGCCGCGCCCAGCAGGCGGACCACGTGCTCACGTTCCGTGTCTGACGCCCGCGTGCGATCCATCGCGACGAACACGGTACGCGCTCGTGGACCGAGTTGGCCGCGACGGCGCTCGCTAGTCCAGTGCGTAGGACACCGTGCGCGCGTCTTCGTGCGTGACCCGGAAGCCGGCTCGTTCGAGCGCGCGCCGGGACGGCCGGTTCTCGCGCAGCACGCCGCGCGCGACCACCTGTCGCACATCGGGTTGCCGTCGCAGCGCCTGCGCGGCCGCCCGCACCAGCTCGGAGCCGTATCCACGGCCGCGATACGCCGCCGACAAGCCGTAGCCGAGCTCGACGCGACCGTCGGCGTCCGGTGCTCCGTGCACGCCGCAGTCACCGATCACGACGCCGTCGACGACGACCAGCCAACCGGGCGCGTGCCCGAGCCGAAGCGCCATCCGGAGCCCGTCGCACGTGTCGTCGTGTGGCCAGCCGTCGCCGGCCTCGACCTGCGCGACGTCACCGTTGACGATCGCCTCGGCCACGGTCCGGCCGATCGGTTCGAGCGTGAGCCGCTCGGTGACGACGCGTTCGAAGTGCACGGGCGTGCGAAGGGTACGCTTCGGCGATGGGACGTTTCATCGCCGATGTCGTCTTCGCCGTCGAGCTCGAGGACGTCACCGAGGGCGGGCGACGGCTGCACGAGCTGTCCACCCTCGCCGCGACGCTCGGCTTCGAGCTGCAACGCGGCCAGGTCCGCGAGGAGCATCCGTCCGAACCGCCGCAGAGTGACTGGACGGCCTACGCCCCCGAGTAGCCGGCCGGACGTCATCGCGTTCGGCTTCCCGGGTCCGCTGCGCGACACGCTCGTGGCGGCGGTCCTGTCCGGCAAGAAGACCGCGACCTCGGCGCTGGCGATCGAGTGGGAGCTCGAAGGCGCAGCGATTCCCCGCGTCGGGCAGCGCTTCACGGTCGTCGACTCGGACGAGCGGCCGGTCGGCCTGATCGAGACGACGGCGGTCGAGGTCATCCGGCTCGGCGACGCCGACCTGCGGCTCGCCCACGACGAAGGCGAGGACTTCGAGGACGTCGCCCAGTGGCGCGCCGACCACGAGCGCTTCTGGAACGACGAGGTGATCCCGACGCTTCCCGAGGGCGCCGTCCCCGGGCTCACCGACGACACGGAGATCCTCGTCACCCGGTTCCGCCTGGTGACGACCGGCGACCGGTGATGGACCGCACGCGGGCGTCGGACACGGAACGCGAGCGGGTCGTCGAGCTGCTGCGGGAGGCGGCGACGCGCGGTCGGATCGGGTTCGAGGAGCTGGAGGAGCGCAGCGCGGCCGCGTACTCGGCAGCGACGCGGAGCGAGCTGGCGGCGTTGATCGAGGATCTGCCCGCTTCGAGGCGGCCGCCGGTCCCTGAGCCTCCGAGCGACGGCTGGGAGCCGGCTCCGGGCCCACCGGCGGTCCCCACCGCAGCCGGGCCGCGCCACCGCGCGGTGGCGCCACCGCCCTGGGTGAAGCCGTGGCCGGGGCTTCGCCCGTGGCTTCCGGGCCGCCAGATGTTCTCCGCTCGCTGGAGGACGCCGGCCGACCCGCGCCACGCGGGCCGGATCATCACCGACCACGTCGTGCCGCTGTTGCGCCGGGAGTCCTACGCCGTCGTCCACCGCACGCTCGACGAGCTGGTGCTGCAGAACGACCGCGAAGACACGGTGACCATCGAGATGAGCCGTCACCGCGACCACACGGAGACGCACGTCTGGGGTGTCGCGCCGCGCTCGGTGCGTCACGGCCTGGAGCAGCTGTCCCGCTGACGCGCTCGTCTCAGTCGAAGTCGAAGATGCTGTTCTTGTCGTAGAAGGTCAGGACATAGCGGCACTGGGTGCAGATCAGCAGCACCTTGATGTGGGTCGAGAAGCCCCAGCGGGTGTCGGTGCGCTCTTCTTCGCGGTCGTATTCCGGGTTGCCGCACAGCGGGCAAGGCGGGAGGTGCATGCACGCGAAAGCTAGCGATGCGGCGTCGGCTGACGCGGCGCTCACCCTGTCACGCGCGGACGCTGCGATGCGCGGCCGCAGACGACGATCGTCCGACGCAGGGTGACCGGAGCCGTCGCCGAGCCTTCCTCGAAGGTGACGCGCACGGTGAGCACGTGACGTCCCGGCGCGAAGATCCGGTTCAGCGGGCGCACGCTGCGCTGCAGGAGGCGGACGGTCCGGAGCGCGATGCGGCGCCCGTCGACCCGCACGGCGAGCACGCGCATGCGCTGGCCCGTGAGCCGGATCTCGGACGCGCGCCGGATGCATCGCGCGCTGCTGGCGGCGATGCCGGCGATCCCGCCCGCTCCGGCGTCCGGCACGTCCGGCCCCGGCGGCACGAACGGAGGCAGCGGCGCGAGCGGCGGGCCGGGGAGCGGCGGAACCGGGGCGGGCGCCGGCTGCGGCGCCGGAGGCGACGGCGGGTCGGGCGGCAGCGGCGGCTCCGGCGGCACGTCCGGGCACTCGACGGTGGTCGTCACGGACGCGTCGTCGGTGACCGTGATCTCACCCGTGGAGCCGGACGCGGTCGCGTCGTTGGTGACGCTGCGCACCTCGCACTCGTCACCGGCCGGCGCCGTCGCGTGCGTGCACGCGTACGTCCACGTGTCCTCCGGGTCGAGCGTGCCGGGTGACCGGTCGCCGTTCTTGCTCGTCAGGCGCGGCGGGTCGTCGCACCGCGGGTCGGTGACGCCGACGCTGCTCGCGCCGAGCGGCAGGTCGCCCGGGTTGGTGACGTAGAAGCGATAGTCGAGCGTGTCCCCGGCCTGGGCGAGCGCCGGCCCGGTCTTCTCGATCGCGATCCCGGGCGCGCCGGCGCGTGCGTTCACGAACGTGCACAGCCCGTGGTCGCCGGCCCGCAGGCGGAGCCCGGTCCATGAGGCGCCCGAGCGCAGGACGCCGCGCCGGGTGGTCACGGCTCGGCAGGTCACGGTCGACGTGTACAGCGCGGCGTCGGTGCCGGCCACGGCGGACTCCTGGACGGCGTACGTCCCCGGTCGGAGCGCCAGCGTGATCGTGTCACCGTCGCCGGCGGCCGCCACCGCCGTCACGCCGTTGACGATCAGGTCGAAGCGCCCCGGGTCGTCCGACGGCCACAGCTGCTTCTCGAGGGTCAGGGTCGCGGGCACCCAGTTGCCGAAGTCGCGGCCCCCGGCGTTCGGCGTCGCCTCGGGATCGATCGGTCCCCACCCGCAGGCGAAGATCCCGCCCGGCCCGTCGGCGAAGCCGCCGACCGTGCTCGCGTTGGGGAACGAGCACGTCCAGCCGATGGGCGTCGAACGACGACGGTCGCTGGTCGCGAGCGTCTCGCGCAGGCGGTACGGCCGCGTGATGTCGTCGATCACGTACTCGCCGTCCTCGTCGGTGACCGAGAAGGGCTCGTCCGGGTCGCGCACGCCGTCGTCGTCGTAATCGGCCCAGACCAGGAACCGCGGCAGCCCGGGCTCACCCGCGTCGCGCACGCCGTCGGCGTCGAGGTCGAAGAACTTCGTGCCGGAGGCTGAGCACGTGCGGACGCTGACCCGTCGCGGCGCGACGTAGTCGTTGAGGTTCGACGTCTCCGACACCGACGATCGCGAGTGCATCCAGATCGAGCCGAACGCGAGGCAAGAGTCACCGAACGCCGCGTCGATCAGCCGCCCGAGGTCGAGCGCGGACTCGCTGAACGCGAACGGGGTGATCGGCGAGCCCGGGGCGTACGCGCCCGGCAAGCGGCTGGTGATCTGTGCCGGGTTGACCGCGCCCTGCGCGGTGCCGGCGGGGATGTCGGTCATCCGCTCGACCGTGCCGCGCCGCGCGCAGCCCGTGGCGGCGTCGGCCTGGGTGGTCTTCCAGCGGAAGAGCGCGAGCTCGATCGCGTTGCCGTGCGGCAGCGTCGACAGCAGCAGGTCGCCGGTCGTCCGGCACGGGATCCGCGCGCGCCCGTTGTCCCACAGCCGCGTGTCGCGGTTGAGCTCGAAGGTGATCGCCGCGGTCCCGGTCGCGTCCGAGCGTGCGAACCCGAGGTACAGGAACGTCTTGGCCGCCGGCTGGTCCACGGCCGACCACGCGTCGAGGATGTTGTCCTTGCCGGGCGACGCGCCGCCCGACGTCGTGGTGAGGCCCCACTCCCCCGGCTCGAGGACCTTCGATCCGCCGGTGAAGATGGTGTCCTGCGCGTTGGGATCCGCGTTGTGCACGACGCGCCCCGCCGCATGGAGGCCCTGCCAGTCGACGTACCGGTCGGTGTCGTCCTGATCGCCGTCCCCGCCCTGGAACGTGCTCCCCGCCAGTGGCGTGGGCCCAGAGGGCACGATCGACGCGTTCGCGGCGGGTGCCGCTGCGAGCGCGAGGATCGCTGCCACCACTGCCCGTGCCGCCATCGCGCGAGCCTCGCAAGTCTGGGCGACGTTCCGCCTCATCCGGAGTGGGTGAGTCGGACGGGCGTCCCCGGAACCGCGGCGGCGCCGATACGCCGGACGATCCCGCTGATCGCCGGGTTCGAGAGGCGCACGCAGCCGTGGCTGGCCGCGCCACCGAGCGGGTCGCGCAGGCTCGCGCCGCCGCGGCCGTGCACCGCCACCCGTCCGTCACCGCCGTCGAAGCGCTCGAGCACGTCGCTGTGCGCCGTGAGCGAGAGCACCCAGCGGCCGAGGAAGTCCGAGTCGCGCCCGCGGTAGGCGTCGGTGAACGCGAACAGCCCGCGCGGCGTCGGCGTGCCGGATGCCCCCACCACCGCCCGGTAGCGCCGGACGGGCTTGCCCGCGCGCAGGAGCGTGACCGTCCGCTGCCGCAAACCGATCTCGATCCGCCACGGCGTCGGGGACACCGTCACGCGGTCCGCCGCGATCCAGCCGGCGGCGTCGTTCGGGCGGGCCGGCAGCCGGACCCGCAGCCAGCAGCGGCCGCCCGCGTCGCGCGCGACGGCGAGCACCAGGAGCGCGCCGACACGATCCGGCGCGAGCGAGCCGCGAACCGGGCCGCCGGGGTGCGCGCTGACGGGTGTGCGCGCGAGCAGCTCGGCGCGCCATGCCTGGGCGCGGGAAGGCCCGCTCACACCACAGTCCGCGCGTGCGGCGGCGGGAGCGGCGAGCAGCGCGCATCCGAGAAGCCCGGCGACCAGGAGCCGCATCGGTCAAGCGTGCGCGCTCCGCGGGTGAGGTCGCCTCACCCGCGCGAGGCGAGCGCGGGCGGGGGTGTGGCTGGCACCACCTGGCGGGCACGACCAGCCACACCTGCAGACGCCAGCCTGCTCCCCGGAACCGACCCGTCCCCGCTGGCAGAGTTCTCAGTGTCAACAGACACTCTCCAGACCGAAGACCCAGGACCCTCCTCTCTCTCCTCCTCCAGTCGTCCAGCGCGCGCCCCTCTCCTCCCCAGGAACGCACTCGCTCTCAAGACGACGCCGGCCTGAAGACGCGAAACGAAATCATCGGCCCCGCCTGACCAGCGGGGCCGAGTTCGTTCCGCTAGCAGAACCCGGCCTGCCGCAGCCCGTCGAGGACCAGCCCGGCGAACCAGTCGTGCAGCTCGGCTCGGGGAACGACCTCGCGCGACCAGTTGACGATCGCTGCGCCGTGGTTGGCCCCACGCGCACCCGCGCCGAGCCCGTGCTCGCCCGGGACCACGTACAGCCAGACGGCGAAGTGCCCGCGCCGGTGGTCGAAGCTGACGAACCGCTCGAGGCGCATCCGAGCAGCGCCGTCGACGCGTGGTCGCAGCCCCGCCGGCATCCCCCGCACACCCGCAGCGCGGTGCGGTCGGCGCACGCCTCCGCCCACGCGTCGAAGGTCACAGGGCGTCGCGCTGCCCGGTCTGACGCGCCAGCCACGCCTCGGCCTCAGCGCGGTCCGTGGTCGAGAAGACGCGGATCGTGCCGGGGACGAGCCAGCCGAACAGCGGGATCGAGCGGCGCAGCCAGTCGATGTCGGTGACGACCGCGAAGAAGGACTCGACCGACCGCTGCTTGGAGCCGAGCCGCGCGGCCGACTTGAGCTCGTTCAGCAGCGGCCCGGGCTCGACGCCCTCGAAGTCCTGGATGATGGCGAGGGCGCGGATCGGCCCGCCCCGCGCGATCGTCTCCGCGATCGGCGGCAGCAGCGTCTCGCGGAAGTCCGCGTGGGTCAGCCGGCCCGAGATGGCGAACGCCAGCGTGCCGGGGGCCTGCGCCTCGATCACCGTGACCATGCGAAGACGGTAGCCACGGTCTCGGCGATCCACGATCCGGGTACCAACAGCGATCGATGCTGCTTGCGCTCTCGCTCGCCGCCGCCACGGCGCTCACCCCCGCCTCGTCGACGGAGCGCTTCGTCATCAAGAGCACGAACATGTCCCCACGGCTGGAGGTCAACCAGCGGGTGGAGTTCGACCTGGCCGCATACGCGAACCAGGAGCCGAAGGTCGGGGACATCGTCCTGCTCCATCCCCCGGTCGGTGCCGCCGAGGAGCGGTGCGGGAACCGGCCCAAGCCGCGTGCCGCGTGCACGAAGCCGTACGGCGGCCCGGACACGTCGGTGCGGTTCGTGGATCGCGTCGTCGCCGTCGGCGGGGATCGGATCAGCTTCCGGCGCGGGCGCGTCGTGCGCAACGGCACGCTCGAGACCCGCAAGCTCGTCCGTAGCTGCAGCGACGTCGACGCGTGCTCGTTCCCGCGCACGATCACGGTGCCCGAGGGCCACGTCTACGTCGCCGGTGACAACCGCGGCGGCTCCGACGACAGCCGCTTCTGGGGCGCGCTCCCGATCGATCAGGTGCTCGGCCGCTACGTGCGGACCGCAGGCACGTGCGGCTGCTGAGCGGCGCACCCGCTTTACCTCAGCGCGTCGGCCGGACTCGCAGGGTGCGGTTTGCCTCACCCGGTAGGCACGACCAGCCACACCTGCAGACGCCAGCCTGCTCCCCGGAACCGACCCGTCCCCGCTGGCAGAGTTCCCAGTGTCAACAGACACTCTCCAGACCGAAGACCCAGGACCCTCCTCTCTCTCCTCCTCCAGTCGTCCAGCGCGCGCCCCTCTCCTCCCCAGGAACGCACTCGCTCTCAAGACGACGCCGGCCTGAAGACGCGAAACGAAATCATCGGCCCCGCCTGACCAGCGGGGCCGAGTTCGTTAAAGGCGTTCAGAACGCCTGGCTGTAGACCAGCGTCACCAGCATCGCGCCGGCCAGCCCGAGCGGGACGGTGAGCGCGAACCACCGGTAGGCCCGGCGGCTGAGCCCGACGGCGAGCAGCGCGCCGATCGCGAGCCATAGCGCCGCCGTGTCGTAGTAGCCGAGCTCGTGCGCGTAGGTCCAGAGGCCTTCGGCGAAGAAGACGGCGGGCAGCAGGGTCGCTCCCAGCCCGTCCGGTCGAGCCCGCCAGTGGTGACCGGCGAGCCCGAGAAGCGGTCCGCCGACGGCGGCGCACGCTGTCCAGAAGACGACGAACGACGCGCCGGCGGAGAAGCCGCGCAGCTCCGCGGTCACGTAGTAGCCGACGACCTGCAGCGCACACGCGGCCAGCCCTGCCGCGCCCGCCCCGCGGGCGGTGCGCATCAACGCCCCGAGGAAGAACGGCGCCACCAGCCACGCCCCGACGGAGTTGACCAAGGCGTTCCACGCCCCGTCGAGGTGCGCCTGCCCGAAGGACGTCAGGCAGCCGATCGCGAGCCCGACTCCCACGACCAGCGCCACCCGCGCGCGCACGTCCCGCACCGGGGTCGCCGGCGCCGTCCAGATCAACTTCGTCGTCACGCCTCCAGCCTGGCGAGGCGACCGCGACGATGTAAGGGGGAATCGCCCGGAGGCGGCTCCGGGATGTCCCGGAGCCGCCCCCTCGCGCTCATGGGTTCGTCGTCGACAGCGTGAAGGTCACCGTCTTCGCGTAGGTGCCGGTGCGCAGCGGCTCCTTCTCCCCGATCGCCTGCTTGAGGCCGAGCGTGACCTCGTCGCGGGAGACGGGCGCCGCGTACGTGCGCAGCGTCGTCGGCGTGGACGTGACGGGCGCGTACGTGCCGTCGCCCGCGCGGACCTGCAGCGGCTGGGCGAGCGTGTAGGAGCCGTTGACGAGCCGGCCCGGCGCGGTGGTCGCGGTGTCGGCCACGGACAGCGCCGCGTCACCCGCGGTGGAGGTGACGGTCGCGGTCGTGGTGGCGAGGTAGTCCTGCGCCACGCCGGCGACGAACGGCGCGAACACGGCCGGCAGGCCGAGCGTCAGGCCGAGCTGCGGCGGCACGGTGCCGGAGACCACGCCCGGCGTGGTCGCCTCGCGGTACGGCGCGGCGATCCGGCCCGGCGAGCCGGTCTCGCCCGCCACCGTCCACGCGCCGTTGACACCGGCCACGCTGAGCTTGACGCCGTCGACGTTCTCGAACGTGAACCCGGTCACGGCGGGGCCGAAGCTGAAGCCGCTCACGCGCGTGCCCGAGGCGTCGAACACGTTGACGGCGTCGCCGTCCGTCGACAGGCCGATGCCCGAGCCGCTGTAGAAGCCGATCTTGATCTCCGGGCCGAGCTGCCAGGAGGCGCGCAGCGCCGCCGCCGTGGCGGCCGTGCCCTCGACGAACAGGACCGACTCACCCGGCGCGATCGACGTGACGCCGTTCAGCGCGAGCGCCGAGGCGAACGCGTTGGAGCTGTCGTCGACCTTCCAGCCGCTGACGTCCACGGCCGTCGTACCGCGGTTGGTCACCTCGAACCAGTCGGCGCGGTACGGGCTGTTGCCCGAGCTCCACGGCGACGCCTCGGTCACCGCGATCGTGGACACGCTCACCGTCAGCGTCGCGCTCGTCGCGTCCGGCGTCGCGCCCACGGAGACGTCGTCGACGGTCACCGCCACGCTGATGCTCACGCGGTCCAGCGGGGCGCCGGCCTTCAGGTACAGGGCGGTGCCGTCGAGCTCGAAGAACGCCGCGTCGGCGCCGGCCACCGCCAGCGTGTTGGTGCCCTGGCCGTCGTCGGAGACGGACACGTCGGCGATCTTCACGCGCGTCGCGGTGCTCGACACCGACGTCACGGCGTTGGTCAGCGCCACGCCGGTCGGCGCGGCGTTCGGGCCGCTCGCGGGCGCGTACACCCACAGCTGCGGATGGTCGACGTCGCCGCCGCCGTTCTCGTTGGTGACGTAGATGCGGCCGGCGCGGTCCATGGTCACGCCCTCGTGCCCCTCGTCAGCGCTGCCGACCGTCAACGAGCTCGTGACCGTGCCCGCGCGCGTGACGTTCAGCAGCTTCCCGCTCTCCTGGCTGAGCAGGAGCAGCGAGCCGTCGGCCTGCGCGAACACGTCCGCGACGTCCGAGACGCCCAGCGCCGTCGTGTCGAACAGGCTGGGGACGTCGACGGCCTCGGGGGAGCCCACGGTGGCCGTCCCCGCGGCCCAGTCCACCGTCGTCTGGAACACGCCGATCGGGTTGAGCTCCTTGACGACGACGTAGCCGCCGGAGAACGGATCGCTCGAGAGGCCCTCGAACCCCTCGTTGCCGATCGTCGTGCCGAGCTTGACGCCCTGCGTCTGCGCGCGCGTGAGCGTCGTGCCCGCCGCGTACGTGAAGCGCACGAGCCGGCGCTCGCGCTCCTCGGCGAGCACGAACTGGCCACCGCCCACGTACGTCAGCCCCTCGACGTCGTCGAAGGCGCCCGGGGCCAGCGTCATCGAGTCGATCAGCTGGCCGGTCTTGCTCACCTGCACGATCGAGGTGCTCTCGTCGCCGACGACGAACAGCGAGTCCGTGTCCGGGTCGTAGGTGACGGCCGACACCTCCTTGGCGAGCAGGCTGCCGGCCGGAGGGGTGGTGCGCGTGGGCTCGGGCAGGTCGTAGCGCCCGATGCGCGTGTAGGTGGAGAGGTCAACCGCCGCGATCGCGTTCGCGGGAGCGGCCAGCGCGGCCGCCCCGACGACAGCGGCGAGCACACGCCGAATGGTCATGCTGCCGACCCTATGCGCGGGAATCTGGCCCGTTGTGAAGGAGTTGTTCCCGCAAATCTCAGGGTCGCGACCCGATTGACCGGGCCGCTCAGGGCCGATTAGGTTCCGCCGCGTGACCCGACTCTCCCGCATGCTCGTCATCGCCACCGCCGCGACGCTCATCGCCGCCCCGGCCGCGTCCGCCCAGAGCGCGCCCACCCTCAGCGCGCCGTCCAACGGCAAGGCGCTCAAGCGCGGCGTCGCCTTCACGTTCAAGGCCAAGCTGGACACGTCGTCGGAGGCCTCGGGCGTCTTCCTGGTGGTGTCCAAGTCCAAGAAGCTCGACGACACCGGCATCCTCGACGGCAAGGCCTACATGCGCGAGATGAAGGGCAGCGGCGGCTCGTACTCCAAGAAGACCGACAAGTACCCGGCGCTCTCGGACTACTTCCTCAACCGGCCCGGCAAGTACTACTGGCAGGCGTACGCGATCGACTGCAGCGGCGGCACCGAGGACTGCAACGTCGAGAGCCCGGTCCGCTCGTTCCGCATCAAGTAGCGGGGTGTTGAGAGACCTCAGCGCCTGAGCTGTCGCACTTCCGCCCACCCCCCTTGCAGGGCCGGGTGGGCTTCAGTTCACTCTCACGCGGGCCTCCGTTGAGGGACGGAGGAAAACCGAGCAGTGGAGGGCTGTACATGCGACGACACGGTCGATGGACCGTGCCTGTCCTGGCGGCTGCGCTGGCGCTGGGGGCGCCGGGCATCGCACAGGCAGATGCGCTGAAGATGTACCGCGTCACCGTGGATGCCGATGGCGCTGGCGCGCTCGGCGACCTCGGTGTCGACATGGGCCACACCGGCTACAAGGCCAACGGCCCCGCCGGGCAGACGATCTTCGTCGACCTCGAAGACGGGCAGGCGAAGGTCGCCCGCTCCAAGGGTCTTGCGCTCGAAGAGGTCACGCCCGGCCCGCACGTATCCGAGGCGCAGATCGAGCAGCGGATCGCGGCCGCCGCGGCCAAGAGCCGCAGCGCCGCCCCCGCGGCCGACAAGCCCGAGACGGGCGGCGACTCGCCCAACCCGTTCTATGACGTCTACCGCTCGTACGCCGAGCCGGGCGGCATCAAGGACGAGATGAAGTCGATCGCGTTCGCGAACCCGGACCTCGTCAAGTACGTGGTCATCGGCAAGTCCGGCCAGGGCCAGGACATCGTCGCCCTCAAGGTGACGAAGAACGCGCGCAACGTCGCCGACGGCGAGCGCCCGGCGATGCTGTTCTCCGCCGTCAACCATGCGCGTGAGTGGATCGCGGCCGAGGTCGGCCGCCGCATGCCGTCGTGGTGGATCGAGCACGCCGACGACCCGGAGATCTCCGACCTGCTCGGCCGCGCCGAGCTGTGGTTCCTGCCGATCCAGAACCCGGACGGCTACGAGTACACGTTCACCTGCGGCACCGGCTTCCGCGCCGCCGCCAACGAGATGTGCGGCGCGACGCTGGTGACCGACCCGGCCGACCCGCTGCGCGGCACGTACGTCTACAAGAACGCCGCCGGCACGATCCTCGCGCCGAACGCGGCGCAGCCGGACACGACCAAGCGCAAGCCGACCAACCGCCTGTGGCGCAAGACCCTGCGCGACAACGACGGCAACGGCACGTTCGGCGACGGCCAGGACGGCGTCGACCCGAACCGCAACTACTCGTCGAACTGGAACCTGGACGAGGAGGGCGCGTCGAACACGTTCTCCAGCGGCACGTACCGCGGTCCGTTCCCGCACTCGGAGCCCGAGGACCTCGCGTACGACCGCCTCCTGCGCAAGATCACGCCTGAAGCGGTCATCAACTACCACTCGGCCGCGCAGCTGCTGCTGTACGCGTTCGGCTACATCACGGACGTCTCCTCCGACGACGACCCGTGGTTCAAGGCGATCACCGGCACCGACGGCGACGCCGCCGTGGACCCGTACATCTCGCAGCGCAGCTCCGACCTGTACATCACCAACGGCGAGACGACCGACCACGCGTACAACAAGTACGGGTCGATGTCCTGGACGCCCGAGCTCGACGAGTGCGAGACGGCGGCCGGCGGCACGTTCTGCTCCGGCGGCTCGGGCTTCACGTTCCCGGACGACGAGGGCAAGGTCGAGGCCGTCTTCGAGAAGAACCTCGACTTCGCGCGCAACGTCGCGGCCACCACGCTCGACCGTGACCGGCCCGACCGCCCGCGCAACGCCACCGACGACGAGACGCAGTATCAGGTGAAGGGCTCGCCGGACATCGAGCCGAACCGCTTCAACGTCTCCTACGGCGCCGAGCAGACGCTCGAGGCGACGTCCCGCAAGATCCTCGGCCCGGTCGACTTCGTCGTCCAGGTGCCCACCGGCCCGGGCGGTGCGTCCCGCACGCTCACGCTGCGCGGCCAGTCCTGGAAGGGCGGCGAGCGCTTCGGCGACCTGCGCGGCAAGTACTACCAGCGTGTCCGCGCGACGATCCCGGCGGACTTCGTCCAGCCCGGCGTCGCCCAGACCCCGCGCCCGCTCGTCGCGGGTGACGTGGTCAACGTCCGCGTGATCGCGGGCTCCCAGCAGCAGCGGTTCTCCTACCGCGTGCAGTCCACGCGCCCGGCCAACAGCGCGGGCAAGCGCGTGCTGGTCGTCGCGGCCGAGGACTACACGGGCCTCTCGCCCAACAAGGAGGCGTACGCCACGGCGCCGCGCTACCTCGACGAGCACGTCGCGGCCCTCACGGCCGCCGGCTACAGCGTCGAGACGTTCGACGTCGACGCGCCGCCGGTCGGCGCCGACGGCAAGGCCAACAAGCAGCTGTCGGACCTCGGCGTCCTGAACCACTTCGACGCCGTCCTGTACTACACGGGTGACGACCTCCTGCCGCAGCAGGTGGGCGAGGGCGTCGACACCACGAACTACCGTCGCGGCAACACCATCGGCGCGAACGGCACGTTCAGCCTCACCGGCTCGACGCACCTGCCGACGTACGGCGTGCGCAACGCGCAGATGCTGCGCAACTACATGAACGACGGCGGCAAGGTCATGTTCACCGGCCGCAACGGCTGGGTCCAGCAGACCAGCACGAGCACGTCGCTCACCACCTACTCCGGCTACACCTGGTGGCAGGAGCCCGTGTACGGCTTCGACTACCCGGCCGACCAGGCCGGCGACGACGACCGCCCGCACACGGCGTTCTTCCGCGAGCTCGACATCTCCAACGACTGGGGCCAGTACTGGCTCGGCGTCGCGGGTCGTGTCGGCGGCGTGGGCACGACGACGTTCAACGGCGTCACGGTCACGCCCGCCGCGGGCAGCTTCCTCGCGGGCATGAACCCGTTCGCGGTCGACAGCTGGATCGGGTCGGGCGACACGCTCGAGCCGACGCAGAACGCGACGACCGGCATGCCGGAGCCGCGCCTGAAGTCCCCGACCCGCCTGCGCAACTTCAGCAGCGTGTCGGCGCAGCGCCCGTTCCGCCAGGAGCGGATCGAGGCCGACTACACGGGCCAGACGACCGCCAACGGCGGCGCGATCCTGTCCACGCGTGACTCGGTCTCCATCGGCTTCGGCCTCGAGCAGGTCGACGCCACGACCCGCACCGAGATCGTCCGCCGTGCCCTCGGCTACCTGCTGCCGGCGACCGCCGACACCACGGCGCCGACGGTGAGCTGGCTGCGCCCGGCCGAGAACGCCGAGGTCAGCGTCGCCGACCCGGTCGAGATCGAGGTCGAGGCCGTCGACGAGCGCGGCGACCTCAAGGAGGTCCGCCTGAGCGTCGACGGGACGCCGGTCCGCACGAAGGTGTCGTTCCCGTTCCAGCTCCGCTGGCAGCCGTCCGCGTCCGACGTCGGCACGACCAAGACCCTCTCGGTCGCCGTCGAGGACAAGGCCGGCAACGTCACGACCTCGTCGCGTGCGATCAAGGTCGTCGCGGGC
Source organism: Solirubrobacter pauli (assembly GCF_003633755.1). Lineage (GTDB taxonomy): Bacteria > Actinomycetota > Thermoleophilia > Solirubrobacterales > Solirubrobacteraceae > Solirubrobacter > Solirubrobacter pauli. The sequence goes on from NZ_RBIL01000001.1 coordinate 130,641, forward strand.
TCCGGCATCGCCGAGGCCCCGCTGCCCACCGGCGTCACCACCGTCACCGGCTCGCCGGTCGTCGGCCAGACGCTCACCTGCGTGCCGTCGGGCTTCACCGGCGCCGGCACGCTCACCTACGCGTGGCTGCGTGACGGCAAGGCCATCTCGGGCCAGACCGCCGCGACCTACACGGCCACGTCGGCCGACGTGGGCGAGGAGATCGCCTGCAAGGTCACGTCGACCAACGCCGCGGGCGACGCCGACTCCACCTCGGACGGCAAGACCGTGACGATGAACGGCGGCCCCGCCGGCCCGACCGGCCCGACGGGTCCGCAGGGCCCGACCGGCCCGACCGGCCCGCAGGGTCCGAGCGGTCCCACGGGTCCGACCGGCCCCGGTGGCCCGACGGGTCCGAGCGGCCCGACGGGCGCCACCGGCCCCACGGGTCCGACCGGCCCGGCCGGCCCCACGGGTCCCGCGGGCCCGCAGGGTCCCGCCGGTCCCGCGCCGACGGTGAAGATCACGTGCACGACGAACTCGGCGGGCAACTCCGTCACGTGCACGATCTCCACGGACAACGCGGTCAACGCCTCCACCAAGGCGTCGGCTCGCGTCGTCGGCTCGAAGGCGAAGTCCAAGACCGTGTCCGGCAAGGGCAAGGTCAAGGTCTCGCTCAAGGGCAAGGTCAAGAAGAACGCCAAGGTCGAGGTCACGTACGCCGTGGGCAAGGCCAAGGGCAAGACGGTCGTGCCGCTGGGCAAGGCCGTGAAGGTCTCGACGAAGTAGCCCCTCGTTGACTCCGAGCGGCCGTCCTGGGACTCCCCGGGGCGGCCGCTTCGGCGTTTAAAGAGGAACGGCCGCCGCGCTGGTCAGGCGCGACGGCCGAAGAGAGGGGCCGGCGGGTGTCGGGGAGGGGGAAGGGACTGCCCGGTGGCTTTTGTGCTCTGCGAGGTGGTCAGCCCTCGCTTGTAGGCCACATGTTGCCCGCGTCCTCTCCCCCGTCCTATCGCTCCGGAGGGTGAACCGGATCACTCCTTCACGGCAGCGCGCAGACCGACGACGAGCCGCCCGACGCGACGGTGCGCCCCGGCGACGTGAACCGCTTCTCCCGCCGCTCGACCCGGCCGCCGCGACGCCATTCGAACTCGGCGAGCCCGCGGAACGTGCGGCCTTTCACGCCCGTGAACTGGAACGTGTAGCCGCCTTCGAACGAGCGGTGCGCGGCACCGAGCGTCATCCACGGCGACGTGCCGTTCGGGACGTCCAGCCAGCGGCCGGACGGGTCGGCGTACTGCAGCCGGAACCGAGCGGCCACCGTCTGCCGGCGCGACCCGCCGCCCGGGCTCGCCGCGCGGATGCCGACGCGCGCGGCGGTGCAGACGTTCATCGTCGCCCACGGACGCTGGGCGCGGGTCGCCGAGCAGCGCACGCCGCGGTTGTCGGCCACGCTCAGGCAGCGCTGCGCACCGCCCTGCAGCCGGCCGCGCACCACCCGGTGCTCGCTCGTGCGACCGAAGTTGCGGGCGAGCGCGCGCACCTGCAGGCGCGCGCGGGCCTTGAGCCGCAGCTTGGGGCGGAACACGTGCCGCGTGGCGGTGGCGACGGCGTCCACCGAGGTCTGCCCGAGGCAGCCCTGGCAGGTGAAGCCGACGCGTTCGCCGGCCGCGACGCCGTCGAGCGTGATCTGGGTGACGACCACGCCGCCGGCCTCGCCCGCCTGGCTGGCGAAGCTGACGGTGAAGGGCGCCACGGCGTCGGGCAGCGCGTCGGGCGCGACCGCCGTGCGGGCGTCGCCGACGACGAGCGCGAACGCCGCGACCAGGAGGATCAGGAGCCGAAGGAAGCGCACTGCCCACCTCAACCCGCGACCGGCCGCGACGTTGCGGCGTTGCTCACGCGGTCGCCAGCGGCTCCACCTCGGCGAGCGCGTACGGAGCCTGCGCGAGCTGGATCGCCGCGGCACCGAGCACGGCCGCGCGGTCGCCCAGCTCACCCGGGACGACCTTGACGACGGCGGCCGCCGGCGCGATCGCCTGACGGGCGATCGCCTTGCGGATCGGCTCCAGCAACACGTCGCCGGCCGCGGCGAGCTCGCCGCCCACGACGACCCGCTCGGGGTTGAGCAGGTTGACGGTCGTGGCGATCGCCTCGCCGACGGCCTCCCCCGCGTCGGCCACCGCGCGGCAGGCGGCGCGCTGGCCGCTCGCGACCAGCGCGAACAGCTGCTCGAGCGTGACCGGCCCGCCGGCGCTGCGCTCGAGCTGGAGGCGGATCGCGCGCGAGCTGGCGACGGTCTCCAGGCAGCCGCGGCCACCGCAGCGGCAGATCAGGCCGTCGCGCGCGACGCGCACGTGCCCGAGCTCTCCCGCGACGCCGCAGGCACCGCGGAACGGCCGCTCGTCGAGGATCAGACCGAGGCCGACGCACGACGAGAGCCGCACGACGGCGAGCTGGCGCGCGCCGCGGCCGGCGCCGAACAGCGCCTCGCCGATCGCGCACGCGTTGGCGTCATTGTCGATCCTGACGGGCATGCCGAGGCGGCGCTCGAGCGCCTCGCGCAGGCCGAGCTCGCGCCAGCGCGGCAGCACGCCGGCGGCGTGGATGGTGCCGCGGTCGGCGTCCACGGGCGCGGCGACGCCGACGCCCGCGCCGAGCACCTTCGCCGGATCCACGGCGGCTTCGGCGAGCGCGATCCGGGTCACCTCGGCGGCGGACTCGAGCATCGCGTCGACTTCGTCGTCCGGGTCGACCGCGGTCTCGGCGCCGGCCACGATCCGGCCGCCGAGGTCGCAGACCGCGGCGCGGATGTGGTCGCCCGCGAGGTCGACGCCGACCGCGTAGGCGGCGCTCGGCGCGAGCGAGACGTGCAGCGGCGGGCGCCCGATCGTGCGGCGTCGCTCGAGCCCTTCGTCCGTCTGGCGCTGGACGATCCCCGCCAGCTCGAGCTCTTGCAGCAGGGTCGTCACGGTGGCACGCGACAGCCCGACCCGTTCACTCAGGTCCGCCCGGCTCACCCCCGGTTGATGCAGCAGTGCCTGCAGGATCTTCAGCTTGGTGCCGTCCCGCACGGGTCTCCTCTCTCGATGTTGCCCTCCCCAACGCGTATGTCTACCGATACTTCTTCGCGGCTGCCTGCACCTTCTTCACGTACCAGTCAGCGTGGTTGTACGCGAACAGGGCCTTGTAGTACGACTTCGGCGCGCCGGAGGCCCGCAGGTAGCGGGCGCTGGAGTAGATCGCGTCGACCGCGTTGTAGGGGTCGGCCTTCCCGTCGCCGCTCGCGTCCATCCCCCACTGCTTCCAGGTGGCGGGCATGAACTGGGTCCAGCCGATCGCGCCCGCGGAGGACGGACCCATGTTGCACCCGTGCGCCGACTCGACCTCGGTGATGCCCGCGAGGATCTGCCACTTGATGCCGAACGCTCGGCCCGCGCGCTGCCAGATCGGCTTGAGGATCTGCGCGCCGCTGCACGGCGTGGGCGACCGGAGGCCGGAGCGGTGCGTCGGCTTGCGGCCCAACCGGGCGTTGCTGCGGCTCGCGAGCGACGCCAGCGAGGCCACGCGGCCGAGCTTCGGCGTGCTCAGGTTCAGCCGCCAGACGGCGGCCGCGGGCTGCCCGCGCTTGGACGGCGTGTGCCGCCAGCTCAGGTGCAGGTGGTTGCCGCGCCCGTGGTTGGCGTCGCCGTTGTAGCCGACCCAGCGGAAGGGCGCGCGCGGACGGTTCTGCCGGGGCTCGGCCCACTTGGCGAGACGGTCGATGTCGTTCCAGGAGCCGCCCGGGCCGGGGACGATGTCGACCGCGAGGCCGATCGGGTGCTCACCCGCGGCCGCGTGGCCCTCCATCGCGTAGCCGTCGGTGATGCGGACCTTGTACTTGGCCACGAGGTAGCGGATGTCGGCCAGCAGGCGGCTGTCGATCCGCTCGCCCGGCATGCCGGGGATGCCGACGAAGCGTCCCTTGCTCGTGACCTTCGCGACGCCCTTGACGGTCGCCGTGGCCGTGACGGTCTCGACCGCCACCGGCGCCGCTTCGCCCTTGGTCTTGACCTTCGTCGTGTGGGTCTTCTCGCAGCCGGCCGGCTTGTCGGCCTTGTCGGCGTACGCCTCGTCCTTGCCCGTGCCGCAGCGCAGGATCTCGGCGAGCCCGTCACGCGCGTCGAGGCGGTCGTTGCCGTTGCCGCCGTCGACGGCGTCGACGCCGTTGTTGCCCCACAGCCGGTCCTTGCCCTCGCCGCCGGAGATCGTGTCGTTGCCGTCCCCGCCGCGGATGGTGTCGTCGCCGCCTTCCCCGTACAGCTGCTCGGGGGCGTTGCCGCCCGTGAGCTTGTCGTTGCCCGCGCCGCCGATCACGGACTCGGTCAGGACCAGGTCGCCCTCGCCGAGCTCGCCGTCGTCGGGCACGTCGTCAAGCGTGATCGTCAGCGGGTTCGTCCGCGCGGCGTAGTCCGCGGTGTCGCGGCCGTTGTCGCCCTGCAGCTTGTCGGCGCCGGCGCCGCCGACCAGCACGTCGTCGTCGTTGCCACCGCTGAGCGTGTCGTTGCCGCCGTCCCCGTTGAGGCGGTCGGGACCGTTGTCGCCGCGGACGTCGTCGTTGCCCTCGCCGCCGCTGACCTGATCGGCGCCGTCGCCGCCATACGCGCGATCGTCGCCGGCGCCGGCGTCGAGGCGGTCGTCACCCTGGTCGCCCTGGAGCGTGTCGTTGCCCGCGCCGCCCGTGAGCGTGTCGTTGCCGACGCTGCCCTTGAGCGAGTCGTTGCCCGCGCCCGCGGTGAGCGTGTCGTCCCCGTTGCCACCGTCGAGCTTGTTCGCGCCGTTGCCGCCGTCCAGGATGTCGTTGCCGTCGTTGCCCGTGAGGCTGTCGTCGCCGTCGCCACCCGTGAGCGCGTCGTGGCCGTTGCCGCCTTCGAGCTTGTCGTCGCCCGTCGCGCCGTCGAGGGCATCGTTCCCGTCGCCGCCGTACAGGGCGTCGGCTCCGTCCCCGGCCGCGAGCGTGTCGTCCCCGTCGCCGCCGGTGAGCGTGTCGTTGTCGTTGCCGCCGTCGAGGGCGTCGTTGCCCGTGCCGCCGTCGAGCTCGTCGCGGCCGGCGCCCGTCTCGACGCGGTCGTTGCCGTCCTCGCCGCGGCCCTTGTCGTTGCCGTCGTCGAGCGTGAGCGTGTCGTCGCCGGAGCCGCCCCACGCCTGGTCGTCGCCCGCGCCGCCGCGCAGCGCGTCCTGGCCGTCGCCGCCCTTGAGCGTGTCGTTGGCCGCGCCGCCGTCGAGCGTGTCGTCGCCGGTGCCGCCCTCGAGCGTGTCGGCGCCGTCGCCGCCCGCGAGCTGGTCGTCGCCCGCGTCGCCGTAGGCCTTGTCGGTGCCGGACCCCGCGGTGAGGAGGTCGTGGCCGTCGCCGCCGGTCAGGGTGTCGTTGCCGTCGCCGGCGTCGAGCGTGTCGTCGCCGGCCGCGCCGGTCAGCGTGTCGTCGCCGGTTCCGCCGGTGAGCGCGTCGTCGCCGATGGTGCCCGTCAGGCGGTCGTTGCCGCCGTTGCCGGCGAGGCTCGTGCCGGTCAGCGTGTCGCCCGCGCTGCCGCCGAGGATGCGCTCGACGCTCGGGCGCACGTCGTCGCGCTCGTTGCTCGCGCCGTCGTCATTGACGCCGTCGGCGTCCGCGGTGATCGCGACCGTGCGGGACGCGTAGTCGGCCGTGTCGAAGCCCGCGCCGCCCTCGAGGACGTCCGCGCCGCCCGCGCCGTCGAGCACGTCGTCGCCGGGACCGCCGTCGAGCGTGTTCGCACCGCTGTTGCCGGTGAGGTCGTCGTCGTCCGAGCCGCCGATCAGCGCCTCGACCGTGGTGAACGTGTCGCCTTCCACGCTGCCGGCGGCGAGGTCGGCGACGACCGGCGCGGTGCGTGCGGAGAAGTCGACGCGGTCGCTGCCGTTGCCGCCCGTGTAGGCGTCGTTGCCCGCCCCCGCGAGGAACACGTCGTCCCCGCTGCCGCCGCTGACCGTGTCGCGGCCCGGCCCGTCGCTGACCGTGGCGGGCGTGGTGCCGGCGAGCGTGAAGGTGTCGTCGCCGTCGCCGAGGTCGACCTCGGCGCGCGTGATCGTGGCCGCGCACGTGACGCGGCCGGCCTGCGGCAGCGTGCAGCCGCTGCCCGCGGTCATCGCCGCGCTCGTGTCGCGCACCTCGACGGTGCCCGAGCCGGGCGTGACCGTGATCCGGTTCACCTCACCCGGGGCGGCGGTGACGATCACGACGCCGCCGGAGAGGGTCACGGTGGCGGCGTGGGCGCTCGCGGGAGCGAGCAGCCCGAGGACGAGCGCAGGCAGGAGGGCACGGCGGAGGAACGGCACAACCCATGTGGTCGGCCGCCCGATGCACGCCTTGACGGAGTGTCAGCGATGTGTCAGCGCGTCAGGCGCACGCGACGGACGCTCGTCACGCGCTGGTCGCCGCTGGTCGCCACCACGGTGAGCGTGGCCGTGACGCCGCGCGCCTTGCGGCTCACGCGGAACTTCAGCGTGCCCGCCTTGTGTGCCGTCGTCCTGGCCAGCGTGCGCGGGAGCTTGTGCCGCCGCGCGGTCTTGGCCGTGAGCGTCAGCCGCGCCGTGAGCGCGCACGCCGACGAGCACCGGGCGCGGACCGACGGGCCGCGGCGCACGCTTCCGCGCCAGCCGGACAGGTCGACGCGCAGTGTGGCGGGTGCGGTCTGCACCGGGCCGGACGGCTCCGTCGGCGGCACCGGAGCGGCTGCCGGTCCCCAGTCGGGGTCCGTCGCGCCGGGGAGGACGAGCGGGCGGGCGGCGCTCGCGCAGGCGCTGATGTCGCCGAGCTGGGCGACGTGGATCCCGTCCGCCTCCTCCCACGCGAGCGCGCTGCCGTCGGGGGCCCACGTGGGGTCGTTGACGTTCCCGTTGAAGCCGGTCAGCACGCAACGGAGCTGGGCGCCGGCGTCGTAGAACCGCAGGTCGTTCTGGTCGCCGACCGCGACGAGCTTGTCACCGGCGCGCGTGAGCTCGCCATCCGTGAGCAGCGTCGTGACGGCGGGATCGCCGAACCAGTCCTGGTAGCCGGCGCCGACGGTGTCGATGCCGACGTGCGAGGTGCGCTGCGCGCCGTAGAAGACGAGCACGCGACCGTCCGCCGTCCACGACGGGGTCAGGTAACCGCCGAGCGCGTCGGCGAAGACGCCGGGCTCGCTGCCTTGCTCGACGCTCGTGTAGGCGACGGTGGTCCGCTCACGGTCGCTCAGGACACCGGTGTTGAAGAAGTGGTAGGCGATCTTCGTTCCGTCGGGCGACACCTGCGGCTGCAGCGGGCCGACGAAGTTGCGGTTGTCGACCTTGACCGTCTCCAGCGGCGCGCCGATCCGCGTGCCGTCACGGTGGAAGCGGTGCAGGCGACGCGGCGTGCGGCCGTTCTCGGCGGTCTGGCGGACGGCGACGAGCGTGCCGTCGTCGGCCTGGCTCGGCCAGGCGTAGCCGCCGTCGGTGGTGATCCGGGTGGCGTGGCCGCCGTCGGGCGCGGAGACGTGGACGTCGCCGTCCTTGACGTAGGCCAGAGAGCCGGTCGCGGCGTGCGCGCTGCCCGGCAGGGCCGCGAGGAGCAGGGCGGGGAGGATCAGTCGCTTCATCGGTTCACCTGTCGCAGCGTGCGCACCGAGCGGTTCACCGTGAACGTGCGGCGCGTCGCGCCGACCGTCACGGTCACGCGCCGCGCGCTCGCGCGCAGCGTCAGCCGCCGCTTGGCGCCGGGAGCGATCGTGAACCGCTTCGTCTGCGCCCCCGCCTTGACCACCGGCGCGCACGCCGTCGCGCAGCGCACGTCCACGATCACGTCGCGGCCGCGCACGCGGGGCATCCCGATCTCCGGCGTCAGCCGCTCCAGCGTGACCGTGCCCTTCCAGTCGAACGGGCACGCGATCGTGTGCCCGGGGTCCTCGCGCGGGCAGCGCTCGAAGGCGCGCTGGGTGGCGGACGCGGCCACCGGGACGGTCACCCGCCAGTGGCCGAAGCGCCGCGCGGGGAGCGTGAAGGCGGCGTCGATCGGAGCGCTGCCCAGCGCCGGCACGTCGTTGATCGCGGCCACGCGCAGCAGGTCGACGGCCATGCTCCAGCGCGCGAACGGCTGCGCGCATTCGATGTTGAGCACGGCGTCGCTGGAGGCGCGGAAGACGAGGCGGTCGCCGACCGAGGCGATCGTGCCGCCTCCGCTCGCGTCCGCTGACTGCGGGAAGCACGTTCCGGCCGTGCCGTAGAAGTCGACCGTGCTGCTCGCGGTCTGTTGGGTGAGCGTCGTCTGCGCGACGTCGTGGTGCGGCTTGGGCACGCGACCGTCGCGCAGCGCCACGCCGGGCATCACCGCCGTCAGCGCGAACTGCGTCGTCGTGTCGCGCTGGGCGACGTCCTCGGTGCCGTCGTGGTCGACGTCGTCCGGATCGAGGTCCGCGCGGACCGTCTCGCTCCAGGTGCCGGCCATGTCCAGACCGATCCGGTAGTCGATCGTCTCCGCGTGCGCGGGCGCAGCGGACAGCGCGGCAGCGGCCAGCGCCACCGTCAGGGTGCGTTGCAGCATGGTTTCCTTCCGTGGGTTGAGTGACTAGTCGCGGCTGCGTGCCGCGAGTGCGAGCAGGCCGCCGCACGCGGCCGCGGTCCACCAGGCGTCCGCGAGCTCGGGCGCGCCGACGCGCGCGGCGCAGAACGCCAGCGCGACGGGTACGACGGACTCCGCGCCCAGCGCGAGCGCGAGCACCGCCGCGAAGTGCAGCGAGAGCCGCGCCCCGTCCTCGCCGGGCACCAGCGCGAGCAGCCCGAGCCACGCCGCGCCGAGCGCGGGTAGCCCGGCCGCGAGCAGCCGGACCCGCCGCTGCGCCTTGCCGACCGGCACCCCCGGCAACGGCGGCTCGTCGAGCAGAGCGACCGCGGCCGCGGCGAGCGCGATCGTGGACGCCTGCAGCGCCATCCTCGCCGCCTGCTCGTCGACCTGCGTCAGCGCGACCACGGCGGCGGCCGCACCGCCGACCGGCGCGAGCACGGCAGCACGTGGCGCGGCCCGCAGCAGCGCGACCGTGACCGTCCCGGGCGTGCGCCCGGCGCGAACCACGCCGCCCCGCGCGTCGCCGCCGGGTGGCTCCTGGCCGCCGTGCCACGCGCCGTCGCCGCCCGCGGCGACGCGCGTCCCGGCCGGGCGGGTCACACCGCCGCCCACGTGGTCAGGACGACCACCGCGAGCGCGCCGACGGCGTAGCCCGCGCGCACCGTCCAGCGCGTCGCCAGCGCCGCGGCCGCGAAGGCCGCCGCCGTGCCGGCCAGCGCGAGCAGGTGCCAGGCGAGCGCCGTGGTGTCGAAGTGGTCGACGATGCCGCAGTTCTGCGGGCTCAGCGGCTCGCACGCGACCCAGCTGTCCGGCACGGCGACGATGTCGTTGGCGAGCGGCACCGCCCAGCGCAGCACGCTGTCGGGCGTCCAGGCGGCAAGCGGCACCTCGGCGACCACGATCACCACGGGCAGCACGAGCGCGATCGGCGCGATCGGGCCGACCCGGCCAAGGAAGACGCCCAGCGCGCCCAACGCGAGCACGAGCAGCGGACCCTGCGCGAGCTCGACGAAGGCCGGGACGCGACGCGTGCCGTCCCAGGCGATGATCAACCCGTCGCCGGCGCCGAACAGCAGGTAGCAGCCGGCCAGCACCGCGACGGCCGGCGGCAGCGCCGCGAGCACCGCGAGCAGCTGCGCGCCGGTGCGCACGCGCGCGTCCTGCGGGAGCGTGTCCAACAGCTCCTCGGACCCCGCGCGGCGACTGCGCAGCGCGGCGAGGTGCGACGCCGCGAACGTGCCGAGCGCGAGCGGCAGCACCGCCATGCCCATCAGCAGCATGGTCTTGAGCTGCCCGTGGCTGTCGAGGGTGGCGACGGCCATCCACACGCTGAGCGCGAGCCCGGCGAGCACGAACGGATGCAGGAGCAGGCGGCGCGCCTCGAGGGCCGCGAGCGCGCTCAGGCTGCTGCGCACGCGTGCTCCTCCAACAGCAGCAGGTAGCCGTCCTCGAGCGTCGGCTCGACAAGCTGCGCGTCCGCGGGCGGGGTACCCACCTGGCGCTGGCGGCCGTCGGCGCCGCGCCACGCGATCACGGCGCCCGGGTCGCGCTCGGCCGCCGCCCACACGCGACCCTGCGCGTGACTGACGAGCGTCTCCGGCGTGCCGCTCTCCAGCACGCGGCCCTCGGCGAGCACTACTACGCGCGGGCACAGCGCCGCGACGTCCTCGGTCTGGTGCGTGGAGACCAGGATCGCGCGGTCCTCCGCCAGCTCTGACACGAGCTCGCGGAACCGCAGCCGCTGCTCCGGGTCCAGGCCGGCGGTCGGCTCGTCGAGGATCAGCAACCGCGGATCGCCGAGCAGCGCCTGCGCCAGCGCGAGCCGCCGCCGCATGCCGCCGGACAGGGCGCGCGTCTTCTTCGCGCCGACCTCCGCCAGCCCGACGCGGGCCAGCACGCGTCGCACTTCGTCGTGGCGGGCGCGCCGGTCCGTGTGCTCCTTGAGGATCGCGACGTAGTCGAGGAACTCGAACGCCGTGAAGCGCGCGTGGAAGCCGGGCTCCTGCGGCATATAGCCGAGCTGCCGGCGGATCTCGGTCCGCTCGCGCGGGTCCCGGGGGTCGCGTCCGAGCAGGTCGACGGTGCCCTCGTCGGCCGCCAGCACGGTCGCCAGGATCCGCATCAGCGTCGTCTTGCCGGCGCCGTTGGGCCCGAGCAGCCCGGTCACGCCCGGACGCAGCTCCAGGTCCACCCCGCGCAGGGCCTGCGTGGAGCCCAGCCGCTTCGTCACCCCGCGCACGTACGTCATCGTGCGCTCCAGCCGTCGAGCGCCTCGCGGCGGCGGACGAGCACCGCACCGCCGACCGCGATCAGCGCGCCGAACACGAGCTGGGCGCCGCCGTCGAACGCGGCCAGCGCGTCACCGGGCCGGACCGCGCTCGCGATCGTCGCCGCCAGCCAGACGCCGGCCACGACCGCGAACGCCGTCGTGTGCGGCAGGTAGGTGGCGAGTGCCAGGCTCGTCAACGTGAGCCCGAGCGCCGGCAGCAGCCACGCGGCCGCGGTCCAGCTCAACTCGGGCAGGGCCAGGGCACCCGCGACGGTCAACACCAGCGTCGCTCCCACCACCGCGACCGTCCGCAGCAGCAGGAGGCGCATGCCGGACATCGGCGCCGCCACCCCCAGCTCGTGCGTGGGGTCGATCCCACGTGTGAACGTCGCCGCGACGCCCGCCACGGGTGCGAGCGCGGCCACGCACAGGAACAGCGCCAGCCCGCGCTCGCCCTGGTAGGCGCCGAGCACCGCGACCGCCAGAGCGACGGTGATCGCACCGAGCCAGGACGCGGTCAGCGACGTCGTGGCCGCGAGCAGGCGCGCCACGTGCGGCGCGACGCCGAGCGTGCTCAGCACGCGCTCCACCAGGCCCGGCGTGGGGGCGTCGAGCGTGTCGACGACGTCGAGCCAGGTGGCCTGCAGGCGATCGGCCGAGAGCACGGTGCCCGCCAACGTCTGGCACGACGCGCAGGCGACCACGTGCGCCTCGACCGAGAAGGCGTCGGCGTCGTCGACGGCGCCGCGCGCGTACGCCGCGAGCAGCCCCGGGTCGACATGCCACTCCGAGGTGCTCATGCCAGTTCCTCTCGTAGTTGGGTGCGCGCCCGCATCATGCGCGTCTTGACCGTCCCCGCCGGGATGCCGAGCAGCTGTCCGGCCTCCCGCGTGGTCAGCCCGTCCAGCACGGTCGCCTGGACGACCGCCTGCAGCTCCGGCGACAGCCGGTTGAGCGCGCCGCCGAGGTGGCCGTGCGCCACGTCGAGCAGCACCTGCTCCTCCGCGGACGGCTCGTCGGCGAACCGCTCATGGGCGGCGAACTCGCGCGGGGGACGGCGGCGGATGGCGTCGATCAGCCGCCGCACGCCGATCCCCCAGATCCACGCCCCGACGGCGCCGCCGCCCTCGTAGCGCTTTGCCGACCGCCAGACGGCGACGAACGTGTCCTGCACGGCGTCGTCCACCAGGTCCAGGTCGGGACACCGCCGCTGCAGGCGCAACGTCAGCCACGGCGCATGCCGCTCATAGAGGGCCCGCAGCGCCGCGCGGTCGCCCTCGGCGACCGCCCGCAGCAGCGTCTCGTCATCCGTGATCGTCGTCCTCACATCCCCCCTGTCGCGCAGGGGGCGCGCGGCGGTTCAGTCGGTGAGGTGCTTGGGCTCCTGCGCACCTTCGACGGCGTGGCCGATGATCTCCTCGACGTGCGGCAGCAGCTGCATGTGGCTGTAGCCCGCGAGGCGGTCACGCGAGTCGGCGATGTCCAGGTCGCGCATCGTGAGCTGGCCGATGCGGTCCAGCGGGCCGAAGGCCTGGTCCTCGTTGCGCTCCATCGACAGGCGCTCGGGCTCGTACGTGAGGTTCGGACCGCTGGTCGAGACGAGCGTGTAGTCCTCGCCGCGCCGGAGCCGGACGACGACCTCGCCGGTGACCGCGCTGGCCACGAAGCGCTGCAGCGGGTCGCGCAGCGTCAGCGACTGCGGGTCGAACCAGCGGCCCTCGTAGAGCAGCCGGCCGAGCTTGCGGCCCATCGTGCGGTAGTTGTCGATCGTCGCCTCGTTGTGGATGGCGGTGACCAGCCGCTCGTAGGCGATGTGGAGCAGCGCGATGCCCGGCGACTCGTAGATGCCGCGCGACTTGGCCTCGATGATGCGGTTCTCGATCTGGTCGCTCATGCCGAGGCCGTGGCGACCGCCGATCTCGTTCGCCTTCTGGACGAGCTCGACCTGCGACTCGAACGTCTCGTCGTTGATCGCCTCGGGCCAGCCGTCCTTGAAGCGGATCGAGATCTCCTCCTCGGGGATCTCCACGCCGCGCTTGTAGTGCGCGACGCCCATGATCGGCTCGACGATGTCCATGCCCGTGTCCAGCGACTCGAGCAGCTTGGCCTCGTGGGTGGCGCCCCAGATGTTCGCGTCGGTGCTGTAGGCCTTCTCGGTCGAGTCGCGGTACGGGAGGCCGCGCTCCTTGAGCCACTCGCTCATCTCGAAGCGCCCGCCGAGCCCGTTGACGAAGTCCTGGTCGAGCCACGGCTTGTAGATCCGCAGGTCCTTGTTGGCGAGCAGGCCGTAGCGGTAGAAGCGCTCGATGTCGTTGCCCTTGTAGGTCGACCCGTCGCCCCAGATGTTCACGTCGTCGGCGGCCATCGCGTGCACGAGCAACGTGCCCGTCACCGCGCGGCCGAGCGGCGTCGTGTTGAAGTACGTCCGGCCCGCGGTCGTGATGTGGAACGCCCCGCACTGGAGCGCGACGAGCCCCTCGTGGACGAGCAGCTCCTTGCAGTCGACGAGCCGCGCGATCTCGGCGCCGTACTCGAGCGCGCGGTCCGGCACGTCGGCGAGGTTGGGCTCGTCGTACTGGCCCAGGTCCGCCGTGTAACAGCAGGGGATGGCCCCGTGTTCGCGCGTCCAAGCGACGGCCACCGACGTGTCCAGGCCTCCGGAGAACGCCAGGCCGATGCGCTCGCCCTTCGGCAAGCTGTTCAGGATGCGTGCCATAGGCCGTCCTTCGTAGCAGGTATCCCGCCTCGACCACTTGTCGACCGGCCCGCCGAGGGGTGAAGACGTTCACCCCTGCGGGCGAGTGTGACGAGTAGGACCTTCGCGCAGTATGTGTCCCACAGAGGCTGACCACCTCGAACGCAGATAGGCCCCGGGCAGTTCCCTCTCTCCTCCCGACACCCGCCTGGCCTTCTCCTCTCGGCCGTCGCGCCTGACCAGCGCGGCGGCCACCCCTCTTTAAGGGGCAACTTCCGCTCGGGGTGCCCGTTTCGGTCGGCATGAGCCTTGCGGTGGTGATCTCGACGGCCGTGCTCGCCCACGGCTGCGCGGCCTTGCCCGCGCCGTCGGCGAAATACGTGCCGGTCAGCGTCGTGAAGGTCGACGAGCACGCGAAGCGCACGGCGCTGCGCGTGTGCGTGGGCGGGCGGCGCGTGGAGCTCGCGCGCGGGTCCTTCGACGAGGAGCGGGGCGGCGTGCGGGTCGGCGCGGCGAGCGCGGCCGGGAACCGGGTCGCGTGGATCGAGGAGCACGCGCGCGGCCGGACGCGCGCGGCGGTCGTGACGTTGGCCGCCGTCGGGCGCGAGGTGCGCGTGCTGCGACGGTTCACGGCCTACCGCACGCGGACCCGGGCCGGGTTGCAGACCGATGTCCTGCTGACCCGTGCGGGCGACCTCGCATGGTCGGCGGGCACCTACTCAGGCCCGGGCGGCGTCGTCGCGGTCAAGCAGCCCGGCCGGCGTACCCGCAGGCTCGCCCGCTCGGAGGGCGGCCGGCTCGCGCTGGAGGACGGGCGCACGCTGCGCTGGGACGACGGCGACTTCCTCTACGCGTTCTCCGACCTGCGCCCGATCGACTGCCGCCGGCGGTCGCGCTACGCGACGTGGGCTCGCAACGACCGCGCGATCGTCACCCACGCGCACTACTTCGAGAGCAGCGTCGTGCGCGGGTGCGACCCGGCGACGGGCCGCGACCGCGTGATCCTGCAGAACTACTCCAGCCTTGGCAGCAGCAGCCTGCTGTTCCTCGACCTGCTCGGCGAGTGGGCCGTGTTCCACCAGGCGGAGAACTGGAAGGACGGTCCGGGCCCGGCGACGCTGACCGTCGTCAACGCGCGCACCGGCCGCTCGCTGACCGGCCTGACCTACGACGGCGAGAACCGCCCGCATTACCCGATCCCGCTCAACGGCGCCCCGATCGCGGTCACCCGACGCGGTGTGCTCGCCTACGCGCGCGACAACGTGCTCTGGGCGCTCGTCGCCCGCGACCGGTTCGTCCGGCTCGACGAGGGCGCCATCGCCGACCTGCACGCGGACGGCGACGCGTTCACGTGGACGCGCGACGGCGTGCCGCGCCGGTTCATGGTCGGCGGCTGACGTGCGCGCGCTGCTGGTCGCCGGTGCGCTGCTGGCGCTGTTCCCGTCGAGCGCCGCCGCGTGCACGGCACTGCCGGCGCCGTCGGCGACGAAGGTGCCGATCCACCGCTTCAAGGTCGACGAGCGCACGCAGCGCACCGTGCTGCGGGTGTGCGTGCACGGGCACACGGTCGAGCTCGCCCGCGGGAGGTTCCGGGAAGGCCGGCGACGGTCGTCCGGCGTACGCGTCGGGGCGGCCGGCGCGGCGGGGCACCGGGTGGCCTGGATCACCGAGCGCCACCGCGGCGGCTTGCGGACCTCCGAGGTGACGCTCGCGAGCGTGGGCCGCGCGGTCCGCGTCCTGCGGCGCTTCACCGTCCAGCGCCAGCGCGCGCACGTGTCCGCGCAGCTCGACGTGCTGCTCACGCGTGCGGGCGACCTGGCGTGGACGGCCGGCAGCTACGACGACCCGAAGGGCGTGGTGGCGGTCAAGCAGCCCGGCAGGCGCTTGCGGCGCCTCGACATCTACACGGGCCGACCGCTCGCGCTCGAGGATGGACGCACGCTGCGCTGGCTGTCGGGCGACACCAGCTACGACTTCTTCGACCTGCACCCGATCGACTGCCGGAGCCGGTCACGCTTCACGCCGTACGCGCGCAACGACCGTGTCCTGCTCACGCGGGCCATCTACCGGCCGAACCACAGCGAGGTGTCGGTCGTCCGCGGGTGCGACCTCGCCACGGGGCGTGACCGGGTGCTGATCGAGAACGACTCGAACATCGGCGTCGCGAGCGACCTCACGCTGATCGGGCTCGACCGCACCTGGGCCGTGTTCAGGCAGGACGCGGGCGACGGTCGCGGCTGGGACGTCTCGACGCTCATGCTGGCCGACGTCGTCACCGACCGCTCGCCAGTCATCCAACGCGGCACCTTCCCCATCGCGGGCTCTCCGTTCGCGGTCACCGACGCCGGGCGGGGCGCGTGGATCGTGGGCGGCACGTTGTACGCGACCGGCCGCGACTACGACGTCGTCGCGCTCGACTCCGGCGGTGCGCTCACCGACCTGCACGCGGAGGGCGACGCGCTCGTCTGGACCCGCGACGGCGTGTTGAAGCGCGTGCGATGAGTTTCGTGGGCGGCCGCGGTCTTAGGCCACATGATCGCCGCTCACACGCCCGCCGATGTCCGCGCCGCCGTCCTCACCGCCCGTGCCCGCGGGCAACGCGTCGCTGTTCGTGCCACCGGGCACGGCACGTTCGCCGAGCCAACCGCCGACACGCTGGTGATCGACACGTCGAGCATGCGCTCCGTGCTCGTGGACCCAGCGCGGCGAACCGCGCGCGTCGGGCCCGGGGCGACCGCCGCCGACGTGGTCGCCGCGGCCGCGCCGTTCGGGCTCGCGCCGGTCACGGGGACCGACGGCACCGTCGGCCTGACCGGCTTCACGCTCGGCGGTGGGCACGGCTTCCTCGCGCGCCGCCACGGGCTCGCCGCCGACAACCTGCTGCGCGCGGACGTCGTCGGCGCCGACGGTGAGCTGATCACCGCGCGCGCGGACCGTCGCAGCGGCCTGTTCTGGGCGCTGCGCGGCGCGGGCGGGAACTTCGGCGTCGCCACGTCGCTGGAGATCCGGTTGCACCCCGTGCGGGAGCTGTTCGGCGGCGTCGCACGCTTCGACCGCGGGCTCGCGCCCCACCTGCTGCAGCGCTTGGCCGAGTACGTCCAGCCGGACGCGCTCAACGTCTCGGTCGTGACCGAGCGCGACGCGGTCGCGGTGCGCGGCGTGTTCGTGGGCGGCGCCGACGATGCCTGGCGAGCGCTCGCCCCGCTGTTCCTCGACGAGCCGCTCACGGACGACTTCCGCACGATGCCCTACGCGGACACGTTCACCATCGGCGGCACCGCGCCGCGGCGCTTCGAGCTGCTCCGGGACGTGCCGGTCGACGCGGTGCTCGCCGTCGCCGAGCACGCCAACGCGGTCGAGGTCAAGCGCTGGGGCGGCGCGATCGCGCGGGGCAGCTCGCCCGCCGGCCACCGAGGCGTGCCGTTCTCGGTCACCGTCGACGGCGACCTCGGCGCGCTCGACGGCCACGTCACCGGCGGCACGTTCCTGAACTTCTGCAAGGACCCCGCGCGCACGCACGACGCGTACACGCCGGCGGACCGCGACCGGCTGCTCGAGCTCAAGCACGCGTACGACCCTGAGAACGTCTTCGGCGTCGGCCACGCGCTGCTCGCCGCGGAAGCGGTGCGCGGACTGGCAGCCTGACCCGCGCCGCTTTGGGGGTTCGTCTCGCGCGCGGACGGACTGCCAGCTCGGCACACATTTGTTGCGATCTCGTCTTGTTCCGTTCACCCGGCGGCTCGATGCTCGGTGGGTGAGTCGTCTCACTCGCGGAAAACAAGAGTCAAACGACTCGCCCGACCAGCGCGTGGCGCTCCGAGCCGCCGACCAATGGGGTGTCCTCGACGTTGCCGAGCTGCGCGCGTGCGGGTTGTCAGACGACGCGATCGCGCGCCGCCGGAGACGTGGCTTGCTGCACCGCATTCATCCGGGTGTCTACGCGGTCGGCTCCCCGACACTCTCGGTGCAAGCGAGGTTCCTCGCGGCCACGAAGGCCACCAACGGCGTCTTGAGCCACTACTCGGCCGCGTCCCTCTGGCGCCTCGTCGATCTCGACGCGGCGGCGCCGCCGCAGGTCACGGTGACCACGCGCGGGACCCGGAGGGTCGACGGCATCGAGGTCCACCGGACGCGTCGGCCGTTCAAGACCATGCGGCTGGACGGCATCCCCGTCACGACGCCGGCCCGCGCACTGGCCGACGCCTCACGGGCGCTCGCGCCCATCCCGTTGTGTCGGGCTGCCCGCGAAGCGCTCACGCTCAGGCGCGCCACCGTCAAGGAGCTGCTCGGCCACACCAAGCCGCTGGACGAAGCGCTCGCCCTCGGCTTCGTCCCCACGCAGACGGTGCTCGAGGACACCGTCGACGACCTGATCCGGACGACGTTCGAGCCGCCGATCGCGCAGCAGACCCTCGTGCTGGACGGCATCCCGACCACGCCGGACTTCCGATGGCCGCACCTGCAGCTGTGCGTCGAGGCCGACGGCCGCCAGTTCCACGAGCACGAGCTCGCCCGCCAGGACGACGCCGCGAAGCAGGCCCGCCTCGAAGCGCACGGCGAACGGGTCGTCCGCGTCACCTGGACGCAGGCGACCACACAACCGCAGCAGACGCTCCAGCGCCTCAGGAACGCCGGCGCCCCCTTGCGCGGCTAATGCCATTAGCCTATACTAGGCTAACGCCATTAGCCGAAAGGACCGTCATGACTTCCGCACTCGACATCAACCGCCGTCCGCTGCAGATCACGCTCGCCGTGCTGCTGCTCGCCGCGACCATCTTCGAAGCCGTCAAGCACGGGGTGTGGGTGCCGGCCGCCGTCGGCATGCTGGGCCCGGACATCGCGCTGTTGAGCGGGCTCAAGGACGGCCGGCTGAACCCGCGTGGCGTGCCGTTCTACAACGCGCTGCACAGCTACTACGGGCCCGTCGTGCTGATGGTGGTCGCGGCCACGGGCGTGGTCGCGCTCGGCTTCTTCGTCGCGGGCCTCGCCTGGGCCGCGCACATCGCCATCGACCGCGCGCTCGGCTACGGTCTGCGCACCCGTGACGGCTTCCAGCGCTGACCTCAGCCCGCGTCAGCGTGACATCCTCGCCGCCGCGCGGACGCTGCTGGACCGCGAGGGCGCCGACGGCCTGACCGTCGCCGCCCTCGCCGACGCGCTCGGCATCAAGGCGCCGTCGCTGTACAAGCACTTCGCCGGCAAGCGCGAGATCGAGGTGCGGTTGATCGCGGACGGGTTCGCGGAGTTCGCCCGCGCGCTGGACGCCGCCGGCCCGCAACTCGCGGACCTCGGCCGCGCGTACCGCGCCTTCGCGCTCGCCCACCCGCACCTCTACCGCCTGATGACCGACCGCCCACTGCCCCGCGAGGAGCTTCCCCCCGGCACCGAGGAGCGCGGCGCCGCGCCCCTCACCGCCCGGATCGAGGACCGCGACCTCGCGCGCGCCACGTGGGCGTTCGCGCACGGGATGGTCACGCTCGAGCTCGCCGGCCGGTTCCCGGAGTCGGCGGACCTCGACGCCGCCTGGGCGGCCGGGCTGGCCGCGCTCGACTACCAGGCCACGGCGCGTTCGGCGCCGAAGAAGCCGCCCGTGGGTCCGTCCGCGTCGAGCAGCGCGTAGCGCACGACCACACGCGCCGCCTCCGCCGCGGTCAGCGGTGCCTGCTCGCGGTTGCCCGGCGCCAGGTCCGTCTGCACCCACCCCGGGCAGACGGCGTTGACCTTGATCGGCGCGAGCAGCTTCGCCAGACCGATCGTCAGCGAGTTGAGCGCCGCCTTCGACGCCTGGTAGCCCGGCACGACGAGCCCGAAGTAGGGCGACGCGGGGTCGGCCTGGTCGCTCAGCGACCCCATCGTGCTCGACACGTTCACCACCCGCGCCGCATCGGACCGGCGCAGCAGCGGCAGGAACGCCTCCGTCACGCGCACGACGCCGACCACGTTCGTGTCGAGCGTCGCCGCCACGCCGTCCGCGTCGAGCATGCCGGGCGTCTCGGGCAGGATGCCGGCGTTGTTGACGAGCAGGTCGAGCCGCCCGTGCCGCTCCTGCACCCGCGCAGCCGCGGCGGCCACGCTCACCGCGTCCTCCACGTCGAGCACGACGCTCTCCCCGCCCACCCGTGCGGCGGCCTCCGCGCCGCGCGTGGCGTCGCGCGCGCCCACGATGACGGTCACGCCGGCGTCCGCCAGCTGCCGCGCGGTCTCGAATCCCAACCCGCGGTTGGCCCCGGTGATCAGCGCAATGGTCTGCATGCCCCCACAACGCCGGCCACCCCGGCAACGTGAGCGCTCAAGCGACCATCTGCTCGCTGAGCACCCACAGGCGCTCGGCGAGCTCCGGGTCCACCGCCCACCGGCGCACGCCGTGGTCGACGTGCCCGTCGGCCTCGATCAGCGGCGCGACGTCGCAGTCCTCGACGTAGGTGCCGGACGCCGGACGGTCGTCGAGCGCGGCGAAGACGATCGTCGCCGCTCCCTGCGGCACGGTCTTGAGCCCTGCGGTGACGCGCTCGCCGGCCTCGGTCAACAAGCCCATCGCGCGCAGGTCGTCGTCGCCCAGATGGCGCGAGAGCGGCGTCCAGATGCTGCCCGGGTGGAGGCTGTGCGCGTGCACGCCGCGAGCGGCCAGCGCGACCGTGCTGGGTCCGGGGGCACGAGCTGCGCGCCGGCGACTGCTGCCTGATCAGCTCCGGCACGCCGTACACGCTCGCCTCGCACCCCGGCGTCCCGGCCGAGGACGGCGTCGCCCGCTTCCGCCGTTCGTGCGCGTGCACGACGACCTCGACTGCGCGGCGACGCTCGCGCTGCTCGCGCGTGAGACGGACACCTCACGCCCCGGCGCCGACCTCACCCGGCAGCACCTGGTCCAGGTGCTGTTCGTGCAGATGCTGCGCGCCGCCGCGCCCAGCGGCCCGGGGTGGTTGAGCGCGCTGGCCGACCCCCAGATCGGCGCCGCGCTCAAGCTGATCCACGAGGATCCGAGCCGTCCGTGGCGCGTCCCCGAGCTCGTCGAGGCCGTGCACATGTCGCGCTCCGCCTTCGCGACCCGCTTCAAGCGCCTGGTGGGCTCGGCACCCGCCGAGTACGAGCAGCGCTGGCGCCTGCGCCGGGCCGCCGCGGCGCTGTGGCGGCCCGGCGCCCGCGTGACCGTGGTGGCTCGAGACCACGGCTACGCGTCGCACGCCTCCTTCTCGAAGGCCTACAAGGCCGTGATCGGCGAGCCGCCCTCCGCCACGCGCGGCTGGGCCGGCTTGGGCGCGCGCTCGATCGCGGTGCCCTCGATGTCCAGGTTGGGGATGATCCGGTCCAGCCAGCGCGGCAACCACCAGGCGCGGGCACCGAGCAGGGTCATCAGCGCGGGGATGAGCGTCATCCGGATCAGGAACGCGTCGATCAGGATGCCGACCGCGAACGCGAAGCCGATCGACTTGATGATCGGGTCGTCCGGCAGGATGAAGCCCGCGAACACGCTGATCATGATCAGCGCTGCCGCGGTCACGACGCGGGCGGAGCCGCGGAAGCCGTCACGGACGGCGTCGCGCGCGGTCGCGCCGTGCGCGAACTCCTCGTGCATCTTGGAGACGAGGAACACCTGGTAGTCCATCGCGAGGCCGAAGATCACGCCGATGATCAGGACCGGCAGCAGGCTCACGAGCGGACCGGTCTGCCCCACGCCGATCAGGTCCGCGCCGACGCCCTCCTGGAACACGAGCACGACCGCGCCGAAGGAGGCGACGATCGTCAGCAGGAAGCCGCCGATCGCCGTCAGCGGGACGAGGATCGAGCGGAAGGCGATCATCAGCAGCAGCAACGCGAGGCCGACCACGACCGCCAGGTACGGGATCAGGCTGTCGGCCATCTTCTGCGAGACGTCGATGGCCGCCGCGGTCTCACCCGTCACGAGCACGTCGCCGGCGAAGCGCGCGTCGCGGATGGCGTTGACGAGGTCCTCGGTCGGCTCCGACGACGGGCCGCTGGACGGCGTGACCGAGATCAGCGCGAGGTCCTGGCCGGGGATCACCTGCGGCGGAGAGACCACGGCGACGTCCGGCAGCTTCGCGATCGCGGTGGCCGTCGCCCGCGGATCGCCGCCCTGGGCGACGACGGTGAGCTGGCCGTTGACGCCGACGCCGAAGCCCTCGGAGACGAGGTCGTAGGCCTTGCGCTCGGTCGTGTCCGGGTTGGCGGAGCCGCCGTTCGGGAGGCCGAGACGGACATCCAGCGCCGGGATGGCCAGCGCGCCGAGCGCGACGACGACGAGACCGGCGGCCACGACCGGACGCCGCATGACGACGCCGACCCAGCGGGCACCGAGGGTCGGCTTCGCCTCGCGCGTGACGTCGGCGCTGAACGTCTTGCCACGGACGAGCCGCGCGCCGCCGACCGCGAGCAGCGCGGGCACGAACGTGAGGCTGGCGAGCACGGCGACCGCGATCGCGCCGGCGGCGGCGATGCCCATCTGCGCGAGGAACGGCGTGCCGGTCATGACGAGCGCGACGAGCGCGATCATCACCGTGCTACCGGCGAACACGACAGCGCTGCCGGCGGTGCCGACCGCGAGCGCGATCGAGTCGGCGATGCCCATGCCGTCGCGCACCTGGGTGCGGTGACGGCTCAGGATGAAGAGCGCGTAGTCGATGCCGACGGCGAGGCCGAGCATCGCGGCGAGCGTGAGCGAGGTCGACGTCAGGTCGGTGAAGCCGCTCGCGAGCTGGATGCCGAGCATGCCGAAGCCGACGCCGATCAGCGCGGTGAGCAGTGGCAGGCCGGCGGCGAGCAGCGAGCCGAACGTGATCGCGAGCACGACCACGGCGACGAGCACGCCGAGCGCCTCCCCGATCGGCGGCTCGCTCTCGGTCGCCGCGGCCGCCCCCGCGAACTCCACCTGCGGCGCGGCGCCGTGCGCGGCCCGCTCGATCGCGTCGGTCTGCGCCGCGCCGACCTCCATCTCGTCGACCGCGAACTGCAGGTCCGTGTAGGCGATGCGACCGTCCTTGGAGACGACCGGCGGTGTCGCCGAGGCGACGTCCGGGACCGTGCCGAGCTGCTTGACGGCGGCGCCGACCTTGGCCTCGTCGACCCGCTCCCCCTCCTTGGCGGCGAACACGACCCGACCGATGGCGCCGTCGGCGCTGGCCTGCGGGACGGCGCGCTCGATCAGCTCCATCGCCCGCTGGGACTCCGTGCCCGGGACCTCGAACGCGTCGCTGAACGTGCCCTTGAACGCGCCCGCGAGGCCGCCCAGCGCCACCAGGCCGATCAGCCACGTGGCGAGCACGAGCCGCCGCCGTCGCACCGCGAGATATCCGAGTCGTTGGAGCAGTCGAGCCATGGGGAGGTTCCTTCAGGTGGGGAGTGCGCTGCGAGGCAAGAGTACACCGTGATGCATTTTTGCCAAGGTATGCATCCTTGCTATCGACCGCACGGATCGCTACCTTGAGTGCCGCATGGCCGTCCCGGACACCGAGCCCAACCGCCGCGAGCGCAAGGCCCAGCGCACCCGTCGCGAGATCGTCCGCGCCGCGGCTGAGCTCGTGCTGGAAGAGGGCTACGAGCGGGCGACGATCGCGCGCATCGCCGACCGGGCGGACCTCGCGACGCGCACGGTGACGACGCGCTTCCCGACGAAGGAGGAGATCTTCTTCGAGGGCTCCGCGGACGCGCTGGACCGGATCGAGCGCATCCTCCGCGAGGGCGAAGGTGACCTCGTCGACCGGCTGCGCGCCTGGATCGTCGAGATGGCCGAGGTGAACGCGGACAAGCAGGACGACGCGGAGCTGCGCCGCCTGCGCAGCCGGGCGATCGCCGGCGACCCCGACCTGCGGGCGCTGTTCGCGCAGCAGTTCGACCGCGGCTACGTCGCGATCGCGAACGCGGTCGCCGCGGACACGGGCGAGTCGCCGGACGAGACCGGTCCGCAGATGGTGGCCTCGGCGGCGATCGCGATGATCCGCGTCGTCGAGCGGCTCGCCGCCGAGGGCGACGACGAGGCCGCGCTGCGCGCGCTCGAGCGCGGCTTCGAAGTGCTGCGCGGCGCGCTCACCGCGCTCTGACATCCTTCGCGCGGTGGACGCGTCCTACCGGCTGCTCGGCCCTCTGACCGCGCTGCGCGGGGACGCGGTCATCGACCTCGGCCCGCCCAAGCAGCGCGCGACCTTGGCGCTGCTGCTCCTCCAGCGCGGGCGCCAGGTGTCCACCGACCGCCTGGTCGATGCCCTCTGGGGCGACGAGCCGCCGCCGAGCGCGCTCGCGTCGATCCAGGCGTACGTGTCGAACCTGCGGCGCGCGCTGCGCGGGTCGACGGGCGCGAGCTCGCCGATCGTCCGCCGCGCGCAGGGCTACGTGCTCGAGGTGCCGCCGGACCGCGTGGACCTGGCCGTGTTCGGCGTCGAGCTGGCCGCCGCGCGCGCCGCGGCCGAGGCGCACGAGTGGTCCGCCGCGCTGACGCACGCGGACGCGGCGCTGGCGCTGTGGCGCGGCGAGCTGCTCGAAGACCTCAGCGACCAGGGCTGGGTGCGCGAGGAGGCCGACGCCGTCGACGAGCTGCGCACCGAATGCCGCGAGACGCAAATCACCGCGCTGCTGGCCGCGCAGCGCGTGGCGCCCGCGCTCGCGGCGGCCGTCGAGCTGCGCAAGGCACACCCGCTGCGCGACCGCGCGTGCTGGCTGGCGATGCTGGCGCTCCACCGCGCCGGCCGTACCTCGGAGGCGCTCGACGCGTTCACCGAGCACGCGCGCCGGCTCGACGACGAGCTCGGCCTGGAGCCGGGCGCAGAGCTGCGCGAGCTGCAGGTGGCGATCCTCCGCCATGAGCCGGCCCTGGCCGCGTGGCCCCGCCCGGCGAGCTGGACGGGCGCGACCGAGGTGCACACGCCGGCCTTCCCTGAGCTTCCTCACTCCGAGGTCGAGGTCCGTGGGTCGACGCTCGTCGGGCGTGCGCGTGAGACGCGGCTGCTCGACGAGCTGCTCGCCGACGTCGGGCGGGGCAACGCGCGCTGGCTCGTGCTCACCGGGCCGGCGGGGATCGGCAAGACGCGGCTCGCGGAGGAGCTCGTGGCGCGGATGCGCGCGCTCGGCGGGCGCGACGCGTGGTCGCGGTGCAGCGAGGAGGACGGCGCGCCCGCGTGGTGGCCGATCCGGCAGCTCGTGCGCGCGCTCGGCGAGGACCCGGACGCGCTGCTCGTCCCGCCCGTCGACGTCGACGCGGACGCCGCGCGGTTCGCGCTCTACGAGCGGGTCGCCGAGCGGCTGCAGCGGACGGCGGCGACCGCGCCGGTGGCGGTGGTCGTCGACGACGCGCAGTGGGCCGACCCGACGTCGGTGCGGTGCCTCGCGTACCTGGTCGGCGCGCTGCGCGAGGTCCCGGTCGCGTTCGCCCTGACCCTGCGCGACGGCGCCGCGGACGCCGCGATCGCTCCGCTGCTGCAGGCGTTGGCGCGCAGTGACGGGCACCGCCAGCTCGCGGTCGGGCCGCTCGCGCTGGCGGACGTGCGCGAGCTGGCGAACACGATCGCCGGCGACCCGCTCTCCGAGCGCGAGGCCGACGAGCTCGCGCAGCGCACGGGCGGCAACCCGCTGTTCGTCTCCGAGTACGCGCGCCTCCCGACCGAGGCGCGCGTGCAGGGCGACACGCCGCTGGCCGTGCGGTCCGTGCTCGGCCAGCGCATCTCGCGGCTCGAGCCGGAGATCCTCCAGGTGCTGCGCGCCGCTGCCGTGATCGGCGACGTCGTCGACCTGCCCGCGCTCGCGGCGACCCTGGGCATGGAGGACGACGTGGTCGCCGAGGCGCTCGACGAGGCCGCCGACGAGCACGTCCTCGTCCCCAGCCAGGACACCGCCGGCTACGCGTTCGCGCACGGCCTGCTGCGTGACGAGCTGCTCGCCGGCCTGCCCGCGATGCGCCGCCGGCGGCTGCACGCCCGCGTCGCCGCGGCCCTCGACGGCCACGACGGCGACAGCGTCAGCCGCCGCGCCCAGCACCTCGTCGCCGCGCTCGGTGTGGTCGAGCCCGACGAGGTCGTCGACGCGTGCGTGTCCGCCGCGCGGGTCGCCGAGGCTCGCTGGAGCTCCGAGGTCGCCGCCGAGTGGTGGGCCGAGGCGCTGCGCGTCCACGACCTCCAGCCGGGCAGCGACGAGGACGGCCACGACGCGCACGGTCGCCGCACGGGCGAGCCCGCCACCGGCGGCCCCGCGGGCGAGCTCGCCGCCGGCGTCACCGACGGGCTCCGCGGACGTGACCTGCGCGACGCGCTGCTCGTGGCGCAGGTCGCGGCCCTGGCGCGGGCGGGGCGCGGGCAGACCGTCCTGGACGTGCTCGACGCCGCCCTGCTCGACGCGGCGCGGGCCGGGCGGGCGCGGACGGTCGGGCGGCTCGCGAGCTCGCTCCTGCGCAGCGCGGGCGCGTGGCCGTGGCCGACGTACGGCGACGATCCCGGGCCGCTGCTCGAGCGGCTGCAGAGCCTGGAGCCGCTCGTCGAGGACGATCCGGTCGCGCACGTGAGCCTGCTCGCGGCGGTGGCGATCGGCCGCTGCTACGACCCCGACCCGACGGTGCCCGAACGGCTGTCGGCGCGTGCGCTCGCGCTGGCCGACGCGCTCGGCGACGAGGACGCGGTCGCCGACGCGCTGCTCGGCCGGCTGCTCACGTACTCGGGCGTCGCCGCGTACGCGGAGGAGATCGTCGAGCTCGCCGCGCGGCTGGTCGGCCTGTCGCACCGCGAGGCCCGCGTGGACGCCGCGATCGCTCGCGCCGTCGGGAGCATGGCGCACCTGTCGCTCGGGGACGTCGCCGCGGCCGCCGAGGACGTGCGGCTCGCGGTCGCCGAGACCGACGTGCTGCAGCTGCCCGTGATCCGCGTGCAGCTGCGCTGGATGGAGGGCACGCTCGCCACCTGGCGTGGCGACTTCGACGACGCCCAGCGCCACTACGAGATCGGCACCCGCGTGCACCTGCAGACCGAGCTCTACTACGCGGGCTCCGCCGCCCTCGCCAAGCTCAGCCTGCGGCGCGAGCGCGAAGGCCTGGCCGGCGCCGACCCCACCGGGACGTTCGAGTGGGAGCCCTGGGACGCCGCGATCGCCGCCGCCCGCGGCGACCTCACGACCGCCGAGCACCGCCTGACCGAGTGGCTCGACGCGCAGACCTCCTGGATCTGGATCACGCTCGGCCACGTCACCCTGCTCGCCGACACCGTGGTCGAGGCGCGCCTGACCGACCTCGCCCCACGCCTGTACGCCCTGCTCGAGCCCTACGCCGGCCGGATCGCGGTGGTCGGCCACATCGGGGTCATCAACACGATCGACTACGCGCGTGGCCGGCTCCTCGCGTTGATGGGTGAGACGCGTGCCGCGCGGGTCGTGCTGGAGCGCGCGCTCGAGCAGGCCCGCGCACTGGGTGGTGAGCCCACCGCGGCGCGGTGCGTCCGCGCGCTGGCGGCGCTCGGCGCAGGCTCCTAGCCCGCTCCAAGTGGGCTCCAAGCGCCCACCCGGACACTGCGGGCATGCAGGTCTCCTCCCCACTCTCCAGCGATCTCCGCCCCCGCCTCGACGGCACGCTCGCCCTCCCCGGCGAGCCGGGCTACGAGCGCTCCACGCCGTGGAACGTCGCGGTGCCGATGACGCCCGCGGCGGTCGTCACGGCGGCGCACGCCGACGACGTCGCGCACACGATCCGCTTCGCCAACGACCACGGCCTGACGGTCCTCCCGCAGGCCACCGGCCACGGCGCGGTCCACATGGACCTCAGCCGCACGATCCTCGTCCACACCGCGGCGCTCGACGAGCTGCAGGTCGACGCGGCCAACCGGCGGGCGCGCATCGGTGCCGGCGTGATCTGGCAGCGGGTGCTCGACGCCACCGCGCCGCACGGGCTCGCGCCGCTCGTCGGGTCGGCGCCGGGCGTCGGCGTCGTCGGGTTCTTGACCGGCGGCGGGATCGGGCCGCTCACGCGCACGTACGGGCTCGCGTCCGACACGGTGCTGGCGTTCGAGGTCGTCACGGGCGACGGCCGGCGGTTGCGCGCCACGCCGACCGAGCACTCGGAGCTGTTCTGGGGCCTGCGCGGCGGCAAGGGCACGCTCGGCATCGTGACCGCGGTCGAGATCGAGCTGCTGCCGCTCACCGAGGTCTACGGCGGCGCCCTGTTCTTCGACGGCACCGACGCGTCCGGCGTGCTGCACACGTGGCGCGAGTGGACGCAGGACCTGCCCGAGCACGCGAACACGTCGCTCGCGCTGCTGCAGCTGCCGGACATGCCCGGCGTGCCGGAGCCGCTCGCCGGCCGGTTGACGGTGGCGGTGCGGTTCACGTCGACCGCGACCCAGATCGAGTGCGAGCAGCTGCTCGCGCCGATGCGCGCGGCGGCCACGCCGATCATCGACACGATCGCCCCGCTGCCCTACGCGGCGATCGGCGCGGTGCACATGGACCCGACCGACCCGATGCCGGTGCACGAGACGTCCGGCCTCCTCCGCGAGCTGACCGCGGACGCCGTCGACGCGCTGCACGCGGTCGCGACCGCCAACTCGCCGCAGTTCCTGGTCGAGCTGCGGCTGATGGGCGGCGCGCTCGCCCGCGAGCCCGAGCACGCCAGCGCGTTCTGCCACCGCGACGCGGCCTACAGCCTCCTGATCATCGGCGCGGCTGTGCCGGAGATCGCCGAGGCGGTCAAGGGCCACAACGCGGCGGTCCAGTCGGCGCTCGCCCCGTGGCTCACCGGGGGCGAGTTCCCGAACTTCGGCGCCGCGGTCGGCCCCGCCCGGATGGCGCGGGTCTATGACGAGGACACGCGCATGTGGCTCACCGGCCTCGCCGAGCGGCACGACCCCAAGGGCGTGCTCCGCATCGGCCAGACGGTCCGCGTCTAGTCCTCCTCGACGGCTTTCGCCCGCGAGGGCGCGACGCGCGGTGGCTCGTTCGGCATCTTCGGATAGACCGGCGGCCACGGCGCGTCCATCAAGCCGTCCGCCATGTCGCGGTCATGGAAGGCCAGCAGCGGTGTGAGCGACTGGGGACCCATGTCGATCCACGGGTCCCCCCGCTCGGCGAACCGCTCGAGCACCACCGGGATCGTGAGCTCGTCGGGATGGATCGCGTCGAGCTCGTCCCACCCGATCGGCGCCGACACCTGCGCGCCCTTGCGCGCCCGTACCGACCATGCGCCGAACACGGTCTTGTGCGGCGCGTTCTGGTTGTAGTCGACGAAGACGCGCTCGCCGCGCTCCTCCTTCCACCAGGCCGCGGTCAGCAGCTCCGGGTGCCGGCGCTCGAGCTCACGCGCCGCGGCCACCGCCGCCGAGCGCACCTGGTACGCGTCCCACTCCGGTTCCAAGCGCACGTACACGTGCAGCCCGCGGTTGCCGGTCGTCTTCGCGTGCCCCACGAGCCCCAGCTCGTCGAGCAGCGCCTTGAGCGCCCAGCCCGCCTCGCGCACCATCGCGAAGTCGCACCCCGGCATCGGGTCCAGGTCCAGCCGCAGCTCGTCCGAGTGCTCCTGGTCGTCGGCCAGCGACGGCCACACGTGGAAGCCGAGGCAGGCGAGGTTGACCGCCCACGCCACGTGCGCGAGATCGCCGATCACGAGCGCGCGCGACGGCGTGCCGTTGACGGTCTGCACCGTCGTCGTCTCCAGCCACTCGGGCGCGTTGTCGGGCACGCGCTTCTGGAAGAACGACTTGCCGCTCGCGCCCTGCGGGAACCGCTGCATCAGCACGGGGCGCCCGCCCATCGTGCGCAGCAGCGGCTCGCCCACCGCCACGTAGTAGCGGACGAGGTCGAGCTTCGTCTCCCCGCGCTCGTCGAACAGCACCTTGCCGGGGCTGGTGATGCGCACCTCGCGCCCGTCCAGCTCCAGGATCTCCGCTTCCTCGGCCACGGGCGTCACGGTACCTGGGCGACGATCAGCAGCGAGTTGCCGTCCGGGTCCCACACGCGGAACTGCGGCGGCCGGCCGGCGAGCGGCGCGCCCGCCCAGACCACCACCACGCCCGGCTCGAGCGGCGCGTCGTCGACGCGCGCACCCGCGGCGCGGAAGCGCTCCAGGTCACCCGGCAGGTCGTCGCTGCAGACCGCGATCCCCGTCTCGACCCCCGTCACCTCGGAGGCGACCAGGCACAACGAGATGATCTGACCCGGCGGTGCCACCTCGAGCCAGCGCTCACCCGTGTCGTAGGTGAAGTCGCTGATCTTCTCGAGGCCCAGCGTCCCGGTGTAGAAGGCCAGCGCCGCGGCTTGGTCGCGCACGGGGACGACCACGGTCGAGAGCTCCGTCAGAGGCATGGAGCTAAGGACGACGGGGCGGGCTGGAACTCATCGCCCGGTCGAGGTCGATGTCCGTGAACGACTTTGGGTCCTCGATCGGCTCGAGGTGCGTGAACAGCGTCGCGTGCGGGAGCCGCGCGCGCAGGTCGTCCTCGACGCGCTCGACCAGGTCGTGCCCGTGCTGGACGGTCCACGCCCCCGGCACGAGCACGTGCACGGAGACGAACGCGCGTGAGCCGGCCTGGCGGGTGCGCAGCGCGTGGAAGTCGATCCCCTCGCGTTTGCGGAAGCTCTGCAAGACCGCGTCGATCTCGGCGCGATCGTCGCCGTCGAGGCCACGGTCCATCAGGCCGTCCGCGGAGCGCCAGACGAGCGCTCCGCCGGTGACGACGATGTTCACGGCGACCACGAGGGCGATGATCGGATCGAGGATCTCCCAGCCGGTGAGCGCGACGGCGGCGACGCCCGCGATCACGCCCGCGGACGTCCAGACGTCGGTGATGAGGTGCTTGCCGTCGGCCTCGAGGATGATCGAGCGCTCCGCGCGGCCGGCGCGCAGCAACACGAGCCCGACGCCGAGGTTGATCAGCGACGCGCCGGTGGAGACGGCGAGGCCGACGCCGGCGCTCTCGATCGGCTGCGGGTCGAGCAGGCGCCCGAACGCGGTGATGCCGATGGTCACGGCCGCGACCAGCACGAGCGTGCCTTCCACGCCCGCGGAGAAGTACTCGGCCTTCTGGTGCCCGTACGCGTGCTCCTCGTCGGCCGGCTTGAGCGCGAAGCGCAGCGCGAGCATCGCGACGATCGCCGCGACGAGGTTGACCACGGACTCCGCCGCGTCCGAGAGCAGGCCGACGGAGCCCGTCAGCAGATACGCGACGGTCTTGAGCGTGATCGTCGCCACCGCGGCGGCGACGGACAGCCACAGCAGCCGGAACAGCCGGTCGGACTTCACCAGGAGACGGTACCTACCCGGGACTCAGCGGCGCGGAATCAGCCGCAGCGTGAGCGCGGCGACCGCCGCCAGCAGCCCGGCGGTGACGACCAGCGCGACCGAGAGGCCGTCGGCGTAGGCGGCCGCGCCACCGTGCGCCGCATGCGAGACGACGATCGAGCCGAGCGCGGCCACGCCGAGCGTCGCGCCCACCTGGCGGCCGGCGTTGTGGATCGCCGACGCCATCCCGGTCCGCGCCGACGGCACCGCGGACACCGCCGTGGCGGTCGTCGGCGGCAGCGCGACGCCCGCGCCCGCGCCGAGCAGCAGCAGGGCGAGCCAGACGTCACCCGGCCCGTCGGCGCCACCGACCCGGCTCAGCAGCAGCGCGCCGACGGCCGCGCACAGCAGGCCCGTAGCGATCAGCGTGCGTGGCCGGACGTGCGCGGTGAGGCGACCGGAGACCGGCGCGAGCACCGCCACCGCTCCGCCCAGTGGCAGCAGCGCCAGCCCGGTCTCCAGCGGCGTGAGCTCCCGGAACGTCTGCAGGAACGCGGAGATGTAGACGCTCACGGCGAGCGTCGCGAAGAGGATCGTCGCCGCGGCGAGGTTCGCGGCGGCGAAGACCGGCCGGCGGACGAGCTCCAGGTCCACCAGCGGCGCCGGGTGGCGCCGCTCGGCCGAGATGAAGACGAGCAGCGTGACCGCCGCGACCGCGAAACTCGCGAGCACCTCGGCCGACGTCCACCCGCGCGCCGGCCCTTCGATCAGCCCGAACACGAGCGCGCCGAGCGCCGCCGTGACCAGCAGCGCTCCGCGCACGTCGAAGCGGTGCGCGGCGCGCGCGGGCCGGTCGTCCGGGATGAACAACGGCGTGGCCGCCGCCAGCGCGAGCGCCACCGGCACGTTGACGCCGAACGCCCAGCGCCAGCCGAGTCCGGCCACGACCGCGCCCCCGATCAACGGCCCGACCGCCACGCCGAAGCCCGACCCGGCGCCCCAGACGCCGATCGCCCGGGCGCGCGCCAGCGGGTCCGAGACGGAGGCGGTGAGGATCGCGAGCGAGGCCGGGAGGATGAGCGGCGGCCCGAGCGCCTGCACGACCCGGGCGGCGATCAGCACCTCGGGGCTCGGGGCCAGCGCGCAGGCGAGCGAGCCGGCGGCGAAGATCGTCAGGCCGGTGAGCATCGCGCGGCGCCGGCCGTAGCGGTCCGACAGCACGCCGCCGGCGACGAGCAGGGCCGCGAGCACGAGCACGTACGCGTCGACGATCCACTGCTCCTGCGCGCCGGACGCGTCCAGGTCGGCGCTGAGCGGTGGGAGCGCGACCGCGATCAGATTCGCGTTCGCGACGCTCATGACCTGCGCGATGACGAGGATCGCGAGCATCTACAAGCCGAGCTCGTCCAGCACCGGGCCGACCTCGTCGGCGGGCGCCGGGCGGAGCGGGCGCGGCAGGTTCGGCTCGCCCGTGAACCCGCGCAGGACGGCCGCGGTCGCGACCACGCGGATGCCGCCGTAGCGGCGGAACAGGTCCCACAGCGGCTCGAGGTCCACGTCCTCCCCACGTGCGATCGCGAGCGCCGGCTCCGGGAACAGGCCGCCGATGACGCTGAACCAGACGTCGGCGCCGGCGCGCAGCGCCTCCGCGGCGAACCAGTCGCCGCTCACGCCGAGCGCGACCGACTCCGGGACCCGCGCGCGCAGGCCCGCGATGCGCGCGGCCGCGCCGTCGCCGGGCAGCTTGATCGCACGCACGTGGGGCAGCTGCGCGATCGCCACGTGCAGGTCGTCGCTGAACGCGAACTGCGTGGTCCGCGGGTTGTCGTAGACGCACAGCGGCACCGACAGCTCGGCGGTGACGTCGCTGTAGAGGCTCAGCACCTCGTCGTCGGTGAGCAGCTGGTAGGAGACGGGCGCGAGCAGCACCGCGGACGCGCCGGCGGCCTGCGCGTCGTGCGCATGGGCGAGCACGTCACGCGTGCGCAGCGCCCCGATCCCGACCATGACGGGCACGCCCTGCGCGGCTTCCACCGCCAGCCGCGTGAGCCGGGCGCGTTCCGTGCGCTGCAGGTACGCGTAGCTGCCGGTGCTGCCGAGCGGCGCGATCGAGTCGACGCCGGCCTCGGCCAGGCGGGCCACGAGCCGCGCGAACGCGCCCTCGTCGATGCCGTCCTCGTCGAGCGGGGTGAGCGGGAAGGCGCTGAGTCCGGTGAACATGGGGAGGCTCATTTCTTGGCGGTCTTCAGGGCGGTGGCGAAGGCTTCGGCCTGCTCCGGGGTGAGCGTGGCCGTGGTGACGCGGAGGGCGTGGCGGGTCGGACCACCGACGGCGAACGCGCTCGCCGGCCGCACGTGGAAGCCGAGGTCGGCGAGCGCGGCGGTGACGCGGTCGGCGTCGCCGGGCACGTCGACCCAGACGTTCAGGCCGTCGGGCGGGATCGCCACCGGGACGTCCAGCGCGTCGACGAGCAGCCGGGCGCGCTCGTGGTAGGCGGCGCGGGCACGGGCGACGAGGCCCGCGGTGGCCTCGTCCTCGAGCAGGTGGGCGGCGAGCCGCTGCAGCAGGTGGCTGACCCACGCGGGCGCGAGCCGGGCGCGTACGTGCGCCGCGGTCACGTCGTCGGCGGCGAGCACCGCGACGCGCAGGTCGGGCCCGAGGAACTTGGTCACCGAGCGGACGAGCGCCCAGCGCGCGGTCTCCGGCGGCGTGACGCGCTGGTAGGTGGCCTGCGCGAGCGCGGAGAAGTGGTCGTCCTCGATCACGAGCACGTGCGGGAAGCGCGCCAGCACCGCCCGCAGCTCAGCGGCGCGGGTGGCGGTGAGGCTCGCGCCGGTCGGGTTCTGGGCGCGCGGCGTGACCACGACGGCGCGCACCCCGGCGGCGAGCGCGCGTTCGAGGCCGTCCGCCGTCATGCCGGCCGCGTCGACCGGCACCGGCACGGCCTCGAACCCGCTCAGCCGCAGCGTGCCGATGTGCGCGAGGAAGCACGGGTCCTCGACCGCGACGGCGTCGCCGCGCGTGAGGTGCGCGGCGAGCACGCGCTCGACCGCGTCGACGGCACCGTGCGCGACGACGACGGTGAAGGCCCGCGCGACGTCGGCTGTGAACGTGCGCTCGGCCCAGTCGACCAGTCGCGGATCCTCGGCGGGGAGGCCGTACAACACGGGCTCGTCCGCGTCTCCCGTGCCCGGGAGGCGCAACTCCGGCAGCAGGCGGGGGTCCGGGTTGCCCGAGGCGAGGTCCACGAGCGCGGACGCGGCGGCGCCCTCACGCGTCAGCTCCGGCAGCCCGGCGATCGCGGTGCCGCCGCGGCCGTGCGTCTCGGCCACGCCGGCCGCGACGAGGTGGCGGTACGCGGCGGCGACGGTGTTGCGGTTCACGCCGAGGTCGGCGGCCAGCGCGCGGATCGGCGGCAGCATCGCGCCGGCGGACAGCTCGCCCACGCTGACGAGGTCGCGAACGCTGCCCGCGATCTCCTCCGCCGTCCGTCCGCCGATGCTGTTCATGCCACTATCGTATCTTTGTCCTAGGACAAAGCGCAAGCCATTCGTGGACCAACCGTCCAAAGGTTCCGTTAAGCCAGCCCCCTAAGCTCCACGGGACATATGAGTCGCCGCTCCCTTGGTCGATGACCGACGACCCCAGCTGTAGTCCCAAGCGCGCCCCCGTCCGCGGAGGCGCGCGATGATCGAAATCCTCCTCATCCTCGGCGCCCTGGCGCTGATCGTGGCGTGCGGTGCGTTCGTGGCCGCCGAGTTCTCCTTCGTGACCGTCGACCGCGGCACGGTCGACCGCGCGGCCGACGCCGGTGACCGTCGCGCGAAGGGCGTCCAGAGCGCGCTGCGCTCGCTGTCGACGCAGCTGTCGTCCGCGCAGGTCGGCATCACGGTCACCAACCTGCTGATCGGCTTCATGGCCGAGCCGGCGATCGCCGACCTGGTCGACGCGCCGCTCGAGTCCGCCGGCCTGCCCGAGGGCATGGTCCCGGGGGTCGCGCTCGCGATCGCGCTCATCCTCGCCACCGGCACCACGATGGTGTTCGGCGAGCTCGTGCCCAAGAACCTCGCGATCGCCAAGCCGCTCGCGACCGCCAAGGCCGTGCAGGGCTTCCACCGCGGCTTCACGCGCGCGGCGCACCTGATCGTGTCCGCCTTCAACGACACCGCCAACGCGATCCTGCGCCGGATCGGCGTCGAGCCGCAGGAGGAGCTCGCGTCCGCGCGCTCCGCCGAGGAGCTCGCGTCGCTCGTGCGCCGCTCGGGCGAGCAGGGCACCCTCGAGACCAGCACCGCCGCGCTCCTGCAGCGCTCGCTCGCGTTCGGCGAGCGGCGCGCGCACGAGATCATGACCCCGCGCGGCCGGGTCGTCACCGTCTCCGAGGACGACCACGTCACCGCGGTCGTCGAAGCCGCGCGTGAGAGCGGCCGCTCGCGCTTCCCCGTGCTCGGCGACAACGGCACGTTCTGCGGCATCGTGCACGTCAAGCACGCGGTCGCGGTGCCGTTCGAGCGCCGCAGCGACGTCAGGGTCGGCGAGGTGATGGGCGAGCCCGTGCTCGTGCCGGCCAGCCTCGAGCTCGACGACCTGCTCGACCAGCTGCGCGCCGGCGGCCTGCAGATGGCGCTCGTCGTGGACGAGTTCGGCAACGTGGACGGGCTCGTGACGCTCGAGGACCTCGTCGAGGAGATCGTCGGCGAGGTGCGCGACGAGCACGACGAGGACGAGGAGCGCGCGCGCCGCGAGGGCGAGAACGCCTGGGTGCTGTCCGGCCTCATGCGCCCCGACGAGGTGGAGCAGCTCGTCGGCGTGCGCCTCCCCGAGGACGACGACTACGAGACGATCGCGGGCCTGATCGGCGACGTGCTCGCCCGCATGCCCGACGTCGGCGACTCCGTGACCGTGCGCGCCCACGACCAGGAGGTCACGCTGACCGTCCTGGCGATGGACGACCTGCGCGTGGACCGGATCCGGCTCACGCACGAGCCGATCGAGGTCGAGCTCAAAGAGGAGGACGAGGCATGAGCACCGGCCTCGCGATCGGCATCAGCGCCTTCCTGCTCGCCGCCAACGCGTTCTTCGTCGGCGCGGAGTTCGCGCTGATCTCCGCGCGCCGCAGCTCGATCGAGCCGCGCGCCGCGGAGGGCAGCCGCGCCGCCCGCACCGCGCTGCGGGCGATGGAGAACGTGTCCCTGATGATGGCGGGCGCGCAGCTCGGCATCACGATCTGCTCGCTCGGCCTCGGCTACCTCGGCGAGCCCGCGATCGCGCACGCGCTCGAGGGTCCGTTCGAGACGATCGGCATCCCGGAGGGCCTCGTGCACCCGGTCGCGTTCGCGATCGCGCTGAGCCTGATCGGCTATCTGCACGTCGTGCTCGGCGAGATGGTGCCGAAGAACCTCGCGCTCGCCGGTCCGGACCGCGCGGTGCTGCTGCTGGCGCCGCCGATGGTGTGGATCGTCCGCGTGCTGCGCCCGGCCATCGCGCTCCTGAACTGGATCGCGAACCGCACGCTGCATCTGGTCGGCGTCGAGGCGCAGGACGAGGTCACGAGCGCGTTCACGCGCGACGAGGTCGCCGGCCTGGTCTCCGAGTCCGGCCGTGAGGGCATCTTGGACAAGAACGAGGAGCGGCTGCTGATCGGCGCGCTCGAGTTCGAGGAGCGCGACGCGCGCAGCGTCCTGCTCCCGCTCGCCGACGTGGAAGCCGTGCCGGTGGACGTCACGCCCGCCGAGGTCGAGGACGTCGCGGGCCGCACCGGCTACTCGCGCTTCCCCGTCCAGGAGGGCGACACGCTGATCGGCTACCTCCACCTCAAGGACGCGCTGGAGATCAAGGAGCGTCACCGCAACCGGCCGATCGCGCGCTCCTGGGTGCGCCCGCTCGCGGTCGTGAACGCGGCCGACCCCCTGCGCTCCGTGCTGGCGACGATGCAGCGCTCGAACGCGCACCTCGCCCGCGTCGACGACGCGGACGGCACCGTGCTCGGCGTCGCCGCGCTCGAGGACGTGCTCGAGGAACTCGTCGGCGAGATCCGCGACGACACCCAGCGCGTGTTGGCGCGTTGACGCTGTCGAAGTAGCGCCCTCCGCTCGTCCCCTGCATGATCCGCAGGAGACGACCGGAGGTTCGACATGAAGGTGCTGCTGACGTTCTACGGCGAGGAGCTCACGGGGCTGGACTCCTCGCCGGAGCAGATCGCGCAGACGTTCGAGGGCTGGGGCGCGTTCGACGCGGCGACCCGCGCGGCGGGCGTGCTGATCGCGTGCGAGGGCCTGGAGACCGGTGACATGGCGACCACGATCCGCGTCGGCGCGGGCGACCGCCACGTCACCGACGGGCCGTTCATGGAGACCAAGGAGCAGCTCGGCGGCTTCGCCCTGCTCGAGGTGCGCGACCTCGACGAGGCGATGGCGTGGGCCGCGCGCACGCCCTGGAACGGCGACGGCCAGATCACCGAGATCCGCCCCGTCATGGACTACGAGCAGTACGCGGCGCGCCTGCAGGGCACCGGCCTGGAGGGCGCCACGCCCTGACCGTCGACGCCGCCTACCGCGAGCACTTCGGCCGCGCGGTCGCGGCGCTGATCCGCTCCCTCGGCGACTGGGACGTCGCCGAGGACGCGGTTCAGGACGCCTTCGCCACCGCGGTCGAGCGCTGGCCGCGCGACGGCACGCCGCACGACCCGCTCGCGTGGATCGTCGCCGTCGCGCGCCGCCGGGCGCTGGACCGGCTCCGCCGGGACCGCACGCTCCGCACCCGGGTCTTGCCGGAGTTGGCGGCCCTGCCCGAGCGTGAAGCGGTGGAAGGGGTGACGACGCGCGTGCCCGACGAGCGGCTGCGGCTCATCTTCACGTGCTGCCATCCCGCGCTGGCGCGCGAGGCCCAGGTGGCGCTCACGCTGCGGTTGGTCGGCGGGCTGACGACGGCCGAGGTGGCGCGCGCGTTCCTCGTGCCCGAGCCGACGATGGCGCAGCGGCTGTCGCGGGCCAAGGCGAAGATCCGCGTCGCGCGGATCCCGTTCCGCGTGCCGCCCGACGCGGCGTTGCCGGAGCGGCTCGGCGCGGCGCTCGACGTCGTCGCGCTCGTCTTCAACGAGGGCTATGCGGCGAGCGCGGGTGACGCGCACATCCGGCGCTCGTTGTGCGCCGAAGGGGTGCGGTTGGCCGCCCTGCTCGCACGGCTGATGCCCGACGACCCTGAGGCGCTCGCGCTGCACGCCTTGCTGCTCACGCACGAGGCGCGGCGAGAGACGCGCACCGACGCCGACGGCACGCTCGTCCTGCTCGAGGACCAGGACCGCGACCGCTGGGACCGGGCGATGATCGCCGAGGCCACGCGGCTCGCCACCCGTGCGCTGGCGACGAGCGTGCGTCCCGGCCGCTACGCGCTGCAGGCCGCGATCGCGCTCGAGCACGCCCATGCGCGCCGCCCGCAGGACACCCGCTGGACGCACATCGCGGCGTACTACTCGCACCTGGCCGCGCTCGACCGCGACCCGGTCGTGGAGCTCAACCGCGCGGTCGCCATCGCGCTCGCGGGCGACCTGGAGGGCGGGCTCGCGCACATGGACGCGCTCGCACCCGCGCTCGACCGCTACCACTACTTCCACACCGCGCGAGCCGACCTGCTGCGCCGCCGCGGCGACACCGACGCGGCCCGCGAGGCCTACGAGCGCGCGCTCGCGCTGGCCGGCAACGCCGCGGATCGCACGTTCCTCGATGGCCGGCTCGCCACGCTGAGGTGAGGACGACGGCGCGACAACGCGCCGCGGCAGTCCGGCGCAGCGCTCGGCGCGGCTCAGGCCGCGACGGCGGCGCGGCGCGCGGCCACGGCCGCGTCCAGCGCCGCGGTCGACCAGTCCGCGCGGTCCGCGTGCACGCCCTCGGCGCTCACGCGCACGACCCAGCGGTCGCGGTTCGGGTCGAGCCAGAGCAGCAGGTGGCCGTCGGGGCCGTGCAGCGCGGCGACGGCACGGCCGCGCACCGGGCAGTCGAAGCGGCGCTGGGCGACGCGCGGGTCCTCGACGACGAGGCCGCGCGAGGTCGCGTAGCCCGTGACGAAGGCCTCGAGGCCCCACGGCCGGGCGTGGGCGTCGCGCTGGTCGTCGCTCAGCTCGCGGCCGAGGCCGACCGCCGCACGGGCGATGCGCCACAGCGCCCACACCGCGAAGGCCGCCGAGAAGACGCCGCCGGCGGCGAAGCCGGTGGCCACGCCCGCCACGAGCAGGGTCGCGACGACGAGCGTGGCGATCAGGAAGAACAGCGCGCCCGCGACGAGGCCGAACCTGCGAGCGCCGCCGCGGACGATGCGTGCGTAGGCGGCGACCGCGGTGTCGAAGTCGGCGGGCGGCGCGTCCCAGCGCACCTGCGCGGCGCCCCACGCGGTCCAGCGGCGCCGCTCGCTGTCGGCGAGCGGCGCGACCGGCGCGTGGACGTCGAGCCCGGGCTCGCGGGCGACCACCATGGCGATCGCGTCCGCGAACGCCGAGGCCGCCCGGCACAGCATGTCGAGTCGCGCCGGGTCGGTCACACGGCCTTCCATGTACGCGCACACGACGCCGAACTCGACCTCGATGCTCACACCCTTCGGCGGCAGGAAGGTGAACGCGTCCGGTGCCTTCGGCTCGGCCGGGATCGCGTCGGCGCGCCCTCGCCGGAGATCGAGCGTGGCGCCGACGCTGACCGGCTGCGCGTGACCGAACCAGGCCTGTCCGAGCACGCGGTTGGCGACCGGCAACTCCGCATAGACGACCGTGTCCGTCCACTCGGACCAGTCGTAGCCCTCGCCCGGTCCCTGGCCGAGATGCGAGTGATGGGCGAGGACGCCGACGAGCCCGCCCTCGAGCACGCCTTCGCGCAGGATCGTCGACTCGCGCTCCGGCCGCTTGCGCAGGTTGCCGAACGTCCGGATGCTGCCCGGGCTCGCCTCCAGGGCGCGCTGGGTGCCGATGCCGAGCCCGCGGCGCAGCAGCGGTGTGTTGGGCGGAAGCGCGTTCATGCCCCAACCGTGCCGGACGTGACCACGGGGGCCAATGCGCCTAGCCCGCCGCCCGCCTGGCGGACAACCGCCGCGGCGGTGCGGCGAACGCCCGTAACGCCTACGTCTTCAGGTACGCGAGGACCGCCAGCACGCGCCGGTGGTCCTCGTCGGTCACCGGCAGCGCGAGCTTGGTGAAGATCGCCGTCACGTGCCGCTCGACGGCCCGCTCGGACATGAAGAGCGCCTTCGAGATCGCCCGGTTGGTCTTGCCCTCGGCCATCATCGACAGCACCTCGGTCTCGCGGTCGTTGAGCGCGTCGACCGGGCTGCCGTTGCCGCGGTTGCCGAGCATGTGCGCAACGACCTCGGGGTCGAGCACGGAGCCGCCGCCGGC
This sequence comes from Solirubrobacter pauli, assembly GCF_003633755.1. Classification (GTDB taxonomy): domain Bacteria; phylum Actinomycetota; class Thermoleophilia; order Solirubrobacterales; family Solirubrobacteraceae; genus Solirubrobacter; species Solirubrobacter pauli. The sequence continues at coordinate 170,723 of NZ_RBIL01000001.1, forward strand.
CACCTGGCGGATCGCGTCGGTGAAGCGCTCGACCTCGGCCACGCGGTCCTTGAGCAGGTAGCCCACGCCCGCGGCCCCCTGCTCGAGCAGCGCGGAGACGTAGCGCTCCTCGACGTACTGGGACAGCATCAGCACGCCGATCTTGGGCAGCTCGGCACGGATCGTGGCCGCGGCCTGCAGCCCTTCGTCGAGATGGTTCGGTGGCATCCGGATGTCCACGACCGCGACGTCCGGGTGCTCGCGCCGCACGAGCTCGAGCAGCTCCTCGGCGTCGCCGCACTCGCCGACCACGTCGAACCCGGCGTCCTCGAGCAGCCGGATCGCTCCGCGCCGCAGCAGCACGGAGTCCTCCGCGATCACGATCCGCACGGCAACTCCGCTCGCAGCAACGTCCCCACACCTTCCGGGCTCTCGACGAACAACGTCCCTCCAATTGCACTCACGCGGTCGAGCAGCCCTCGCAGGCCGCTGCCGCCGTCCATGGTCGCGCCGCCGCGGCCGTCGTCGCGCACCTCGACGTGCAGGACGCCGCCGACGTGCTCGACACCCACCTCGGCCTGCGTCGCCTCCGCGTAGCGCGCGACGTTCGTCAGCGCCTCGGCGACGACGAAGTACGCGGTGATCTCGACCGTCGGGTCCAGCCGCTCCTCGGGCGCGGCGACGATCGTCACCGGCACGGCCGCGCGCTTGGCCAGGCTGACGAGCGCCGGCTGCAGGCCACCTTCGGTCAGCACCGCCGGATGCAACCCGCGGGCGAGCTCGCGCAGCTCATCCGTCGCGGTCGCCAGGTCGCCGATCGCCTCGTCCAGCAGCTCCGCCACGAACTCGGGGTCGTCGAACAGCTTGCGCCGCGCGAGCCGCAACGTCATCGCGAGCCCGACGAGGTGCTGCTGCGCGCCGTCGTGCAGGTCGCGCTCGAGCCGGCGGCGCGCGTCGTCGGCCGCGGTCACGATGCGCACCCGGGACGCGTGCAGCTCGGCCTCGGCCGTGTGGCGCTCGGTGATGTCGCGCAGGTAGCCGACGAACAGCGGGGCGCCCGGCTGAAGCGTCCGCGTGATCGTCAGCTCGCACGGGAACTCGGTGCCGTCCCGGCGCATCGCGGTGATCTCGACACGCCGGTCGAGCACCACCGGCGCCCCGCCCGCGAGGTAGCGGGCGAGCCCCGCGCGGTGGCGCTCACGCAGCGACGGCGGGACGATCAGGTCGGCCATGTCCTGCCCCGCGGCTTCCGCCGCGCTCCAGCCGAACGTGCGCTCGGCGGCGGGGTTCCACTCCACGACGCGACCCTCGTGGTCCATCGTGACCACGCAGTCCAGCGCGGAGAGCAGCAGCGCGCGGTAGCGCTCGGGGAGGTCGGCGTCGATCGTCGTCATGCGGGCGGCGCGCGAGACTACCCGGACGAGCGGCGTTAGGGAAGGAGCTCCTCGATCGCGGCGCCCGACAGCTCCGACTTGCTCACGAAGCCACAGGCCCCGGAACGCCGCGCGCGGGCGTCGTAGCCGTCGTCGTCGCGGGTGGACGTGATGACCACCGCCGGCGACGCGTCGCGGGCCGCGATCGCCTCCGCGACCTCGAAGCCGGTGGTATCCGGCAGCTGCAAGTCGAGCAAGACGACGTCCGGCGCGAGCCGCTGCGCGGCGTCCACGCCCGAGGCGCCGTCGGCCGCCTCGCCCACGACCTCGAAGCCCTCGGCCTCCAGCATCCGCTTCGCCCGCGAGCGAAACGCCGTGTGGTCGTCGACGATGAGGACCCTGGTTGCCATCGCTGCTCATTATGGCTCCGGAGCGCTGTCGGTTTTCCGCCAATTTTCAGCGGACCCCGTCGGCGACGTGCGGGGCGCCCGCGGCGTCGAGCCAGTAGGTGTACGGATCCGGCCACGTCACGGACGCGGGTTCGAGGCGGCTGGGGTCGGCGGCCGGCTCGGCCGGCGCCACGCGGGTCCGCCCGTTCACGCACAGCCACGTCTTCCCGCCGGCGCGCGTGTAGATGAAGCGGCCGTCGTGCAGCAGCAGGCGCGCGCCCGGACGCGGCTTGCAGCGGCCGATCGTCCGCGCCCGCGGTGGGGTGCGCGACGCCTCGGGACGCGGCAGCGGCACGGTCGCGGTCTGCGCCACGCCCTTGACGTCCTGCCAGTACACGCGGTTGCCGGCCGCGGCCAAGCCGAACGCCGTCGGCTTGCCGCCCAGCAGGTCGACGTCGCCGTCCGGGCGCAGCGCGAGGACGCCATCCTTGCCCGCCACGATGATCGCGCCGGCGAGCCCGACCGCCTCGTACGCGGGACCGTCCTCGTCCTCGATCGTGACCGTCACGCGCTTGGCCGTGACGATGTCGGTGAACCAGTACTCGCTGTGGTCGGCCGACTCCGCGGCGGAGGTGCTCTGCACCACCCACACCCAGCGGCCGCCCAGCACGTCGATGACGGTGCCGTCCTCGTACGTGCCCATGCCGTCGGTGTAGTCCCAGCCGACCTGCCGAGGGCTGAGCGCGCCGCCGCGCCGACAGGCCAGCAGGCGGTCCTTGGACGTGTAGATCTGCACCTCCGGCGTCTCGTAGACGGCCTTGGCCTGAGGCACGCCGCAGGCCTTCGCGCTCGCGCTGCCGGGCACGGCGATGAGGATCAGCGCGGTGAAGAGCGCGACGAGAAGCAGGCGCATGGCTCAGACCCCCGCCCGCGACGCCGAGGCGCCGCCGTTGGCGGAGCCGCCGCCGTAGCCGCCGGGGCCGGCGCTGAGCGTGCTGGCGGTGACGTTCACCTTGCCGCCCGTGCCGAAAAGCGCGTAGCTCGGACCGCCGGCGCCACCGCCGCCGCGGCCGCCCTTGCCGCCCCAGCCGCCCGTGCCACCGGCGCCGCCCGCGCCGACCTCCTCGAGGCAGGCGGTCGCACCGGGGCCGCCCGCTCCGCCCGCCGCGCCCATGCCGCCGTTGCCGCCGATCCCGCCGTTGCCGCCGGCGGCCGCGGTGATGGTCGACTGGACGACCTCGAGGCCGTGCGAGCCGACGGCGAAGATGCCGATCGAGCCGCCGCCGCCCTTGCCGCCGCGGCCGCCTTCGCCACCGTGGCCGCCCTCGCCGCCACCGCCGCCGCCGTTCCCACCGCCCGAGTAGCCCCAGACCGGCTGGCCGCCGCCTCCGCCGCCGCCCGCGCCGCCGGAGCCGGACGTCCCGTCGCCGGCCTGGGTGCCGTCGGCGGGGCGCCAGAGGCCGTCGACGATGGCGCCGCCCGCGCCGTCGGTGCCGTTGCCGCCCGTGTCACCGATCAGGCCGCCGATGCCGGGGCTGCCCGCCTTGCCGGGGTCGGCGGTCGCGCCGCCGTCGCCGCCGACGACGCCGCGGGAGCCCGGCAGCCCGCTCTTGCCGCTCAGGTTCAGGGAGCCGATCCCGCCGGAGCCACCGGCCCCGCCGAACGCGCCCCAGGCCGGTCCGCCGCCCGCGCCGCCGGCGCCGCCGGCGTTCCCGTCGCAGCTGCCCGCCTTGCCCGGCTGGCCGGGCTGCCCCGGCGCACCGGCGGCGCCGTTGGCCCCGGACGCACCGGCGCCGCCCTTGCCCGGGAGGATCGTCACGCGCTCGAGCCGCAGCCGCGAGGCCTCGATCGCCTGCAGCCCGTACGCCGTACCGCCGTTGAACGCGTTGGGCGACTTGATGGTGAGCTGCTGCACGGTCGTCGGCGTGAGGATGTTCTCCGCCCGCGCGCCGACGGCGTTGCCGCCCGCCTGGTTGATGCCCTCGGACGCGGAGACGAGGTCGGCGCGGCGCTGCCAGGTGACCGGGTCGTAGCCGCCGTAGAGGTTGATGCCGTCGTAGATGACCATCCCGTACGCGTAGGAGCCGGCGGCGATCAGCACCGCGGTGCGGCCCTTGGCCTTGGCCACGGACTCACCACCCGCGATCGTCCGCAGCGGCGCGGCCATCGTGCCCGGGTTGGTGTCGCTGCCGTTGGGCGAGACGAAGATGGAGGTGGCCGCGGTGCCGTCGATGCCGTCGCAGTCGCTGTCGGCGTAGCCGAGGTCGGGCACGTCGACCGCCGCGCACTTGCCGTTCGCGGGGACCGGGGCCGGCAGCGCGTCGCTCGGCGCGGGCGCGGGCGCGGGGGCCGGGGCCGGGGTGGGCGCAGACGCAGGCGCCGTGACGGTCAGGCGCACGACACGGCAGTTGTTGGCCTCCTTGGCCTCGCGGACCGCGCGCAGGTCGTCGGCGCACGCGAGCACCATGCCACCGGACGCGGGGACCTTGACCTTGACGCGGACGGCGACCGACTTCCCCCGTGCCAGCGCCCGCGCGGTCGCACGAGCGAGCACGGTGTCGCGGCGGTCGCGCCTGGCGTCCTTGGAGAGCACGAGCCGCACGGTCGAGCGCCCGGCCTTCGCCCGCCCGCCGTTGCGGACCGTCGTCTTCACCGTCACCGTCGTGCCGGGCGCGGCGGTCACCGCGGCCGGCGAGAGCGCGGCGACGCGCAGGTCGGGACGCGTCGCGGCGTCGGCGGCGGACGGGAGCAGCGCGAGCAGAGCCAGGGCGAATGTCGGGGAGGTCACCTTCATGGTCCGGCACTCTCCCAACGCGCCCGCGTCGCTCCCATGGGCTCAAACCGGCGACGGCACGGCGAGCCTCCGCCAGCGCGTGGCGGCTATCCGCCACGCGCACGGGAGTTCTCCCGAGCTCGCTCAGCAGCTGACCACGGCGTCGAAGGCGGCCTCCGACGGCACCTCGCTCCCGTCGGCGCGCTGCTCGTAGGTGAACACCTGGAAGCCGTTCGCGCCGCGGGCGTAGTTGACGTACGCGCGCATGTTCAGGTGGCTGTTGTGGCCCGGGGACGTGGTGAACCGCAGCCGCGGGGTCACGGTGAACCCGCACGTGTCGAGCCCGTTCGGCCCGAGGTCGGAGCTCGAGAAGAACAGGTCGTACCGGTTGCTGCCGGGAACGTGCCCGGGCTGGCCGCCCATGTCCCCGGTGTTCAGGCTGCCGTTGGCGTTGACGCTGTAGCGCAGCGTCGGGTTCGCCTCGTCGCGCTGCGAGACCCCGCGGTCCTGGATCGCGCGCTGGTCGACCGAGGCGTCGGCCAGCTTGGGCTCGGTGATCACCAGGTTCTTGATCTGGTCGGGGCTCGTGATGATCTCGTCGCCGGCGGCGACGGCGGTGCCGCCGGTCGCGGCGATCAGCGCGACCGTGGCGATCAGGGTGGACGGCGAAAGACGGGGCTTGCGCATGGAGTGCCTCCAGGGCGTTCGGGATGGCGGTTAGCCTTGTCCCCCGCTGAGACGCCGCCGCCCGGGCACGCTTCCGAGGGGTTCCCCTCGCCGACCCCTGTCCGGGCATGAGCCGCGCCTGAGACACATCCGGACGCGACCGTACATAAGACCTCGTGTACCACCTCCTCGCACGCCGGCTGCCGGCGCTGGTCCTGACCGCGATCATCTCGATCTCGATCGGCCACGTGCTGTTCACGTCGCACACCGGGGTGGACCAGATGACCTTCGGCGCGGCGATCGTGGACACGCCCGGGCACCTGCTGGACATCGCCCGCGGCGAGCTGGGGGTCACCAACGGCGAGGGCTGCAACCCGGGACGCAAGCGCAAGGCGGACCCGGTGATGCTGTGCACCGGCTGGGGCACGGGGACGGTCGCGGCGATGATGCGCGCCCGCGTCCCGGTCGACCTGCAGCTGATCATCGGCGGCGTGCTGCTGGGCACGCTGCTCGGCGTGGCCGCCGGGCGCTGGTGCGCGATGTACCCACGGACGCGGATCACGCGCGCGCTGCACGTGACGATCGCGTTCCTGCTCTCGTGCCCGCCGTACTTCCTCGCGTTCGCGGTCCTCGTCTTCTTCTCGTGGAACAGCGGCACCTACAAGCTCCCGTTCGTCTCCGGGCAGGGCGACTACCGGCCGTTCGGCGAGGACCCCGCGGCGTTCCTGAAGGCGATGTGGGTGCCGTGGCTGTGCTGCGCGCTGCCGATGGCCGCGTTCGTCTCGCGGATCGCGGAGGCGAGCCTGAGCGAGGCGCTGCACGAGGACTTCATCCGCACCGCACGCGCCAAGGGCGTCGGCGAGCGCAACGTGCTCAACCGCCACGCGCTGCCGTTCTCCTCGCCGCCGATCGCGGGCCTGATCGGCGTGAACGTCTCGACCATGCTGATCACCGCCGCCGCGATCGAGTACGGCTTCGGGATCCCCGGCATGTTCGTGACGATCCGCGGCGCGATCTACAGCCGCGACGTGCCGGTGCTCGAGGCGCTGATCCTGGAGGGCGTGATCCTCATCGTGATCGCCAACTTCCTCGTCGACGCGTTCCAGACCCGGTTGGACCCGCGCATCCGGCACGGGTGAGCCGTCAGCCGGTGAGCAGGGCGTGCAGGAGCTCCAGCCGCGCCTGCGCGTGGCTCGGTCGCAGGCGCCCGCCGGCCTGCAGCGTGGCCAGGCCGTGCAGCGCCGACCACGCCACCTCCGCCCGCGTGCCGTCCGCGTCCGGGAACACCACCTGCACGCCGGCGAACGCCCGCCGCAGCGGCTCCGGCGTGTCGTCGGCGGCGAACCGCAGCCCCGAGGGCAGCGAGAACATCGCCTCGTACAGCCGCGGGTGCGCGGCCGCGAAGTCCAGGTAGGCGCGCATCCGCGCGCGCGGCGCCGGCTCCACCGCCGCGAGTGCTGCGGCCAGGTCGCGGAAGCCGCTGACCGCCACGGCGTCGATCAGCGCCTGGCGGCCGGCGAACGCCGTGTAGAGCACGGGCTGCGTGGCGCCGACGAGCGAGGCGAGGCGGCGCATGGTGACCGCGGCCCAGCCCTCGTCCTCGGCGAGCACGCGGGCGGCACGGATCACCTCGTCGCGTCGGTGGTCGAGGTCCGGAGCGGGTCGGGGCGACATCGCCACGTAGTCTAACGCTGTTATATAACGACGCTAGGACTCGGACGAAAGGACCGCTCGCCATGGAACTCGCCGCTCTGCTGCTCGTGCTCGTCGCCTGTGTGGCGATCATCGCCATCGGCCTGCGCTTCTTCCTCCAGCCGCGCGCCGCGCTGCTCGCCTTCGGGGTCGACGTCGAGAGCCCGCGCGCGCTGACCGAGATCAAAGGCGCCCGGGACATCACGTCGGGCGTGGTGCTGCTCGTCGTCTGGGCGGCCGCGGGCCGCTCGGCGCTCGGCTGGGCGGCGGTCGCCGCGGCCATCACGCCGATCGCGGACGCGCTGATCGTGGTCGTCAACGGCGGCAAGCGCTCGACCGCGCTGAGCATCCACGGGCTGACCGCCGTGCTGCTCGTCGCCGCGGGCCTCGTGCTGGCGTTCGCCTGAGCGCCGTTGCGTTCGCGCCCCGGGTGGACACTTCAGGGGCGTGGACTTCGAGCACCTCTACCGGACGACGTATCCGAAGGTCCGGACCTATGCCCGGTCACTCGCGTCGTCGGAGGCCGACGCCGACGACGCGGTCGCCGAGACCTACACCACGGCCTGGAGACGCCAGGCCGACATCCCGCGCGGCGCCGAGCTCGGCTGGCTGATCGGGGTGACCCGCCGCGTGCTCGCCAACGCCCGCCGCTCCGAGCGGCGGGTGGGCGCGCTCCGGGCCCTGCTCGGCGCCCAGCCGCGCGTGGACGCGCCGGACCCGTCGGAGCTGATCGACGACGTCACCCTGCGCTCCGCGCTCCTGCAGCTCGAGCCGATGGACCGTGAGGCGCTCGTCCTGACGGCCTGGCTCGACCTCTCCGGCGCCGACGCCGCGCACGCCCTGGGCATCACGCCCGCCGCGTACCGGATGCGGATCTCCCGGGCGCGCCGGCGACTGCGCGCGGCCCTGAGCACCTCCTCGACCGTGGAGCACCCCCAATGGACGTAGATGAACGACTGCGCGCCGCGCGCCCGCCGGTGCCGGACGCCGAGCCCGACCGCGAGCTGCTGACCCGCGTGATGCGCGAGCCGGTGGCGCGCCGGACGCGGCGGCCGCTGGCCCTCCCCGCCGTCGCCGTCGTCGCGCTCGCGGCCGCGGCGATCGTGCTGGCGGGCGGCGACCGCCCCGACAGCGCCGTGGCGCTCTCGCAGGCGATGCGCTGGTTCGACCCGCCCGCCGGCAAGGTCGTGCACTCGGTGATGGTCGACGACGCCGGCCGCACCCGCGAGTTCTGGCAGGACCTGGACCGGTTGGAGGGCGCGCGCATGATCGAGCCCAGCGGGCTCGAAGTGGCCGAGGGCGCGATCTTCGACCCTGCGACGAACACGATCTACGAGGACGACGGCGAACGACCCGCGGGCAAGGGGCCGGACGCGAAGGCCGACGCGATCAAGCGGGCCAAGCTCGCCGCCGACAAGCCGGGCCGTGCCGGTGTGGAGCCCGCCGCCTCCGGCCGCACCCGCCCGCGCGAGATCGTGCCCCGCGGCGACCCGCTGGTCACGAAGGTGCGCGTGCTGATCGACGACGGGCGCGCCGCCGTGCGCGGCCGCGAGGTCCACGACGGCGTGGAGGCGTGGAAGATCACGCTCACCGACACCGCCGACCGCGATCCGTGGGTGCTCTGGGTACGCGCGGACGACGGCAAGCCGCTCGCGATCGACGACCCCGGCAACCCCGCGCGCGGCAGCTCCCCCACGCGCTCGCGTTGGACGACCTACGAGGTGCTCGACCGCGACGCCGCGCCCTTGACGCTGCGCGCCGCGCACCCGGACGCGACCGTCGTCCACGACGGCGCGCGCTTCGACGCGCTGCTCGCCCGAGTGGCCGCGGGCTGAAGCCGTGAGCCGGGCGTCGGCAGCGCGGGCGCCCGGCTCAAGTGCCCACTCCCGGTTTAGGACACGTGTCCAATCACGACCCATGGTCGCGCACGGCGAGCCGACCCATACTGCATGTCGCGCCTGCTGCTCCTCGCCGTCCTCGCTGTGCTGATCGTGCCCTCGACCGCCAACGCCGCCACCGCCACCGCGTTCAGCGACGGCTTCTCGACTTTGGAGGCCACACGCTGGACCGCGGGTGAGCACCAGTTGGGGCGCAGTGCGCTGACGGCCGGCAACGTGGTCGTCGGCAACGGCGCGCTCGCGCTCGTCCTGCCCGACGGCACCACCGACGGCGGGGAGATCCGCAGCACGCAGACCTACGCGAGCGGCGTCGCCACGGCCCGCATGCAGGTCGCGGACGCGCCGTCCTCGATCACCGGCTTCTTCCTCTACGCGGCGCCCGACTACGCGAGCGAGATCGACATCGAGGTCTTCAACGACCCGTCGGGCCGGGTGATGTTCACGACCTACGCCGGTGGCCGGCAGACGCACACCGAGACGCGCACGCTCGGGTTCGACCCGACGGCGGCGATGCACGACTACGAGATCGCGTGGAGCAACGGGCGCGTGACGTTCAGCGTCGACGGCACCGCGCTGCGCACCTGGAACAACGGCGTGACGAAGCTGCCGATGAACCTGTTCGCGAACGCCTGGTTCCCGTCCTGGCTGGACGGGCTCGCGCCCGCGGGCCGGCGGGCGACGGTCATCGATCAGATCGAGTACCGCCGCCGCTGACCCGCGAGGAAGCGTGGCTAGGCGATCACGCGCCGGATCGTCATGGTGCCGTACTGCGTGCCCTTCGCGACGACCGAGTTGCCGGCGAAGGAGAAGCGCACGCGGTAGGTGCCGCGCGCGAGGCGGAAGCGGACCTTGACGACGCCCTTGCTGTTGACCTTGCCCTTGCCGAGGGTGCGGAACTTCTTGCCCTTCTTGCCCTTGGCGACGGCGACCGTCACGCGGCTGCCGGCGATGGCCTTCTCGCGGACGTACGCGGCGATCTGGTAGCTCGGCCCGCGGCGGTCCGGGAAGTACACGCTCGAGATGTCGAACGGCGAGACCACGTTGATCGTGATCGGGGCGCTCCAGGCGGTCGCGTTGTTGCCGTACACGCCGCGCGAGACCATCACGTACTGGCCCGGGCCGTCGTAGGGCGAGAACTTGACCTGGCCGGTGGCGTCGTCGAACGGCGCCGAGTTGCTCGGGCCCGCGATCCCGCCGTCCGGGCCGATGACGCCGCCCTTGGCCCAGCGCGTCTCGTAGAAGTTCGCGCCCGGGTTGCCGGCGATCGGGATCAGGTGCGTGTTCGTCGTCAGGCTGTTCGCCGGACGGGTGAGCAGCGGGGTGGCCGGCTGGGTGAGCGCGACCGACGCCGCGACGTTCCAGCCGAACGTCGTGGTCTTCGGGGTGCCGCTGCAGCTGCTGCCGCTGTACGTGGTGAGCGTCAGCGCGTAGGCGCCGTTGCCCTGGAAGTTGATGCGGATGTTGTCGTCGCGCTTGGAGCCCCAGCAGTAGTCCGCCGTCGGGATGATCGACGCGGTCTGGCCCGTCGGGCCGGTGATGGCCCAGCGCCACGAGACGCCGTCGGCCTGCGGGACGTTGATCGCCGCCGTCACGTTGATGTTGCGGATCGACGCGGGCGCACCCGCGGTCAGCGCGAGCGGGTTGCCGTCGTCACCCGTGACGGTGGCCGTCGCCGCGTTCGCCGTCGCCGGCGCGGCGAGTCCCGCCACGACGACCGCCGCCGCGAGAATCCTTCCCCCTACCTTCAATGCTGCCTCCTACCGGAAATACGTCAATGGGGCGGGCGTAATCCTAGGAGGGTCCCTCCTCGAACAGCGCCAGTACGCCACCCCCCAACAACGCGACGCGCCGAACGATGCGGTTGAGCCCGCGATCGTCGAAGTCGCCGGAGAGGATCGAGACGTCGCCGGTGCGGACCGTGATCGTCTCGGGGAAGGCGACCGGCACGACGTCCGCGGCGAGCCCGCGGACGTGCAGCTCGCAGCGGCGGGCGGGGCGGACGGGGCCGGCCTCCGGTGGGCCGAGGAGCGCGTCGGCGGCGGCGTCGAGCGCGTGCGCCGGCTGGGCGTCCTCGTCCACCGGGCGCCAGCCGTGGCCGCGTCGCCAGAGCTGCCAGCCGGCGCCGCTGCGCCACTGCAGATAGGAGACGACGGCGCCGTCCGCGTACAGGCGGTAGGCGCTGGAGGCGGGGTGCGAGTTCACGCGACTTCACGGTCTGGGTTCCTCGTCCACTGGGGAGGCAAACGGGCGCAGCTGACGCCGCGCCCGCAAACCTCACACCCCGCCCGTCGTTCGTCAGCCGCCGGACGAACGCGCGCCGAACTGCTCGATCCCGATCACCGGACGCAGGCGCCGTTCGAGCACCCGGTCGCCGAACGCGCGGCGCAGCACGTCACGGTCGAGCGCGTTGCCGAGCGACGCCATGATCATCCCCTGGTCGAGCGACAGGTACGAGCCCGACACGGCCTTGGTCTGCACGTTGACGCTGTCGCGGAAGCCCCACTTCGTGTACAGGCCCGGGAAGTCGCGCTGCAGCCGGGTCAGGTTCTGCAGCGTCTCGCGCGGCGCGTAGCGCAGGCCGAGGAAGGCGGCGTGCGGCGTCACGACGCCGTTGGTGTACGCCGACGGCGGCGGGTTCGGCACGGCCGGGCGGCCGTCGCAGCCGCTGAAGCCGTTGTCGATCAGCGTGTTGTCCTTGTTCGAGGGCGCGCCGGCCGGGTCGAGGCCGATGCCGTCCACGCCGTAGACCGCGTAGCCGCCCTCGGGCACGTTGGACGGGGAGAAGCCCCACACGCCGTAGCCGGCCTCCTTGAGGCCGTGGTGGATCTGCGCGCGGACCGTGTTGGGGTGGTTGACGCCCCACGAGCGCGGCGCCCACTGGTCCTCGGGCACGAACAGGTCGGGCATCAGCGCCTCGAACATCGACCCGCTCCACGACGGCGTCACGAGCATCCCGGCGTACGGGTACGCGCCCTCGAACACGTTCACGCCGAAGTACGTGCGGGTCTGGCCGACCGGCCGCGTCTCCTGCCAGCTGTAGTCGCACGTGTCCGGGAACGTGCGCCAGCGGCCGTAGTAGGCCTTCTCGGGGATCTGGCCGCGGGCGATGCCGATGTAGTCGGCGATCCGGCTCTCGCTGACGACGGTGTCGTAGCAACAGGGGGCTTCGCCGGTGTCCGGCACGTAGTGGAACAGGATCCGGTTGGCCTCCGGCCGGTAATAGAAGCCGAAGTCCATCGACGCGTAGAGCGCGCCGGCGCGGCGCGAGAGCTTCGGGACGCTGTTCTCGACGATCCGCAGGCCGACCGCGAGCCAGCCGTTGTCCACCGACGACAGGATCGGCGTCAGCGGCGCGCCGCTCGGCGGCCACACCGTGAGCTTCTGGCCCGTGCGGTGGTCGTACCAGTTGTAGAACTGGCCGCCCGTGTTCTGCGGGCGTTCGAGGCGTTCGAGCGTGGTGAGCGTGCGCTCGAGCCGGCGTTCGAGCTCACGCTTGTGGATGAAGCCCAACCGCTCCGCGACGACCGCGCTCCACATGTACGCGCCGACGTTGGTCGTCGACGTCTGGACGCTGCGTGTGCCGTCGGCCTCGAGGATGTCGGCCGGCAGCCCGGAGCGCTCGTCGGTCATCGCCACGAACGAGGACCAGGTGCGCTGCGCGTACTCGCGCAGCTGCCGGTCACCGCCATGGCCGCCACCTCCCGTGGCGGTCGCCGCCGCCGGAGCGGCGAGTGTGAAGACGACGGCCGCGCCCAGCGCGGCCAGGACCTTGCTTCGCATGAACTCCCCCTGAGAGTCGGACGAAGCTCCAGTACCCGTTTTCCGCACGTGACCAGCAAACCCATTACGCTGGTCAGATGCGTCAGGAGGACAAGCGCCGCATCGGCGAGGAGCTCGAGCCCGGCGACCGGCCGAAGGCGCCCGGGCGATTGGCGCTGCTGCAGCGGTTCGTCAACACGCACAACCACGACTTCCCGCCCGAGTGGGATCGACTCGGGGACGCGCGGACGGCCAACGCGTGGCTCGCGAAGGCCGGGTTCGGCGGCATCGACACCGACGAGGACGCGCGGCGGCTGCGTGCGTTCCGGGAGGACCTGCGCGCGCTGATCGTCGGCCGGGCCGCCACGTTCCCGCCGGCCGGCATGATCGTCGTCGTCGCCGCGGACGGCCACACGCGCCTCGAACCGGCGGAAGACGGCGTCGACGGCGTCATCGCCACCGTCCTCGGCGTCCTCCACGAGGCGCAGCTCAGCGGCGACTGGGCCCGGATGAAGGCCTGCCGGAAGTGCGAGTACGCGTTCTACGACCGGTCGAAGAACCGCTCGGCCACCTGGTGCTCGATGTCGATCTGCGGGAACCGGACGAAGAACCGCGCCTACTACCGGCGACAGCGCCCGTGAGACGGGCGGCGGCAGCGCTCGTCGTCGCGGCCCTGCTTCCGCTGGCCCTCGCGCAGGGCGGCGAGGCCCTGCACTTCATGATCCTCGCCGCGGCGTACTCGGTGATGGCGCTCGGGCTCAACGTGGTCGTCGGGTTCGCGGGGCTGCTGGACCTGGGGTACGTGGCGTTCTTCGCGATCGGCGCGCACATGGCCGCCCACCTGTCCTCGACGTTCTGGGCGCCGGGCATCCACTTGGACTTCCTGCTGGTTCTCGTGGCGGCGGTCGCGGCGACGGCGATCGCGGGCGCGGCGATCGGCGTGCCGACGCTGCGCCTGCGCGGCGACTACGTCGGCATGGTCACGCTCGCGTTCGGCGAGATCATCGGGCAGGTGGTGTCCAACGGGCGCGAGATCCGCTTCCTCGGCGGGTCGCTCACGGGCGGGCCGAACGGGATCTCCGGGATCGACCGGATCGACCTGCCGTTCCTGGCGCCGTTCGGCCGGCTGGACCTGCGGCCGTGGTACTGGTTCGCGCTGGCGCTGCTCGCGCTCACGATCGTCGCGAACGTGCGCCTGCGCGACTCGCGGACCGGCCGCGCCTGGCGCGCGCTCCGCGACGACGAGCAGGCGGCCGCCGCGGCGGGCGTCCCGATCGCGCGCACGAAGCTGCTCGCCTATGGGGTCGGCGCGGCGCTCGGCGGCATCGCCGGCGCGTTCCTCGCGTCCTACCTGAGCTTCGTGAACCCCGGCCAGTTCACGTTCTCGTTCTCGATCTTCATCATCGCGATGGTCGTGCTCGGCGGGCCGGGATCGATCCCGGGCGTGGTGGCCGCCGCGGTCGCGCTGACACTGCTCAACCACTATGTCCTGCCCCGCTTCCCCGTCGACCTGAGCGGGGTCGCGCCCGGGATCTACGGACTGCTGCTCGTCCTTGTCATGCTGCTGCGGCCGGAGGGCCGCCACCCGATAGGCCTGAAAGGCGGTCGGCTTACTTGACTTTAGGCTGAGCCACGGCTAAGGATGAGAGGTGCGTTAGAGGGCGAGGAGCACTCGCCCTTTCTCCGGTCCATCCAGTGGAGGTCCCTCTCTCAGTGCCCCAAGTCATGTCCTCGCGGCTGAAGGCCGCGGCCTCGGTCGCCGCCCTGGCGCTGCTCGCGACGCCGGTCGCCGCATCGGCCGGCTCGACCGCCGGCCCGTCGGTCGCGTCCACCGCGGCGACGGCCGCGCAGGCCGCCGCGGACGTCAAGGGCTGGCCGCAGCAGAACGTGCTGCCGGTCTGGCCGGACAACCCGAACGACGCGTCGATCCCGATCGGCGTCACCCCCTACGACGAGATCGCGCCCAAGCTCAACGCTCTTCAGGCGCAGAGCAACCGGGTCTCGGTCCGAGTAGCGGGCAAGTCCTCCGGTGGTCGTGACCTGTACGTCGCGACGGTCACGTGGCCGGAGACCGACGCCGAGGCCGCGCAGCAGGAGGCCTGGAAGGACAAGATCGAGGACGATCCGGTCGCCGCCCGCACCGACGCGGCGCTGCTCGCGGGCTACAAGACCCCGCTGTTCGTCAACGGCAACATCCACGGCAACGAGTGGGAGGGCACCGACGCCATCCTCCGCGTGATCGACAAGTGGGCCAAGAGCACCGATTCCGCCGTCGAGACGCTGCTCAAGCGCAACCGCATCACCTTCAACGTCACGTCCAACCCGGACGGCCGCGTGCTCGGCACGCGCCCGAACGAGGCCGGCTACGACCTCAACCGCGACCTGACGATCGTCTCGCAGCCCGAGTCGCGCCTGATCCGCGACCTGACGGTGCAGACGCAGTCGCTGTTCCTGCTCGACCTGCACGGCTACGTCACGCCGACGCTGCTGTGGCCGAGCACGCCGCCGCACAACCCGAACAACGACTACGACCTCTACATCAAGCACGGCCTGCCGGCCGCGATCCAGATGGAGCAGGGCCTCAAGGACCTCGGCTACCCCGAGACGCAGAGCGCGCGGATCCCGTTCCGTGACGACGAGGTGGGCGTGTGGGACGACTACCCGCCGATCTACGTCCCGTCGTTCGCGCTCTACCAGGGCACGATCCCGTACACGATCGAGGCGCCGCTGAACCCGCGCGGCACGAACCTCAGCCTCGAGGAGCGCAAGCGCCGCTCGGGGATCAACACCGACGTGCACGAGGTCGCCATCAACAAGGCGCTCGCGTACATGCAGACCAACCGCGACCAGCTGATCTTCGACCAGGCCGAGCTGTTCCGTCGCGGCTGGGCGGGCGAGCCGACGCGTGACATCCCGGACAGCTTCGTCCCGGGCTGGGGTCCGGAGGACAACTACAAGACGCAGTTCCCGCGTGCGTACGTGATCCCGGCGGGCGCCGGCCAGCGCTCCGCCGCGGCCGCCAAGCGCCTCGTGGACCTGATCGTCGAGAGCAACGGCCGCGTCACCCAGGCCAAGGCGGCGTTCACCGCGGGCGGCAAGAGCTACGCCGCCGGTTCGTACGTGATCGACATGCACCAGCCGCTGCGCGGCCTCGTCAACACGCTGCTCGAGCCGGGCCTGGACATCACGGACCGCGTCGACGACCTCTACGCCGGCCCGGCCGGCTGGAGCCACGGCCTGACGTGGGGCGCGACCGTCGACACGCTCCAGAGCGAGTTCCCGGGCGTCGCCACCGAGCGCGTCTTCGCGGGCGCCGTCACGTCGGTCGTCCCGACCGGCAACACCGACCTCGTCCTCGATCCGCGTGACGCGGAGGACGTGCTCGCGATCAACGCGCTGCTCGGCCAGGGCATCAAGCTCACGCGCCTCGCCGATGGCTCCGTGCTGATCCCGGCGAGCGCTCGCGCCGCCGCGCTCACCGAGGCGCAGACGCGCGGCCTCACGCTCACCACCGCCCCGGCGTCGTGGAGCGGCTCGACGATCGCCGACAAGGTGGTCGTGGCCTACGTCGGCGGCTCCGAGGTGCGCGACGTCCTCAAGGCCATCGGCTTCGAGGCCAAGGCCGTCACGGCCACGACGCTCACCACCGCGCTCACCGCGGACGTCGACGTGCTCGTCGTCGGCGGCACGCTGAACCCGGCCACGCTCAACGCCGCGAACAAGGCCGTCTATGACGCGTTCCTCGCGCGTGGCGGCGGCATCGTCGGCCTCGGCACCGCCGGCTCGGCGCACACCACCAACGCCGGCCTGCTGACGGCCACCGGCACCGCCGGCAACAGCCTCACCTCCGGTGTGGCGAACGTCGTCAACCACGGCGGTCCGATCGTCAACAACGCCCAGCCGCACGCGTGGATCTTCCAGCCCGCGTGGTACACGAACCTCGGCCCGAACGCCGTCGTCGAGCAGTCGTTCGCGACTGAGCCGCTGCTCGCCGGCTGGTGGCCGAAGACCGGCACCCAGGGCCGTCCGGCGGCCGCCGGCAAGGCCACGGTCGTCCGTGCCGAGAGCGCCGCCGGCAACGGCGTCGTCCTGATCGGCACGAGCGTCGTCACCCGCCTGCACGCCAAGGGCCTGAACGCGACGTTCGGCCGCGCGATCCTGTTCGCGGCCGCGGCCAAGAACACGGCCGCGTCGACGTCCACCGGCGGCACCGTCGGCGGCTCGGTCCCGGCGACGCTGTCCCTCACGCTGGGCTCGCCGGCCTCGTTCGGCACGTTCAAGCCGGGCGTGCCCGCCGAGTACACGGCGACCACCGACGCGACGGTCATCTCCACCGCGGGCGACGCGACGCTGTCGGTGACCGACCCGTCCACGACGAACACCGGCTTCCTCGTCAACGGCGCGTTCAAGCTCGCGCAGCCGCTGCAGGGCCTGGGTGTCGTCAAGACGTGGACCGGCCCGACGTCCAACGAGAAGGTGCCCGTCACCTTCAAGCAGGTCATCGGCGAGAAGGACCCGCTCCGCACGGGCTCCTACAGCAAGACGCTGACGTTCACGCTCAGCACCACCACCCCGTAGCCCCGTAGCTCAAGCGGGCGGCGCCCCTGCGGCGCCGCCCGCGTCGGGCCGGGCCGGTCAGGCGACCGGCACGGCCGGGCCTTGGAGGCGCGAGCGATCGCCGTCGATGCCGTGGCGAAGGGCGGCGATGACGTCGTCGTGCGGCACACCGAGCCGGACTGCGCTGACGTCGTCCAGCCGCTGGTAATGCTCGGGTGCGAGCTCGAGGTCGAGTGACCGGAGGTACTCGTCCAGGTGAGCCGGCGTGCGAGGGCCGACGATCGGGATGAGCGCCGTGGACGCGAGCGATGCGCGCCGGCGCAGCCAGGCGAGAGCGACCTGGACGGGCGTGGTGCCCAGCTCGGCGGCGATGTCGAGCACCGCGTCGACCACCGCCGCGCGCTGCTCGGTGCCTTCGACGTCGGCGCCCCGCGCGCTGAGCCGGCCCACCTCGCCCGCGCGGTACTTGCCGGTGAGGAGCCCGCCGCCGAGCGGCGAGTAGAGCAGCACGCCCAGGCCGTGGGCGTCGGCCATCGGCAGCAGCTCACGGTCGGCGGAGCGCTCCGCGAGGCTGTACTCGGCCTGCAGACCGGCCAGCGGCGGGAGCCCACGCACCTGCGTCTGCACGGCCGCGCCGGGGATCCGCCATGCGGGGAAGTTGGAGAGCGCGGCGTGCAGCACCTTGCCCGAGCGGATCAGCTCGTCGAACCCGGCGAGGATCTCTTCGATCGGCGTGACGCCGTCCGGGAAGTGCGGCATGAACACGTCGACGTAGTCCGTGCCGAGCCGGCGCAGGCTCGCTTCCAGCGAGCGGACCATCGTCTTCCGGCCGTTGCCGGTCGTTCCCGGGCGAGGCGAGCGCTCACGCGTGCCGCTGTACTTGGTGATGACGACGAGCTCATCGCGGCGATCACCCAGCAGCTGGCCGAGAACCCGCTCGGCCTCTCCCCCTTGGTAGATGTTCGAGCTGTCGAACGTGGTCCCGCCGGCGGCGACGAAGCGCTCGAAGATCGCGCGGGATCCCTCGAGCCCGGCGCTGGCGTCGTGGGTGCCGAAGTTGGCGGTCCCCAGCGCATACTCCGAGACACGCAGTCCGGTCCTGCGCCCGAAGGTCAGATATCGCAATGGAGCTCCCGTGGATCGCTGAGTCGGGTACTACGATCCACCGTAGCAACAAAAACGAATGCTCGTTCTTTTATGCCTAAGGTCACCCAGGAACACCTCGACGCCCGCCGCCAGCTGATCGTCGACGCCGCGCGCGCGTGCTTTTCGCGTCACGGCTTCGCCCGCACATCGATGGCCGACGTCGTCACCGAGTCGGGCTTGTCGACCGGCGCGATCTACCGGTACTTCAAGAGCAAGGACGACCTCGTCGTCGCGGTCTGCGAGCAAGGCGCCGCCGCGTTCCCCACCGCGCTCACCGCCGAGGCGATCACCGGCCTCCTCGAGCACGTCCGCCGCCTGGCCCGCGAACACGGGCACGCGCGCCTGACCGCCCAGATCTGGGCCGAAGCGGCCCTCGAACCGGCCCTCGGCGACATCGTGCGTCACCAGCTCGAAGCGCTCCGCGCCGCCGTGGTCGCCCTCCTTCCCGAACGCCGCGCACCCGACGCCGACCAGATCGCCGAGGCCTTCGTCGCGCTGCTGGCCGCCTACAGCCAGCAGCTCGCCGTCCGCGACGACGTGGCCATCGAGCCATACACGCGCGCGCTGCTGGCCATCGTCGACAACCCGGAGAGCCCCTCTTGACTGTCCCCCACCCGGGGTGCCGCAAATGAGCGCCTAGGGGTGGCGCTGGCCTGCGGCACCCTCGGATGGTCGGGCGACGCCGGCGGCGTCTTCACCGAGTTGCCCGTGCCTCGGGTGCCGGGACGCATGGCGCTCGTGCATCGACTGGCCGACATCTTCGTCGCAGTCTTCATGTCCATGCGCATGCGGGCCGTGACGAGCTCGCTGGGAGGCGGGACAACCGTCGATCAGGCGGAGAGCAGACGTTGGTTCACGCGCTGCCAGTGCACCGGCCAGCTGGACGAATCGGTGTCGACGTCGAGCGCCCGCCCGTGCACCGGGTGTTCTCCGGGCACGGTCCGCATCGCGATCTCGGCCTCGTGAAGCGGGTAGCCGGGCACCTCGAGCACCGGGCCATCTCCTCGATCTGCGCGGTTGAAGATCCCACGACGGATCAACAGGGCGACATAGTCGATCCAGTCCGCGAGCTGGTTGAACCGCCGGGTGAACTCGTCTCCCGACACGTCCCACTCGAAGAGCGCTCCGCCCGGCAGCTCGTCGACGTCGAGCTCGATCGACATCGTCTGGAGGTTCTCGTACCCGACGTCCACGAGGACCAACGGCACCCTTCCCTCGAAGTCATCACGCGTCTGACGCCAATTCACCAGCGCCACCGACGGAGGGATGATCCGAGGCCACGTGTGCACCCGCAGCGAGGCCGCATCAACCAGCGTCCACAGGCGCCGTACCTGGTCCGGCAACCGCATCGGGGCGATCTCGGCTTCGAGTTGCTGCAACGCCTCCAGGGACGTCGGCGGCCGCCACGGCGGAACGTCTGCGGAGACCATCGCGTCCGCGAGACCGTCAAGCGCTCGTTCCAACATGCCGGTTTCTTAGCGCGCAGCGTTCGGCACCGTAGCCCTGCCTAAGTGGGAAGGTCAGACGCGAAGCAGCCTGCGAAGGTCGCCGGCAAGGTCGTCGAGCTCGTCGGGATCGCACGCGTCGAGATCGTCCTCGGCCACTGCTGCCATCGCTTCCGGGAACCGCCGCTCGAAGCTCGCAACCTTCTCCGGGTGGGCGAGCTCGAGCTCCTCTACGAGTTCGGCGAGGGTCATGTCGTCGCGGCGGTCGTCGATCATCACCGGACCCTAGCTCCCGGCCAACGCGAGCAGCGCGTTCGCTCGTTCCGCCGCGGGCGGCGTGCCCTGCCTTGCATGGGAAGCGATCGAGACGCCAGAGCGCGCACGACGTCGAGTTGCAGCGCGCTTCCCTCGCCAGGCTCAGGCGGCGGAGCGCGACGCCGCCGCACAGCTAATCGCGCGCGGTGACCATCACGTGAGGCGATCGCCACCACCGCGTTCGCGGCACAGTAGCGCCGATAGTGCGCGCAATCCGTCGGCGTCGAGCCCTCACTGCTCGCGCGCCACGACAATCCGGTGCTCGTGGATGATGCTCACGCACCAGCCCATAAGACGAAAGACGGCATCGCCGTCGCCAGCGTCGAGTTCGTCAGTGTTCTGCACGAGCAGGGTCTTGTTCGCCTCTTCGGCAGGCCCGCCGCGAATGTACATCTCGAACAGCCCGATGGCGAGCTTGCGCACCTCGGCTTCCGAGAGCTTCTCGACATAGCGCTTGACGGCGTCGCGCTCGGTCGTGCGCACGAGCTCGTCGAGCCGTCGCAGGAGCAGCAAAGCCCCGGATCTGGCCGGCGCCGCGCCGGCGAGGTCGAAGGCGGCGGTGTCGATGCGCAGCAGGCCCGCGGCGAGCGCGCCGGCGACCAACCCCGTGGCGATCCAGCCAGTCTCGATCCTGATGTAGTGGTCGACTAAGTAGGTGCCACCTGCGCCGAGAAGCACGACGAGGATCAGCAACAGGACGGCTGACAGGATCAGCGAACCGCGCACCCAACGCCACCAGAACCGGATTTCGATCGCCTCGACGTGCTGGGTAGTGAGCAACAGCGTGAGAGCCGCCGCGATCGCGATACTTGCAAAGTAGGACACCGTGCGGCGTACCCTAACGGCGTAAGCTTGGTGGAGTGGAGAGTTCAAACTCTGCCGTGTCCTTGGACGACCGCCGGGTGATCGCGCTCGCAACGGCGCTTGCGGCCGGCGAGCAGGGAGACACCCGTAGCGTCGGTGCGATCCACGAACTCGTCGTCCGGCGCCTTCGCGGCCGGATGCGATTGACCCGCTCAGAGGCGGAAGACGCCGCGTCCGAAACGTTGCGCGCATTCGCCGAGATGGCGGTCAACGACGAGATTGAGCTCGCTCGCTCCCCAGCGCTGCTGACCGCGATCGCTCAACGCAAGGCGGTAGACCTGCTCAGACGCCGGGAGTCGCACAGCCCGGCGACATTGCGCCCCGCGAGCGAGCCGAGCACGGAGGAACTCGTGATCGCGCTGCTCGAGCGCGACGCCGACGCGCGAGTCGTCCGGGCGGCCATGCGGGCCGCCTTCGCCATCGATCGGGGAGACATCGTGTACGTCGTCCGAATCTGGCTCGATCTGGCCGACGCGCAGAGCGGCGTGCCTTCTCTGCGAGAGGTCGCGGCCGAGGCACGGATCAGCCACACTCAGGTGCGCAGGCTGCTGAACGAGTTCAAGGAACTTGTTCCGCATCCCCCCTCGGGGACGTAGAAGCAGTTAGAGAACCGATGACCCACACCCACATCCCCACATCCGAACCTTCCATGCTCGCCGTCGAGATCGCCGGCAAGCTCGACCCGGACCTCCGACAGATACTCTCCGCGCTGGTGGGCATCCCGCGCCAGGACGCGGAGATCGCGCTCGTCCTCGTTCGGCGAGGCACGCTCGAGGCACTCGCCGCTCTCGACATTGTCGAGATCGACGGCGAGGACACACTCATCGGACCGGTCGACGCCGTCCGGGTCACCGATCGTGGTGCCGCAGTCATTAGTGCGTGCGCCGAGTTGGCGCCCGCATCAGACACACAACTCACACGTGACGAGTTTCATCGTCGCGTCTTGGGCGACGCCCACACTGACGTCCGCTTCGCCCTCAGCGGCGGACGCCGGGAACGGAGCTGACGACGAGGCCGGCGCGGCATCCGCTGCGCCGGCCTCCCGCCTACCTACTGGCGCTCGTAGTCGTCAGCGTCCACGGTTGCCAGCCGCACGCCTCCCAGCCGCAGCGATCGCTGGGACCACGCGATGACGCCCGTCGCCTGCACGTGGTCTGCCGCATGGCGGGCCGCCAGGACGAAACCTTCCTTGATCATCGTCCGCGCACGCTGACGCTTCGGCAGGTGCCGCGGGCCAGGCATCGCCTGAAGCAGTGCCTCCGCGGTGTCGGGCACGGGCTGATAGTGCAGCGGCGCCCGCGCGGATCGGCAGTCGTGATCAGGGAAGGCGTCCTTGAAGGCAGTCACTGCCCTCGCGCTAGCGAATGCAGCCGCCTGGGCGTGGCCGTCTCGCAGCAGCTGGCCCAACGGTGCGCGCCCGAACGCGTCCGCCACACCGAGATGCTCGAGCAGGACCCGGCGCACGTCGGCAGCATGCGCCGCGCCGAGGACATCGACGACCTCTTCTGGCGCCAGCACGGTGATCGAGTCGGGGGGATCGACGTCGAGGAACGCGTCGCGCTCCTCGTGATCCGTCCAGCGCGCCAGACGCCAGCCTCGTGCGGCATCCGAATCGTCGAGTTCCCACCGCGCGGCGGTGATTCGCACGCCGGGCGGCGCGAGCACCTCGATCCCGTCAGGCCGCTCAGCGACGAAGCACGTACCGTCACCGAAGCGCGACGGCGCGATCATCCACACGAGGGCCACTCAGACCCCCTCGCAACAACGCGGGACAGACAGGTGGTTGTCCTTACCCATGTGATCTCCTTTCGAGCCGACTCTTCTTGGACGGATGCCGTCGACGCCACAGGCTCTGGTGGCGTCGCTTGGTGCGATGTTCGTTGGCGATGAGGCCCCGGTCACGTGGTTCGGGCGTTGACCGCACAAGCTGGAGCGGTCCGGGGTGCTCGACGCACTTAGCCGGGCTTGCCAATGCTCCTACCGCCGTTGCATCCCCAAATGGTTCAGGTTTTCCTGCGTACCCGGCATCATGGCTATCAAGGACCACCTCGGAGGACACCTCGATGCCGATCGATCCGACGTCCAGCCCCACGCCTGAACCGCAGCCGACCGCTCGCGAGCCGGGTCGCCGGGTGCTCCAACCATTCAATCGCGCACTTGTCGCGCCGGCGAGCGCCGCGACAATCATCGCTCCGGCGGTGGAGATCGCCGTCGGGCTAGTCGGAACCGGCGACCAGTACCGGATCAAGCAGATGGTCGAGACGGCCTTCCGGATGATGTACGACGGACGCTGCGCCGAGGGGCTCACTATCGAGGATCTGTGCGCCGAAGCCCGCATCGGCCTCGGGCACGTCCGTGACCACTTCGCCGACGACCTGATCCTGATCGCCGACGTGGCCGTGCGCCTGATGCATGCCCTCGACAACCGTGGCGTCGCGTACGAGCAACTGACCACGATCGGGGTTCCGTGTCGGCGCAGCTACAACGGCCTTGGTGCCGATCAGATCCGCAACGCCGCCGCGGCGATCCGTTTCATGGCCCTCGCGCCGACGGGCTCCGAGCGCTCGGCGACCAGCATCGACCTGCCTCTAACTGAGGGGACGCGCGACGACCATACGTCGTCGCGCGCCGATGCCGCGCGGCTCAAGCACTTCGAGGACGAGATCGGCGTCCGTCCGCCCGGGACGCTCGCCGAGCATGCCGGGATGCTGCTCCGCTGGCACAACGAGACACGCGTGCGAACGAACGCGAACCGGTCCTTGTTCGCCGGCCGCGCCCTGTCAGCCGAGCAGTTCATCGCATCGGGCTTCTCAGACCTCATCGTGGCCGGTCCGATGCCGAGCGGTGTGCCGCGGCGTCGGCGCGAGACCGCGGGCGACGTCCTCTTCCCGGGGTTGCAGCACGAGCTGATTGCGACCCTCGAGGACTACAAGCGCAAGGCGGTGCTCTACCGCGGGCCGCTCTCCGGTCGCTACGACCCGGCCCGCAGCTCGCACGGTGTCTTTGAGCTGATTGAGCCCGGCCCGTCGCACCTCGAAGGGGTGCTCGGGAGCGCCGATGACTGGGGCGTCGAGTGGTACTGGTCGCCGGCCGACGAGCGACTGGTGCGGCGGGCCGTCGACCCGGTGCGGATCGAGGACTGGCGCGTCGTCGGGCTCGCCGACGACCTGGCGACCGCCGTCGCGCTGATCTCGCACCGCCTCCGCCTTTGGCCGCAAGCGTGCATCGAGCGCGCCGCCTCCGACAGCGGCATCGGCCTACTCCAGGCTCGCGGCGTACAGAGCCATGCCGTGCTGCGGGCGATCCTGCGGATGGCCAACGCGGCGATGGTCTCCGCCGAACGTCGCGCGCGCCTGGCCCGCGGGTAGGCGACACACATCGGTCATCCCAACGTGTACCGGCTCGTCGCGCTAACCGGGCCGGTCAAGCTTGCGGCTGGACTGGCGAAGGCGCTGCCCGTTTGAGATTGCCGCTTTCGCTTTGGACGAGAAGCAGAAGTCGCGCTAGCGGCGCGCAGCACACGAGTACGGAGCCTACGTTGCGGGGTCGGTTAGCCAGCGAGGCCCAGTGCCGTTGTCGACGACGACTTCAATTCCGTAGCGCTCGGCAAGTGGGCGGAGGACCTGGTCGTCGGCCGTGCAAAGCGCGATGGTGCGGATCCGCCGCGGTCCGGCGGGTCGCAGCAGTTCAGCAGAGAAGAGCGCTTGCCCGAGGACATTCATCCCGAGGCGGCTCGCCTTCGTCTGAATGACAACGACGTCACGGTCGACGAGATCGGGGACCTCGCCTCGGCCGGCGATGCGGGTTGGCTCGTCTGGCAAGACGAGACCGTCCAGGCGACGCGTGCCGGTGCGCGGCCCGGGAGCGACAGCGACAAACTCCTCGAACAACGTGCCTCCGATCGCCTGCCAGAGCCGGCGAGTCATCGGCGTCTCCTTGAGGCTCATGGCGCGACCCTACGCGGGTCGTTCGAGCCCGATGATCACCTCGAGCCCGTCGGGCCACACAAGTTCCGCTTCTCGATGATCTCGCTCCTTCCGGGTTCGGAGGTGAGTGTTCATCGAAGCACGATTCCTGCTCGCCGTCGAACGACGGTCGATCCGCAAGAGGGCGCCGCGAGGTTGCGCGCTGGTCGCGATCAGTTTCTCGCCAGGTCGGCTTGGCCGAGGCGCTGGCGTAGCCAGTTGAGCGCGACAAGTCCCTGCGCGCGCTGGAACCCACGCAGGAGCGGAATGCCGGGAGGCGGAGGTTGCAGCGAGCCGAAGACGAAGAATCCCGTTACGGCCGCGAGGACCGACGTGATCGCGTCCGGTTCGATTGTCTGCGTCAGCGGATGTGACGTGACGATCGCCTCGGGGTCACCGCCGCCCTGCATCGCGACGCTGGGCAGCATCAGGACGAGGTCGACCCACGGCGCGCCAACGCAGGCCCAGGGCCAGTCGACGAACACGACGCCGTCAGCGGTCAACAGCATGTTGTCCGCACGTAGATCGCCATGTAGAAGCGTCTGTCCGTGCGCGGCATCGGTCCATGAGGTCTCCCAGCGGGCCAGCTCGTCGACGTGGTCGCCGGCCCACGGACTCAGCTCAGTGACCGCTGCTCGATCGCTGGCCGCGAGCTGTCGCCAGCCGGTGAACTCGTCCTGCCAATGCTCGGCAGCGGCGGGTGCCGCGATGGGTGCCGGCGTCAAGGTCGCGGCGAGCGCCGCCATCGCCGACAGCACTTGTCCCAGCTCGGCATGGTCCCACGGCTGCCGCGGAGAGCTGCCCTGAACGTCTTCGAGCACGAGCGCGACCCAATCGTCACTCTCGACCATGTGCTCGAGCCGCGGCACGGGCGCCGAGCCGGCCAGAGCCGACAGCACGCACGCCTCGCGGCGCAGGATCTGCGGGCCGTTTGGCAGACATGCCTCGCCCATCGCCTTCACGAAAATCCGCCTGCCGCTCGCCAGCGTCAGCCGCGACGCCAGCCCTGGGGAGAAGCCGCCTGACGCACTGCGCTCCGCGACAACGCGTGAGCCCGAGGCCGATTCGACCGCCGTGCGCAGCGAACTCGGAAGCGCGCTCCATCGCAAGCGGGTTCCCCCCGATGCGGCCGGCACAACGATGTCGTCGCCGACGTCCCCTGACACGCTGCCAGCCTATGGGCTCCGCCACAGCCGGGTTCGAATCCGGCCTCGGCACCAGCCACGTCCAGATAGCGCGTTCCGACGAAAGGGGTCGACTACGACAGCGGCGCTGGACTTGTGCCGCGACGATTGCGGCGTACCCCTGCCGGCATCCCCGGCCGGTAGCCGGTAGCGGCGGGTTGCCCGCGTCCTCGACGGGGTCGCCTGCCGAGATAGTTGGGCGGTACTCGCACGTCCATGGCATAGCTCGCCATGAGCAGTCATCAACCATAAGGCTGTCGGGCGCAGGCACCGTGATGAGCTCGCTCGTACATGTGGCCCGTCTCGGCCGAGGTACCGGGAAAGTTTGGTGGACGAAGAACGCCACGGCGAAGAAGACTTGGCGGCACTGGTATTTGCCGAGCGGCCGGCGCGGTGAATGTGGCCCGACGACGATCGTCTACTACCACGACGGCGGCAAGCGCTACGGCGACCCGATCAAGGTGCGCTTCCGATCCGAGGGCGTCTAAGTTCGCGCACCAACGGTCGTCGCCCGCCGCACCCGGGTCCACGCGCGCTTGTAGGCGCGATGAACCGCCGGCATGGTCGAGGGCGTAGGAAGATCAAGAGCGGCGCTTTTCGTCGATTGCGCCACTTCGTTCGCCGGAGCCGGCCCTGCCGCTTCGCATGGAGCGCAACGGCGGCGGCCGGCCGGCAGCCAACGCTCCGCTACGGACGCTGATTGATCGCCAGCTGGGCGGCGAACGCTCGCTTGTATGCGGGCCGCGCTTCGCCGCGGGCGACGTAGGCGGCCAGCGTCGGGAACTCGTCGAGCAGGCCTGAAGGTCTTAGCCGGAGCAGCACCGACACCATCATCAGGTCGCCGGCGCTAAAGACGTCATCGAGCCAGTCGGCATCGCCCAAACGGGCAGAGAGCTGGATCATTCGATCGCGAATACGGTCCTTGACCAACGGCAGGCGCTCCGCGGCCCAGGGCTTGTCGCCCTCCGAGAACTTGGCGGTCACGAGTTCGAGGATCGGCGGCTCCACGGTGTTGACCGCGGCGAACATCCAGCTGATGGCCCGCGCCCGCGCGTGGGCATCGTCTGAGAACAGGCCGGCATGGTGCTCGGCGATGTACAAGACGATCGCCCCTGACTCGAACAGGGCAAGCTCGCCTTCCTCGTAGGTCGGGATCAGGCCGAACGGATGAAGGCGCAGGTGCTCGGGCTGCTGCTTGGATTGCAGGGAGACCAAGCGAACCTCGTAGGGCCGGCCCACCTCCTCAAGCGCCCACCGAACGCGGGTGTCGCGCGCCAGGCCCATGCCGCCGTCGGGCGACCGGTCCCACGCAGTGATGACGATCGTCATCGGGAGCCTCTTCTCAGTACGGGCATATGCATACGGACCAGGCCGGAGCCGAAAACTCATCGCCGGCGGCTGAAGCGGCTGTTCGCCGACGCGTCATCACGGCAGCGCTCGAACCGACGCGGAGACGCTCAGGCACTCCCAAGGACGATCAGCGGCAGTCAACGTAGCCGATCGTTCTGCGCCCGAGGTCGTCCCCGGAAGGAACGCTGAATCATCTCCCGTCTGGTCCGCGTGCCGGGCCACTTGCGGCCAGTGAGGGGTCGTCGGGAACGTTGACGGCTGCTACCGACGAATGGCTGCTTGACGACGGGCCATCGCCGCCTCGAATCGCGCGGTTCCTGCGATCTTGGCAGTGACCTGCACGCGGGTGGCCGCCCGAGCGACGGAGCGGGAAAGACGCATCCGCGTCTTGAAGGTTCCGCGCCGCACGACGGCCGTCGCTGAACGCGTCACGCTGCCGCGCGGCCGGCGGATCGTCACTTGGACACGCACCGTTCCGGTCACGGCTGAGGCGGCGGTGCCGGACACGGCCACCGTGCGTGACGACCGGGAGAGTTGAGCGCTGGTGATGCGAAGCCGCGAAGGCTCCCGAGGGATCGGAGTCGGCGTGGGTGTCGCCTGTGGTGCCACGCTTGCGCTCGGGACCGGTGTCGCGGTGGGCGCGGGCGGCGCCGGTTGAGGTCGGTCGTCCAAAGCCGCGAGCACGAGCGTGCTCATGGCGACCGCGTCGACCTCGGGCGCGGGTGTGTTCTGCATTCCCACTGTCGGCTCGACCGCTTCGCCGGTCAGATCCAGGCACCCGAGCCATCGGTGCCAGAGCGCGTCGACATGGACGGTGACGTTCTGGCGCTCAGGGGAGGCCTGATCGATCGAGTACATCGTGCTCAACCCGTTCTGCGAGAACACGTCAGGCACCAGCTGCGCTCGCGCGAACGCGGCGTGGGCTGGATCGCTCGTGAACGGCGGCCCACTCTGCGGAAACAGCTCGACCGTGATGCCGCTCGCCGCGGGGCCGCGTTGACAAGACCCCAACCGCATGACCACACGGTCTCCGGGCTGCCAAGGCTGCCAGAGCGTGACCTCGAGGTTGAGTGTGCCCAGGTCGGAGTCATAGACACCGATGACGCTGCGGATGTCGCTTCGCCGTTGGCTGTGCGTGGAGTCGAGCGGGTCGTCGACTCTGAAGGTGAAGATTCCACCTGGAGCCAGGGATCCGCCGTTCTGGCCCGGTGCGGCGCACGGGCACGGCAGGTCCTCGCACGCCAACCCATCGCGGTCGCGATCGAGCCCGTCGACGTTGTTGAGCCGCGAACCGCCGGCGGCATCGAAGTAGGTCTGCGCGGCCGCGCGATTCCGGAAATCCGGGCAGTCCCGATCAGCCGCCGGCGCGGGAACCGCAGCCATCACGGCAGCGCAGGCACCGACGATCATCACGCTCAGCAACCGTCTGACGGTGAACACGGCGCGCAGTATGTCGCCGCGCTCGACGTGCGATTCGACAAGCCTGACCGTTCGTGCAGGTCGGTGCGCTCTCGACAGCCATGAAACTGACGACGGTGAGGCGGCGCATGCTCTCCCGTCGCGTTCGAACTCGACGAACCGGGCAGAAGGCCGAGCATGATCCGCTTGCTCGCCTGTGCCTGCGCCGTGCTGGTCCTGTGGCCGTCGGTGGCGGCGGCGCAGGGCGAGGACTCGGAATGGGCCGCGGGCGGCGGCCACCTGGCGTTCCTCGCGCAGGACGAGCAGAACGTGTCGGTGCTTCGCGTGGTTGCTCCCGACGGCGCGGTGTCGGCACCGGAGGTGGTGTCTGAGCCCAACGCCGCTCCGGTGGTGGCCGTCGGCCCGCGCGGGGATGTGATCGTCGCGTGGATCGGTGAGCGCGACCGAGCGCTGCACGCGCGCTATCGGCCGGCGGGCGGGGTGCTGGGGCCCGACGAGGTCGTGACGCCGCAACGGGTGGAGTTCGG
Source organism: Solirubrobacter pauli (assembly GCF_003633755.1). Classification (GTDB taxonomy): domain Bacteria; phylum Actinomycetota; class Thermoleophilia; order Solirubrobacterales; family Solirubrobacteraceae; genus Solirubrobacter; species Solirubrobacter pauli. Next base: position 200,024 of record NZ_RBIL01000001.1, read on the forward strand.
TGCCGAGGCGGTGGTCGCCGGCGTCGACGGCGCCGGCAACGCGACGGTCACCTGGTCGCCGGAGGACCGGGACGAGCGCGGCGGGATGCGGGTGCGGACGCGGTCGGCGGCGGGCGTGTGGGGCGCTCCGCAGAACCTCGGTGGGTATCGGGTGTTCGACCCGTCGCTCACGGTGACCGCGAACGGCAGCGCGTTCCTGGTCTGGCGGCAGGCCAGAGCGGCGAAGCACCCGAACCTCAACCAGACCGCGATCAGCGCTCGCGCGCCGGGTGGCGCGTTCACGGCGCCACGGGTGCTGGTGGGAGTCAACCGTGATCCCGGCGAAGCGACCGTGGCCGCCAACGACCGCGGGGACGCGATCGTCGTGTGGAGCCAGCTCGACGAGCACGACGACTTCCAGGTGTGGGCGTCCTTCCGCGGTGCCGGCACGCGGTTCGGACGGCCCGTGCGGCTCAACCGGTCCCGGGACATGGTCAGCCGTTGGGTGACCGTGCTCGCCGACGGGACGATGGTCATGGGCTGGACGAACAACTTCACCCGGCGCGTCGAGGCGCGCGTGCGCAACGCGGCCGGTGTGCTCGGGCCACCCGTGACGCTGACGGACGATCTCGAGGTCAACTCGGACCTGTTCCCGCTCGCGAGTGGAGGACTCGCGTGGGCGGATCGGGACCCCGGCGTCAGCCGCATCCGGCTCGCGCGCGTGGACGGGCTCGGGTTCAGCGCGCCGATCGACGTGGTGCGGGTCCATGGATGGTTCCTGGGACCGGCGTTCGCGGTCGGCCCGCAAGGCGTGGGCATCGTCCCGCGCCGGCCACGGCAGGCCGATGCGCCGATCCGGTGGCAGCCAGTGGGATGATCAGCAATGTGCGGGCGTCGCTACCGGCCGGTCCACTACGCACCGAGCGGCTCACCCTCCGCTCGGCCACCGCCGCGGATGCCGAAGCGACCTGGGCGTTCCGCAGCCTGGAGTCCGTGAACCGCTGGCTCAGCGGCACCCCGGCCGACCTGGATGGCCACAGGGCGCGGTTCTCGGAGCCCGCACGGCTCTCGTCGACCGTCATCGTCATGCTCGGCCACGGCGAGGACGCGCCCATCATCGGCGACTGCATGCTGCGCCGCGAGGACGGCTGGGCGCAGCTCGAGGTCGCGGACCGGGCCCGAGCGGTGCAAGCCGAGCTGGGCTGGCTCCTCGACCCCGCGCATACCGGCCGCGGCTACGCCACCGAAGCGGTCCGCGAGCTGATCCGTCACTGCTTCGAAGACCTCGGCGTGCGCCGCGTCACCGCGACGTGCTTCCTCGACAACGACGAGTCCTGGCACCTGATGGAGCGCGTCGGCATGCGCCGAGAGTCACACGCACGCCAGGACGCGCTGCACCGCTCCGGGCACTGGCTCGACACCGTCGGCTACGCGCTTCTCGCTGCCGAGTGGCGTCCCCAAGGTGTGGCTGGCACCACCAAGCAGGCACGACCAGCCACACCCGCAGACGCCAGCTTCCTCCCCAGAGCGACGGGGACGTGAGTGGAAGAGTTCCCAGTGTCAACAGACACTCTCCAGACCGAAGACCAAGGACCCTCCTCTCTCCCCTCCTCCAGTCGTCAGCGAGACCGCCTCTCTCCTCCCCAGGAACGCGCTCGCTCTCCCCACGACGCCGGCCTGAAGACGCGAAACGAAACCATCGGCCCCGCCTGACCAGCGGGGCCGAGTTCGTTAAGGCGGCCCGACGAGTTACCCTCAGACGCGATGGGGTTGGTCCAGGTAGCGCTGTACGCGGCGCCGTTCCTGCTGCTGTTCGGGTTGCTCGCCCTCGGGCGCTTCCCCGGCGAGCGGACCATCCTCGCTCGGCGTGTCGGGCCCACGCCGCCGCGTCCGCGGCCGGCCACCCGGCGCTGGGCGCCGGGCCGAGAGCGCACCCGGCTGTCGCAGCTCGAGCGCACGAGCCATCGCTTGCGCGGACCTCCGCTCGTGGCGTAACGCCTCGACCGTCCGCTCAAGCCCTGACTCGAAGGAAGTTCCTCATGCGCACAAGCATCGCCCTCGCCGCCGCGGCCTTCACGCTCGCCGCACCCGCCGTCGCCCAGGCCCACGTGACCCTGCAACCGAGCACGGCCGCCGCGGGCGGCTACACGCGCCTCAACGTGCGCGTGCCGAACGAGCGCGACGACGCCTCCACCCAGAAGGTCGAGCTGCAGTTCCCGGACGGGTTCGCGTCCGCCTCGTTCGAGCCGGTCCCCGGGTGGGACGTGAAGGTCGTCAAGAAGCAGCTGGAGACGCCGATCAAGACCGACGACGGTGAGATCACCGAGGCCGTGAACACGATCACGTGGACCGCGGACGACGAGGAAGACGCGATCCCGCCGGGCGCCTTCCGCGACTTCGGGCTGTCCGTGCGCATCCCCGGCAAGGCGGGTGACACGCTGACCTTCAAGGCGCTGCAGACCTACACGGACGGCGAGGTCGTGCGCTGGATCGGCGCCGAGGACGCCGACAAGCCGGCGCCCACCGTCGCTGTCACGGAAGCCGCGGGCGAGCACGGCGCCGGCGCCGACCACGCGACACCGACGGCCACGCCCGAGACCACCGACGCCGAGCGCACCTCGGCCACCACCGGCGATGACGGCGGCTCGAGCGACACGCTCGCGATCATCGCGTTGATCGTCGGCGCGCTCGGGCTCGTGGTCGGCACGCTCGGCCTGCTCAGCGCCCGCCGGTCCCGCGCGTAGCGAACGGGTCCGAGAAGCGCTTGTCGGTCAGGACCTTCCTGTCCGTCAGCGCTTTGAGGAACGCGACGAGATCGGCCTTGTCGCCCGGGCCGAGCTCGATCTGCGAGATGAGCGGGTCCTTGTAGGGGTTCGCGCGCCCGTCGCCGGCGTTCGGGCCGTCGGCGATCACGCGCCCGCCGCCGGCGTAGTGCTCGACGGCGGCCTCGAGCGTCGGCACGGACCCGTCGTGCATGTAGGGCGCGGTCACGGCGACGTTGCGCAGCGACGGCGCCTTGAACGCGCCCATGTCCTTCGGGTCCGAGCTGAGCTCGAAGACGCCGCGGTTGGGCTCGGGGAACGCGCCGGTGCCGCCGAGGTTGTAGAGGCCGGTGTTGTGGAACAGCGGCCTCTCCTTCGGTGACCCCTTGTAGGTGACCTGGTCGTTGAAGATGAACGAGCCGTGGCAGTGGTGGCACTCGGCGCGCTCGCCCATGAACAGCTCCATGCCGCGCTGCTCGGCCGGGGTGAGCTTGACCTTGCCCTGCAGGTAGCGGTCGTAGCGCGAGTCGGCGGACACGAGGCTGCGCTGGAAGGCGGCGATCGAGCGGATGATCGTCGTCCACGAGATCGGCCGCTTGGACCCCGGGAACGCCTTCGCGAACCGGGCCTTGTACCAGCGGTCCTTGGTGATCCGGCGCAGCACCTCGTCGCGGTTGGCGTCGGTGACGCCCATCTCGACCGGGTCGGCGCTGAACAGCGGCACCTCCATCTGCCGCTCGAGCGAGACGAGCGCCGGGTTGGCCCACGTGAGCGTCGAGTTGTAGACGACGTTGATCAGCGACTGCGCGCCGCGCGGGTGCACCTGGCCGGTGGAGCCGACGGCCTGCGCCTTGCCGTCCGTGAACGCCAGCTCCTGCCGGTGGCAGCTGCCGCACGACTGCGTGCCGTTGCCCGACAGGCGCACGTCGTAGAAGAGCCGCCGGCCGACCGCGACCTTCGCGTCGCTCATCGGGTTGCCCTTGGGCACGTTCGGCCTCGGGAAGCCCTGCGGCAGCTCCCACTTGTACTCGCGCGGCGCCGACGCGGACGCCATCGTCTGCACGACCACCGCCGCCAGGACGATGGTCGCCAGCACCAGCAGCCGGCGCCGCGCGGAGCTCATCGGCCGATCGCCTTGAAGACGGTCTGCGTGCCCTTGAGGCCGAAGGCGGCGAAGACGCCGGCGCACTCCGGGTCGGTCGGCGCCGACATGCAACCCGGAGCGTTGCCACCGTTGACGGTGACGTCGCTGCCGGCGACCATCGCCTTCACGTCGACCGCCACCTGCTGCTTGGCCGGGTTGAACTTCTTCAGGCGGATCGCGGGACGGTTGGGGGCGGTGCAGCTGACGGTCTGGCCGGTCGCCGGGTTACCGGTGCAACCGGCGCTGCCGAGGTGGACGAAGAACGTCTTCGCCTTCCACGTGCCGGCCGCTCCGCCCGGGTCGGTGAGCTCGATCTTGGTGAACTTGCGCCCGCCCTGCCAGGACCACGCCATCGCGGCGCTGTTGAGCGGCGCGGGCGTCGCCGGGGCGTCCGTGTGGTTGAGCGCGAACGGCACGCCGACCGTCCAGCGCGCGCCCACGTACCGGCCCGCGGGTGCCGTGCCGCGGACCACCGCGTTCATGCCGGGCGTGCCGTCGACCGCGCAGCTGCCGGTGCCGTTCTCGAGGTCGATGAGCGTCACGCCGATCCCGCCACGGGTCACGCGGTAGGTCGAGTTGGCGCCCAGCTTCACCGGCACGGCCTTGCCGGCGCGCGTGATCAGCTTGACCTCGGAGACGAAGAAGCGCAGGTCCTGCAGCTGCGCCGGTTGGGCGGTGGTGCCGAGCCCTTCGATCGGCGTACCACACGCCACGGGCTGGTCACCCGCCACCGCGGTGAAGCGGATGTCGACCTTCTGGTCCTTGGCGGCGGCGGGCGCCGCAGCGACGAGGGCGATGCCGAGCGCGAGCGCGCTCGACCGTCCGAGATGCTTCAAGTCGTCTCCTCGAGACAGAGTGGATGAAATGCCGAAAGGCGCGACGGGCGCGGGTGCTCCGCGACGGGGAGAGATGGGGTCCGTCGCGGAGCACGCGCCCGTCAGGTACCGCCGGAGAGGGATGAGGGCCCGTGGCGGCGGTACGGCTCTCGCGGGTCGTCTAGCGCGCCGACGGGCGGCGCTGGACGATCACGCGGCGAAGATCGGAGGCCCGCGGAACGTCCGCGGGGTGCGGGCCAGCAGTGACCGGACGCCGTCGGGGCGTGTGGGCCGCCAGCGCCTGGCCGGTGCCCGGCGGGCACGAGGCCGCTCGCGGCGGGCGAGGATGCGCTCCTCCCCCACGTACCGGCCGGCGGACAGCAGCGCGAGGATCGCCAGCACCGGCAGCGCGAACAGCGCAGCCGTCACGCTCACCGCCAGCAGGGCGACGAGCAGGGCTCCAAGGACGATGTGCGCACGGCGGGACCGCATGACCTTTCACAGCCTTAGCGCACTTCCAGCGACCCCGTCAAGCACGAATTTCCCCGCTGAGCAGGGAAAACGGCACGCCGCGACCAGCCGCCCGCGCCGCTCGTCGAAATCGCCCGGATGTCAGGCGCGAACGGGCGGCGGACGCATCGCCAGCGCCGCCGCGAGGTCGCGGCCGACGGGCCGCCGGACCAGCGCGAGACGCGGCCGCCGGGCGGAGCTCGCCCGTCGTGCCGTGCGCGCGACGAACCGCGCGCGCAGCCGGTCGATCAGCGCTTCACCGGGGCGGACGCCCACGGTGAGCAGCGTGAGCAGCGCGACGGCCGGCGCGAACGCCAGCATCAGCCCAGGGTCGGCCAGCCCGGTGAGGGCGAACAGCAGCACGAGCGCGGCGAAGGCCACGATGGTGCCGCGCGGCATGACCACAGCGCGCTGCATGAGAACGGAGGGAGTAATACCGGTTCGGGCGCCGCTGCGCAATCAGCGGCGCCGCGCTACGGCAGGATGTCGAGGAGGCGGGCTTCGTAGCGCCCGTTGGCCTCCTCGATCTCACCCTCGACGTGCAGCCGCGCCGGCCCGTCGTCCGTCCACAGCTCGAGGAAGAACGCCCAGCCCGGAGCCTCGGCGTCCTCGGACTTCGTGATCGCCTCGACGCGGTAGATCTCGCGCGGCGGAAGGACCAGCGCCTCCGGGACGTCCTCCTCCAGCCGCCGGCGCAGGTCGTCCTCCTCGAGCAGCTCGCCGGACAGCTCGCGCAGCTCCTCGTAGTCGCCGTCGACGACGTACTCGACCAGGTCCTCGAGCACCTTCTGCATGCCCTCCGGCAGCGGCTCGAGCGCGGGCGGAAGCGACTCCAACCTCGGCAGCACGTAGTCCGGCGTCAGCCTCAGCCGGTTGTAGAAGTAGTCCTCGCACGCGGCGCGCGCCTGGCGGCGGATGCCCTTGGTGATCCCGGCCGCGCCGAGCGCGAAGAAGCCCGCGTCGATCGCGTCCTCGAGCGTCTCGTGGCGGCGTGTCAGCTGCGCCGTGACCACGCGCCCGTGCTCGGTCTCCGTCGCCACCGAGGCTCCGTCCAGGAGCATCGAGGGCGTCTCGTGGCGGTCGTAGCCGGGAACGGCCCGGACCGCGCTGTGCATGACGATCAAGTGATCTCCCACACACGAGCATCCTACGAACGCCGCACGCGCCGGATCACTCGCTACTCTGGTCTACGTCAGCTAGCGAAGGCAACCCGAGGGCGAGACCTCTTTTAGACGTCCCCTTTCCAGCGAAAGCCGCCTGATCTGCTGATGGCCGAGAGTCCACCTACGGGTGGGCTTTCCGCGTTTAAGGGGTCCGGGTAATCCCTGAGACGTCTCGGGGCAAGTCCCAATGGACGCGGCGGCCCCGAAGGACGACGATGGATGCATAACGATGCACCTGTCTCGCCCCCTCATCGCCCGCCCCCATCCGCTTCGGCTCCCGCGCGTGGGCGCGGGTGCCGTCGCCGCGCTCCGCGCCGTCGCCGTGCCCGGCTCCGTCCCCGGCGGTGCGCCCGCCCTGCACGCTCGCGTCGCCCAGGAGCGCCTCGCCGCCCACGGCTACCTGCCCGCCGAGGCGGTCACCGGTCGCTACGACCGCCGCACGCTCGACGCCATCGCTCGCTTCCAGGCCGCCTTCCTGCTCCCGGTCGACGGCCAGCTCGACGCCCGCACGGCGGACGCGCTGCTCAGCGACGTGAGCTGAGTAGCGTGAATGGGCAATGCGCGTGATCACCGGAACTGCTCGAGGCACGAAGCTGCGCCCGCCGTCGTCGGACGGCACGCGGCCGATCAGCGACCGTGGCAAGGAGGCGCTGTTCAGCATCCTCGGCCAGCGGATCCCGGCGAGCCGCTTCCTCGACCTGTTCGCCGGCACGGGCGGCGTCGGGATCGAGGCGCTCAGCCGCGGTGCCCTGAGCGCGACCTTCGTGGAGAACGGCGACGTCGCGCTGCGCGACCTGCGCTGGAACCTCGAGCGCACCCGCCTGGACGACGCCGCGGTCGTCCTCGGCCAGGACGTCTTCCACTACCTCAAGCGACCGCCCGCCGACCCGTTCGACGTGATCTTCGTCGCGCCGCCGCAGTGGAAGGAGCTGTGGGAGCCGACGGTGCAGCTGATCGACGCCGCTCCGGCTTGGCTGGCCGAGGACGGGGTCGTGGTGGTGCAGACCGACCCGAAGGAGATCCACGACCTCGAGCTCGAGCACCTGGAGCGGCGGGACGTGCGCCGCTACGGCGGGGTCGCCTTCGCCTTCTACACCTCTAGTTGAGGGTGAGCTCTGACATCGCGACCACGCAGCGGTCGCGTCCGCCGCGCTTGGCGGTGTAGAGCGCGTCGTCGGCGCGGCGCATCGTCGCGTCGGCCGGTTCGCGGCCGTCCCAGACGGCGATGCCGGCGGACACGGTCTGATGGAACGGCGTCGCCTCGCGCAGGCGCTCGATCACGGCCTCGGCGTCACGGGCGCCGAGCAGCACGGCGAACTCCTCGCCGCCCACGCGCGCGACGCGGCCGTCGTCCCCGAGCGCGACGGTCCACACGGCGGCAGCCTCCGCGAGCAGCGCGTCGCCACCGGCGTGGCCGTGCGAGTCGTTGTAGGTCTTGAAGTGGTCCAGGTCGAGCATCGCGATCGCGAACGGCTCGTCGCGCGCGACGCCGTCGGCGAGCCACTCCGTCCAGGCGCGGCGGTTCGCGAGCCCGGTGAGCATGTCCGTGCTCGCGACCCGGTCGAGCTCGGCGAGCAGGTGGTCGCTCTCGCGCGCGAGCCGCTGCAGCTCGAGGCGCTGCTCCTCGCTGCGCGCGGCGTCGGCGCGGATGCGCTGCACGAGCCGCTGGATCGTGAGCCCCAGGACCGTGCCGACGACCGCGGTCACGGCGCCCTGGCGCATGCCCGCCAGCGGGTAGCCGGCGCCGCCGATCAGCAGCGGCGGGACGACGAAGAAGACGAGCACCGCGCCCAGCACGAGGATCAGGTGCGAGCGCCGGTGGTAGAGCGCGCACCAGACGACCGGCAGCAGCGTCAGCACGCTGATGCCGGCGGCGGCGCCGCCCGCCGCGTCACGCAAGAGCGCGACCGCGACGAGGAAGCCCAGCACCGGTACGACGCTCAACGTCCCCCAGAGCCGGCGCCACGGGAGGAGGTACACGGCCGCCACGCAGAGGGCGGTGAGCGCGACCGCGGCGGTGTACTCCGGCCAGCGCACCTCGGTCCCGATCGGGACGAGCGCGAAGGCGATCGCGGCCGCCGCGGCGAACGGCGCGCAGCGGCGCGCGAGCTCACGTCGGGAGGCGGCCGGGATCATGCGCCCGTTCTCGGCACGCGCGCCGTCGGACTTGAATCTGGTGCTCAACGCAACTTGATCGTCCGCGTCGCAGGACGATGGCTGCGGCCGACGGCGGCTCGCGACCGGCGCCGCACCAGCACCACCGCGCCGGCGAGCACGACGAGCACGGCGAGGACCAGCAGCCACGGCATGGCGATCGCGTGGCCGGTGCGCTTGACCGGCGGAAGCGGTGCGACCGAGCCGGCCGCGTCGGTCACGAGCGGGAGCAGCTCCACGATCGCCGACAGCCGGCCCGCGGGCGTGACGCCCGGCACGCGCGCCGTGCCCTTCCAGGTCCGGCCCGGTAGGAGCGCGGGCGTGTCGGGCAGCCGCCCGGAGCGCGTCGCCCAGCGGCCGAACGGTCCGGAGACCGAGACGGTCGGCTGCGCGGACAGGACGGCGTTGCCGGTGTTGCGGACGACGTAGGCCACGACGGCGTCGCCGCCGGAGTAGTCCACCTGGACGTCCTCGACGGCCAGGCTCGGCGTCAGCGGCCCGCCGACGCGCAGCCGCACCGGCACGGTGGCTTCGCTCCCGCCGCCGGTGGCGACGATGCCGCCCAGGCGGTCGCCGGGGTGGGCGTCCCGGGGCAGCGCCAGCGTGAACGGCACGTCGGCGGTGTCGCCGGCCGCGACGGTCACGGTCGTGCGGGACAGCGTGATGCCGTCGCTCGCGCGGAGGGTGAGCGCCAACGGCGCCGTGCCGTTGTTGAACACCGCGACGGCGTCGACCTGGGACCCGCCGGGGTTGAGCGTGTAGCGGAAGTCCTGCCGGCCGGAGCCGAAGCTCGTCTCGGCCGGGGCGACCGTCCAGTCCGCTGCCGCGGCCGGACGGGCGAAGAGCCCGACCAGCCCCAACGTGAGCAGCAGAACACCGACGAAGGGGCTGATCGGGCGCAACGTCATGCTCCTACGGGTTCGTCGTCGACAGCGTGAACGTCAGCGACCGGGTGTAGGCGCCGGTGCGCAGGGCATCGCTCGCCTTGATGACCTGCTTGAAGTTCACGTCGACCTTGTCGTTGGCGACCGGAGCGGTCCACGCCGACTTGGAGAACGTGACCTGGAGCGGCTCCGGGAGGGAGAACGCGCCGTTGGTGAGGTGCCCCGGGTCGGAGACCGTGAGGGCGGCGTCGCCGGCCGTGGAGATCACGGTGGCCTCGGTCTTGGCGGTGTACTCGCCGTCGACACCGGGCGTGAAGGCGCCGAACGACGGCGCCGCGCCCAGCGTCAGCGACAGCGTGGCCGGGACCGAGCCGCCGACCTGGCCGTCCGTGTTCGCCTCGGCAGCGTGGATGGTGACCTTGTCGACGATCGAGCCGACCGGCTGCGCCGGCGTGGCCCCACTGTCCGGGCCGCACCAGGACTCCTGGCCGAGCTCGACGGCCGCGTTCGGCGCCGCGCACGTGCCCGAGCGGACGTTCTCCACCACGAGCTTGTCGTTGCGCACCTGGACCTTGACGTAGGTGCGGACGTGCTCCTGGTTCTCGACCGAGTTCGCGTAGTGGCTCTTCGGATTCAGCGGGTCCGGCCCGAACTCGCCCGCGACGGGCTTGGTCAGGTCGTAGTACTTCGAGCCCGAGGCCGAGTTGCCGGTGACGTAGATCACGCCGCCGGGACCCGTGACCACCGAGGCCGCGCCGGGCTGCTCGGCCGCGTTGGCCTTCTGGCCGTTCTTGAGCGCGTAGGAGCGCGAGTAGCTGTGGTCGTGACCGGCCAGGACCAGGTCGACGCCCAGGTTCGAGAACGCCGTCGGGAAGTCCAGGCGGCGCTGCTTGTTGTCGCCGTCGTTGGCGTGCGACGCCGGCGAGTAGATCGCGTGGTGGAACACGAGGACCGTGTAGCGGGCCTCGCCACCGTGGGCGTTGACCGTGTCCGTGACGTACTTGACGTGCGCCGGGTCCGAGCCGTTGGCGTAGGCGTTCGAGTTCAGGTGGATGAACAGGACGTCCTTGTAGACGTACCAGTAGTCGCCACCGGAGCGGGTGTTCGCGTCGCCGTTGTAGAACGCGGCGGAGCGGTCGGTGTTCGGCGTCCAGAAGTGCTGGTCGTAGGCCTTGCCACCGACGTCGTGGTTGCCGATCGTGGCCGCCCACGGGTACTGGCGCAGCACGTCGGACTTCAGGAACGCGTCCCACTGGGACTCGGTGTTGGCGGTCTCGACCTGGTCGCCGCCCGAGACGAGCAGCTCGGCGTCCGGGTTCGCGGCCGTGGACACCTTCAGGGTGTCCTCCCAGCCGGCGCCGTCCTTGCCGACGTTCCCGGAGGAGCCGATCTGCGGGTCGCCGTAGAACAGGAAGTCGAAGCCGCCGCCGAACGTCTGCGTCTTGAACGTGTACGTGGCCGACCAGGCGCCCTCGGAGCCGACCCGGTAGGAGTACGCGGTGTTCTCCTGCAGGCCGCTGAGGACCGCGTGGCCGTTGAAGCCGCCGTTGACCGTGTTGGCCGTGATGGTGGCGGTGAACGTGGTGGCGCCGGCCGGGAACTCACCGCCTGAGAGCGTCGAGGTCGGGGCGACCTGCACCGACTGCGCGGTGTTGGCGGACGTGTACCAGGACACGACGCGCTGGTTGGCCTGGGCGCCGACGCCGAGCACGATGCTCGAGGTCGTGGCCGGAGCCTGGGCGCCGGCCATCGTGATCGAACCGATGCCCAGTGCTGCGGTGGCGGTGATGGCTGCGAGTCCGGCAGCCATCGCCCGCGGTTTGAAGCTGTGTGTCACCGACGTTCTCCTTCGTCAGTTTGAGTGCGACATAGACCGCGTCGCAGCTTTCACCAGCGAAGCGTCGGTGGGTGTGAACAACCCGGTTCCTGTCAATGAGTTGAATATGAGTGAGTCGTTCACACGCCGGCAACACGTTGCACGAACCACAGCAGACCCATCGCGCACACACCCGTGGCGATCGCCCCGGTGGCCGACAGCCCCGCCAACGGCACCCGTCGGCGCAACAGCAGCAGCGCCGGGAACACGGCCAGGATGATCGCGATCTGCACGCTCTCGATGCCGAGGTTGAACACCAGCAGCGAGGACAGCAGGGACCACGAGAACGCGCGGTCCAGACCCAGCGCCGACGCGAACCCGAGGCCGTGCACCAGCCCGAAGACGAACACCAGCGCCAGCCGCTGCCAGTCCAGGCCTTCCGCGCCGTCGTCCGGGCGCCAGAGCCGGTAGAGCGTCATCCCGGCGACGACCGAGATCGACAGCGCGATCACCGGCTCGATCACCGACGCGGGCGCGCTGACGACGCCGAGCGCAGCGAGGATGAACGTCACCGAGTGCGCGACCGTGAACGTCGTGGCGACGGCGATGATGTCGCGCAGCCGGCGCGAGCCGGCGATCAGCGCGAGCAGGAACAGGATGTGGTCGATGCCCGTGTAGAGGTGCTCGGCACCGAGCCGGAAGAACGCCCAGTACTGCTCCAGACGGCTCTGCTCCGTGGAGAACGAGGGGTGCGCGGCGTCCAGGCTGGCGGTGCCCGACTGCACGTCGAGGTCCTCGTAGGTGACGATCGTGTGCGTGCTGCGCACGTACTGCTCGCTGCCGGGGAACAGCTTGCTGGTGAGCTCGTGCGCCCCGGCGCCCGCCGGGCACGCGAAGTCCAGCGCCAGGCGCGCGTAGGGCACGCCGTCGCGCTGCTCGATCTCCACCCCGCCGTCACGGCTGGGCCGGCAGCGGGTGCCGTCGGCGCTGACGCCGAAGCGGCCGGTCACGTACGCGACGACCGTGTCGATGTGCTCGTCGAGCGCGGCCGCCTGGGCCTTCGGGTCGCCGCCGTCGAACGCGGCGGTGCCGTCCTCGAAGAGCGGGTCGTCGTGCTCGACGTCGGCGGCGGAGACGACCAGCAGGTCGTACTCGAGGGCCAGCTCGGTGCGCACGTGGTCGCGCGCTCCCTGCGTGGCGTCGACGTACACGACGGAGGTGAACCCGTGCGCGAACGCAGATGATGAGAAAATGAGAAACGCGCCCAGCGTGAGCGCGATTGTGAGAGCTCTATGTGAGAAGTGTTTGACCATGGCGTCACCGAGTCGGGGCGACGCATCGTCTCTGTCACACACCGGCCTACCTGTGAAGGGTGTGTGAACGACTCACTCACTCACTACGACGAGCCGCCAGGCTCTGCCGTGTGAGATCGCGCTCTGTGCTCGCCCTCGTGCTGACCGCCGCGCTCGTCGGCGGCTGCGGCGCGGCCGACGACTGGTCGCGGCCGCACGAGGCGCCGACCGCCGTCGGCGCGCTCGGCGCCGGGTTCGTCGACCCGGACGCGCCACCGGCGCCGGAGGCGACGATCACGCCGCGTCCCGGCTCGTGGAGCGCCGTCCACCCGTCACCGGGCTACCGCGTCGTGCTGCTCACGACCGGCGAGGACGCCCCGACCCGGACGCTCGAGGCGGCCGTCACCCGCTGGGCCGCGGACGAGGACGTGTCGTTGAAGACCGTCACCGCGTCCGAGCCGAGCGACTACATCGCGTCGACCGTGCGGGCCATGCGGCTCGCGCCGGACCTGATCGTCGTGGCCGGCAACGGCCTCGTCGATCCATTGGCCCTGGTCAGCGCCAACCACCTCGACCAGCAGTTCCTGGTCCTGGGAGCCGAGGTGGCCGAGCCGACGTTCAACGTCACCGCCGCGAACTGGACGGGCGCCGCCTTCCGTGGCGAGGGCCTCGCGATGCGTGATGCCTACGATCCCGCGTCGTTCACGCCGCGGCGCGCGGGCGAGGCGCTCCGCGCCGGCGTCGCGGCGGTGCTGCACGGGATCACCGGCATCGTGGTCCGCCTGGCGTAGCGGTAGGCTCGCGCGCCGTGGTGTACGAGATGCGGGTCGACCAGCTGTTCCTGCGCCTGGACGGGCGCGTCTTCGAGGTGCTGTCGGCCGAGTCCGACTACCAGCACCGCGTCCATGTCGACGTGGTCGGCTTCGCCGTCAAGGGGCCGGATCGCAAGGGCACCTACAAGGTGCGGATCGGGATCCTCGACGGCGAGGAGCTCAAGCTGGGCGCCACGCGCACCCAGGTCGAGCTCGACGCGGCGCAGTTCGAGCGCTTCGAACGGCTCGTCGCGGCGGCCAAGGCCGCGCGCGACGCCGGTCCGGACCCGTGGTGAGCTAGCTACTTCGTCGCGGCGTCGATCTGCTCCTGGACGCTGTCCTGGATGGCCTCGGCGTCGGCGCCGGCCTGCTTGGTGGCCGCGTCGATCTGCTCCTCGACGCTGTCCTGGATCTCCTCGGCGTCGGTGCCGGACTGCTCGATCGCGGCGTCGACGTCGGCGCCGGCCTGCTTGGTGGCCTGGTCGATCGAGTCCGTGATGTCCTTCTGCGCGTCCTTCTGGTACTCGAGCGACTGGCGGGTGATCTCCTTTGCAGTCTCGTTCGCGTCGTTGGAGGCGTTGTTGACGACGACGAGCGTGCCGATGCCGAGGACGGCGCTGACGGCGAGAGCGAGGAAGCCACGGATGATCATGGGAGGGGGTCCTTTGTGCGGTTCGTTTGGGGAGGTCGTTGCTGCGAGAGGAAGACTCGCGTTTTCGCCCCCGCCGCATCGTCGCGTCAGCCGGTGAATGCGCGGCGACGAACCGCCATGGGGATTCGTGCAGACCGCCGTAACGTGGCCAGCGGCGATCCGGACCTCCCGACGAGGATGCCGACGAGCACGAGCGCGATGCCGACCGCCTGACGCCAGCTGAGCAACTCGCCGGCCAGCAGCGTGCCGAGCAGGACGCCGGTCACCGGGTTCAGCAGCCCGACCAGGCCGACCGTCGACGCCGGCAGGTGGCGCAGCCCGCCGAACCACGCGACGTACGCGACCGCCGTGGCGATCACGGTGACGTAGGTGAACCCGAGCGCCGCCTGCGCGTCGAGCGCGGGCGGGGCGCCTTCGACGAGCGCGGCGGGCACGAGCAGCAGCAGACCGCCGGCGACGAGCTGCCAGGACGTGGACGCGAGCAGCTCCACCTCCCCGCTCCAGCGCTTGGCGAGCACGTAGCCGGTCGCGGACATCAGCATCGCGGTGACGGACGCCGCGACGCCGAGCGCGTCGACCGCTCCACCCCCGCCCAGCAGCATGGTGGCGACCCCGGCGATGCCGATCGCCGCGCCCGCGAGCGGGACCAGCCGTGGCCGCTCGGCCACGATCGCCCACGCCATCAGCATCAGGGCCACCGGCGACGCGGCCATGATCGTCGACGCGATGCTGGTCGGCAGCCGCTGCGCCGCGAGGTAGATGAGCGCGAAGAACGCGCCGACGTTCATCGCCCCCAGCAGCGCCGAGCGCCACCACCAGGCCCCACGCGGCACGCTGCGAGCGATGAGCAACAGCAGCAGGCCGGCGGGCAGCGCGCGGATCGCGGCACCCCACAGCGCGGCGTCCGCCGGCAGGAACTCGCGCGTCACGTAGTAGTTCGAGCCCCACGCGACGGGTGCGATCGCCGTGATCATCGTCCACCGCCAAGTTGCTTCCATGGAAGCTAGTTTAGCTTCCTCGGAAGGTAAACGCAAGCGGGCCCGCCCTGCAAGGACGGGCCCGCTCGTGGCTCACGGCGTCGTCGTGGACAGCGTGAAGGTCAGCGTTCGCGTGTACGCGCCGGTGCGCAGCGCGTCGGTCGCCTTGATCAGCTGCTTGAAGGCGACGTCGACGCGGTCGTTGGACACCGGCGCCGACCACGCGCTCTTCGAGAGCGAGACGCGCAGCGGCTCCGGCAGCGAGAACGCGCCGTTGGCGAGGTGGCCGGGATCGGAGACCGTCAGCGCCGCGTCGCCCGCCGTGGAGATGACGTTCGCGGTCGTGGTGGTCGCGTACTCCTGCTCGACGCCCGGCGTGAAGGTGCCGAACGTCGCCGGCGTGCCGAGCGTGAGCGACAGCGTCGCCGCCACCTCACCGCCGGCCGCTCCCGGGACGTCGACGCCGTACGGCGCGCAGCCGCCGGTCGCGTCGTAGAAGCCGCCGCCGGCCAGCCCAGGCCCGGTGATCTGCGGCTTGTTGCCGGCCGCCGGAGAGCCCGTGTACGGCGTGTCCCACCACTGCTTGAAGAACTCCTCGAGCTTGTTGTGGCAGGCCGGGGACTGGTTCGGCAGGTACTTGTGGAACTCGGCCTTCAGCGGGGCCTCCTCCATCGAGCCGCCGCGGTAGGCGACCTGGATGTGCCGGAGCGCGGCGTTGTAGTTCTCTCTGCCGAGGATCGCCCGCAGCGCCAGGTACGACGTGCCGGGGCGCGTGTAGGCGTTCGACGTGCCGTTCATGGACGCCGACGTCGGGTTGCTCGGCGCGGTGTTCCAGAACGTGGTGGAGGTGCTGTTGTAGTTCTGGTTGAAGCGGGCCACGAGGCTCGCCTCGAACGCGGCGTCACCGGCCGTGGTGCCCTGGCCGCCGGCGGCGTTGGCCGCCGCCAGAGCGGTCTGGTAGTACTCGGCCGTCGTCGCCTGGCCTTCCTTGAACCACATCAGCTTGGGCGCGCCCTCGGCCACGTTGTCGCCCCACCACTGGTGCATGTTCTCGTGGGCGAACGTGTTGACGTTCGTGCCCTGCGCGCCGCCGATGGTGCCGCCGACGAAGACGATCTTCGTCTGCATCTCCTCCTCGAAGCTCGCGCTCGGGAGGGCGACGACGATGCCGTTGGCGTTGAACGGGAACGGCCCCGTGATCGACTCCTGGAAGTGCGTGATGCTCTCCTGCTGGTCCATCGCGACGCGGTTGAGCGCCTTGCGCGCGGGCGTGATGTTCGCGTCCTGCGCCTCGAAGTAGACGACGTCGTTCGCGCCGTCACGGAACGTGTAGTCGAAGTTGCCGACGCTGTTCTCGACCAGGTAGTTGGCGATCGGCTCGCTGGACTTCCAGTGGTAGCTCGTCGAGCCGGCGGGGAAGTTCGCGCTCGGGGCGTCGTCGCCGGAGCTCACCAGCCGTCCCGGCCCGATCGCGAGCTTGCCCTTGGTGACCGTGTCGTAGATGTCGTACGTCGGCTTGACCGACGGGTGGTTGTTGAGCGGCATCCACGCCTCGGTGCCGGTCGGCTCGGAGGTGACCATCGCGCCCTCGCTGCCGGCCGTGCTGTTGCGGAACCAGCCTTCGGTGCCGGTCGGCGACGGGCGCACGCCCGGGCGGCCCGTGTAGTTGACCGTGACCGTGAAGTCGGTGCCGGTCGGGATCGGCGCGCTGGGCGTGATCACGAGCTTGGTCTCACCGCAGGGCAGGTTCTGGTTGGCGGCCTGGGTGTTGATCGGCGGGCACGCGGGCGGGTTCGGGTTGGCCGCGTTGATCGGCGTGACGAGGCCCGTGCGATGCGCCAGCGGGTCCGGGTCGTCCTGCCCGTTGGGGTCGCCCGGGTAGGTCGGCTGCTTGAACGTGAAGGTCGCCGGCTGCCCGTTGACCGTCACCGACTGCACCGTGAAGTCCGGGCCGGGCACGGTCGTCGACGTGATCGTGTTGTGCCGGTCGAAGTCGAGGCTGAAGTCCGCCAGGCACTGCGTCGAGCGCTGCAGGAGGTCGACGTGCGTGCCGGGCAGGAACAGGTTCGTGAGCGCGTCGTAGTTGATGAAGACGTCGCTGTGGAGGCTCGCGTAGCCGCCGTTGCCGATGTCCGGGTACACGCGATCGCCGGGCTTGGCGAGCGTGCGCGCGCCCGAGGTGCAGTCCTCGGCCGCGGCCGCGACCGCGCCGGTCCGCTTGGCGGGGAGCCGGACGGCCGAGCCGCGCACCGGCGTTCCCCCGTGGACGCGGATGTCGCGCTCCGAGGTCGCGCAGCCGAGCCCGTGGGCATCGGTCGACGACGGCGTGCACGCCGCCAGGTAGTAGTTGCCGCGGCTGAGCCCGTCCGGCAGCCGCACCGCCACCGCGTACGGCGTCGTCGCGCCCGCGGGCACCGTCACGGACGTCCGGCCGACGAACAGCGCCTTCGCGCCGGTGCGCTGCACGCGCACGGTGACCGGCGCGATGACCGTCCGCGCCGTCCGGTTGACCACTTCGCCGCGCACGGTGCCGGCCCGTGCGCCGGAGGCCAGCGAGCTGACCGAGCCCACCGACACGCCGGGCGCCGACGCGAACGCCGGACCGGCCGTCACCGCGAAGGCAAGCAGCGCGACGCCGCCGGCGCGCGCCCTGAATCGAGACATGGATAGATCCCTCCGTAGACCCACTCGCGCGCTGGCGCGCGAGCAAACGGCGAGACCGTGGCAGCCCCAGATGAGACCGCGGCGAGTCTCTCATGTTTCTGGATCGGCTTTGTCCAGTTTCGCTGCCGGCCAGCCGTGAGCCTCGAAGAACGGCATCCGCGCCAGATCAGGATCGGCCTGCTCGGCTGCGAGCAACGCGATGCCGACGCTGCCCTTGTAGAGGCTGTCCACTCGCCCTTCGGACTCGGCCGGCGTGATCTGCGCGGCGGCGCGGCTCGCGAGCACCCGGGCGCGGTGCAGCCAGGCCGCGTCCCCGGTGTGGCGATGCAGCGCCAGCAGCGCGTACGCCCGGCCGCCGCGGCCGCAGCACAGCTGGCCGATCTGGTCATCGGCCTCCCACGCGTTCCATGCCGCGCCGTGCGCAAGCGCGCCGAACCGCGGGTCGCGGTACACCTGGTCGGCGAGGGCCCACAGGTAGACGTGCCCGGCGCTGCCGTTGCACCAACCGGTCATGTGCTCACGCCCGCCCGCGACGACCGGCCAGCGACAGCCGCGCCGGTGCGGCTCGGCGAGCTGCGCGAGCTCCTCGAGGCGCCCGGGCAGCGTGTCCGGCGGGGCGCTCCGCGTCACCGCGGTCCAGCGCAGCGTCGCGTAGAGGATGCCGGCCCAGCCGTGCGCGATGCCGAGGTAGCGCAGCTCGGGCGCGCTGCTCACGGACGCGTACGCGTCGAGCTCGGCCCAGATCCCGGTCAGCGTCTGATCGCCCAGCGCGATGAGCGCCGGCATGTCCGGCCCGAGCGCCTCCAGCAGCTGCGCGCAGGCGAGCAGCGTGCTCGCGCGGCCGAGCGTGAGGTCGAGGTTCGCGCACGGGGCGACCGAGGCGTCGATGAACCCCTGGACGGCGGCGAGGGCGCCGTACGCGTCGCCACGCGCGTGCGCGACCAACGCCGCGACGCACCACGCGCCGGCCGCCGTGTGCAGCGCGGAGATCGGTCCGACGGTCCCGGCCGTGAGCTCGATCTCGTCGCTCGTCCAGGCGTCGTCGTCGCCGCGGTGCGCGAGCGCGCGCGTGCACCACACGTCGGCCAACGCCAGGAGCTCGGGCTCCGCCCGCAGCCCGGCCAGCCGGTAGAGCGCGTAGGCGATGCCGGCGGCCCCGTAGTTGACGGAGCTGGTCGGCGCGACCGGCAGTCCGGTCGGGAAGAACGGGCCGTCGGGGCCGACGCGCGCGAGCACGGCGTCCACCAGCGCGTGCGCGTGCCCGAGCTCGACCGGACGAGCCACGGCCGGGTGCGCCGTGCGGACCACCCCGTCCAGCGCTCGCGCCAGCGCCGCCACGTCGGGCAGCCGGTCCTCCGGCCGCTTGGCGAGGCAGGTGGCGAGCACCGCCTCCAGCTCCGGCCAGGGCGCGACACCCGCCGCCGTGAACGGCTGCGGTGGGTCCTCGGCGATCTGGCGCAGCAGCTCGCCCTGCTCAAGGGCGAACTCGTGCGGGTGCGCACCGGTGGCGAGCACATACAGGAGGGTCGCGAGCGCGTGCTGCTCGCCGGCGAAGCTCGACGGCGGCGCATGCTGCCCGCCCCGGACCGCCGAGGCGTACTCGGGCTCGAAGTAGAACGGGATGCCGGCACGCGGCGCGAGCGCGAGCAGCGGGTCCGCGCTGTCCGGAAGCCGCGCGACGCCGAAGTCGAGCAGACGCACGGCGCCGTCCGGCCCGACCAGCAGGTTGTCCGGATGCACGTCCGAGTGCAGGGCGCCGCGCGCGTGCAAGCGCACGTACGCGTCCGTGATCGCGCAGCACAGCCCCGCCAGCTCCGCGCGCGCGTCCTCGCGCCGCAGCTCGTCCGCCGCGACCCGCGCGGGCACCCCGACGATCCACTCGAGCACCAGGTACGGGCGCCCGCCCTCCTCCCCCGCCGCGAGCAGGCGCGGCGCGGGGTCGCCGGCGAGGTGCTCGAGCAGCGCCGCCTCGCGCGCGGCGAGCCGGGCGACGTGCGGGCGGCCGGCGGCGACGAACAGCTTCAGCGCCGCGACGGTGCCGTCGTCGCCGCGCACCTGGTGCAACTCGGTGTCCTCGAGCACCTGGATCGGGGCGACGACCTCCCACCCGGCGAACCGGTCGCCGGGCATGAGGCTGAGGCCGATCGCCGCCTCGCGGCCCGAGTCGGCGGCGACGAGCACGCCGGAGTCGATCAGCCGCTGCAGCATCGGGTACGCGTCCTCGAGCGTGCGCGCCGGATCCTCCCCGCGCTGCTGGCTGAACGCGATCACCGCGTCGACGATCCGCGCGGGCGAGCGGAAGCGCTCGAGCAGGTCCGCGGACGGCTCGTCGACGACGCGGGAGCCGCTGCGCGCGCCGGGACGGGTGACGAGGAACTCGTCGTCGGGCGCGTCGAGCGCGCGCCGCAGCTCGGGCGACAGCTCCACGACCGGCACGATGGTCACGTCAGGCGGGACCACGAACACGTCGGTGATCGTCCCGGTGCTCATGCCTGCCTCCAGATCGCCTGGGTCGGTGCCCACGTGGCCGGGTCCACGCCCTCGAGGCGGATCCGCTCGAGGGCGTACCGCCACGGCTCACCGCCCGCTCCTGCGCGTGCGCTGAGCACCGCCGCGGCGAGCCGTACGCACAGCCACAGCCGCCAGCTCTCGTGCCCCTGCAGCCCGGTCGTCTGCGCGTGCGCGGGCGGGTCCGTGCCCCACGACAGCAGGCCCGCGGGGTCGATCTCGGCGGTGAACGGCACGCCGTGCGCGGGAACGCCGTCGAGGCGCTCCCGTAGGCGCTCACCCGCGACGGCGAGCCGCTCGAACCGGTCGAAGTAGGCGACCAGCTTGTCCGGGCGCAGCACGCCGTCGACGTCCGCGCCGACCTTGAACGCGGCGGCGCGCGTCTCGGCGAGCACGTCGACGACATCCGGCAGCACGTCGACGAGCACGTCGGGTTGCGGGCTGACGTACAGCTTGAAGGTGCCATCGCCGTGGTCGTGCTCCGGCGGTGCGCCCCACGACAGCCACGGCGACTCGTTGTCGGTGGTCCTCGTCGCCGTCCAGCGTCGCCCGATCGTGCGCGTCAACGGCATTCCGGCGGCGACGCCGAGCTGCTCGGCCAGCGCCGCCCGCGTGGGCAGCCGTCGCCGCCACAGCGGGGTGAGCGGCAACCGGTTGTAGCTGTACAGGCGCCCGGCCAGCACGGTCGTGTCGTCCAGCTCGAGCCGTTGGCCGTAGTGGAGCGCGGCGACCGACAGCGCGGCGATCCGCCCGTCTCCGTTCGCCGGCTCCGGCGGCGGCGCCAGCAGCGCCAGCGCCTCCGCGCCGGCGACGAAGCGTCCGCCGGCATCGATCTCCAGCACCCCGTCGAGCACGAGCCGCGTGACGGTCGGACGCAGGTCCGCGCCGAGCAGCGAGTGCACGTACCGGGGCAGCCGGCCGGGAGTGCGCAGCGTGAGGTACAGCAGCGCCGTGTCCCGGTCGATCGCCTTCGGATGCCGCCCCGGGCCGGGCGTCCGCGGGAGCAGGACCCCGTACAGGTCGGGGTCCTCCTCCGCCAGGCCGAGGGCAGCCCGCTGATCGGCCCCGAGCCGGTCCACCAGGATCAGCTCGAACGCGTCGTTGGCGCGGAAGTCCGACGCCGCGATCCTGTCGAGCACCGAGTCGATCAGCGCCTCCGCCTAGCCGTCCTGGAGCTTCTTCTTGCGCTCGGCGAGCTCCGCCAGCGCCTCGTTGAGCTGGCCCTCGAGCGCCTCGATCGCCTCCACGCTCTGCGGCGCCATCTGCTCCTTGAGCGCCTCCTCCTGCACCTCGACCTCCTTGAGCGCTTGCTGCAGCTGCGCCTTCAGCGCGGCGAGCCCTTCGGGTCCCTCCAGCGGATCGATGATCGAGCCGCGGCACGCGATCGTGCCGGGGCAGATCGTGCCGCCGAGGCACCCCGAGCCGGCCGGGCAGTGCGAGCCGAGGTCGCAGATCGAGCCGATCTTGCAGATGGTGTTGCCGGGGCAGATCGTGCCGCCCGCGCACAAGGTCACGCCCGCGCACAGCGACTCACCCGCGCACGAGACGAGCTGCGAGCAGCCGTCGCAGAACGTCGGCGACCCGCACAGCGTGCCGCCGGCGCAGGAGATCGCCACCGAGCAGCCGCCGCAGTGCGTCGGCGAGAGGCACAGGGAGTGCCCCGCGCACGAGACGGCGATCGAGCACGCCCCACAGGCGGTCGGCGCCGCGCACAGCGTGGGGCTCGCGCACAGCGTGCCACCCGGGCACAAGGATGGTGTGCCGCAGTTGCTCCCTGCGGGGCACAGCGAGGGTGTCCTGCAGAGCGTGCCCACCGGGCACGGCGCAGCGACTCCTCCTACCGCCTGGACATCGGGAACGACGTTGATGACCAGGTCCCGGACACGGAAAGCCATAAGCCCACTCTCCCTTCGCGGTGACGCGGTTGTCGCTCGACCCTACAGGCGTTCACCGATCGGTAGGGATTTCTTTTTCATACTCCGGAATCCGGGCTGACCGTGCCCCGCCACCGACCGACGGCGGCGGGGCGGCCGGATCAGCGTCGCGCGGTCTTGGCCCTGGCCTTCTGCCTCGTCTTGATCTTGCGCTTGGCGGACGGCTTGCGCTTCGCCTGTGGCTTGGCCTTCACCGGCGGCTTGCCCACGGCCGGAGCGGGCGGCGCGAACGCGGGCGCCTGGACCGGCAGCGCCGCCGCCGGCGCTTCGGGCGCCGCCGCGACCGTGGTCGTCTTCGGCGCCGCGGTGCCCGTGCGGCGAACGGTCACGGCCGCCGCGCCGTAGGTCGGGACGTAGCCGCCGGTGACCGCGCCGAACGTGCCGGCGACCGCGCCGGTGATCACCGGCACGTCGCCGTTGACGGCGGCCGGCGCGACGACGTCCAGCCGCCCGCCGAGTTGCGCCGCGCCGGTCACGGCGATGCGCCCGGAGGACGCCGCGGTGAGCGTCGGGCGCAGCACCGCGCCCGCCGACTGGGTGAAGCCGCCCGCGTTGAGCGTCGAGCCGGCGCCGAGCGCGAGCACGCCCTGGTTGGCGAACGTGCCGGCCGCGGTCAGCGAGCGGCCGCCGGCCAGCTCGAGCGTGCCGCCCGCGGCGTTGCGGACGAACCCGGTCAGCGCGTCGCGGGCGACCACGCCGGTCCCGGTGAGCTCGGTGAACAGCACCTGCGATCCGGCGTTGAGCACCAGCCGCGCCGCGTTGGCCTTCAGCGCGCCCGGGAGCACCAGGCCCGCGCCGTTGCCGACGAGGTAGGTGCCGCCCGCGAGCGTGCCCTCGCCGCCGAACAGCGGGCCGCTCCAGTTGAGCAGCTCGGGCAGCTCGAGGCGGCCGTCGAGGATCTCGACGGTGCCGTCGTTGTCGATCGTCGCCTCGGCCACGGCGCTGCCGGTGCCGCTCTTGCGCAGCGTGCCCGTGTTGTGGATGAGCCCCGCCTCGCCGTAGCCGAATCGGTAGGCGGAGTCGTCGAGCTTGGCGGTGCCGTCGAGCACGAGCGTGCCCGTGTTGCGGACCGCGGAGCCGCGCTCCATCCACACGGTCGCGTCGTCGATCGTCAGCGTGCCCGCGTTGCGCAGCTCGCGGTCCTCGTCGAGCCGGACGTCGTCGGTGATCGCCGCCGTCGCGCCCGCCGCCAGCACCGTCGCGCCCGGTCCGGTCTGGTCACCGTCGGACCAGGCGAACGAGCCGGTGACGGTCAGCGCGCCCGTGCCGGTGACGCTGCCGCCGGTCTGCCTGAGCGTCGCGACCGTGACGGGCCGCAGCACGCGCAGCTCACCGCCGGCGACCTCGGTGGTGCCGGTCAGCGTCGCGCCGGCGTCGACGACGAGGACGCCGTCGCCGAGCGTGATGTCCTTGAACGCGCCGGTGTGCGTGACGGCCTCGTCGCTCTCGAGCTCGAGCGGGCCGTTGATCGTGCCGTCGTTGTCGACGACGAGCCGCAGGTGCGACGCGCTCGTCCCGCCGGTCTTCTCGATCGTGCCCGTGTTGAGCAGGGTCGCGTCACCGTGGATGCCGGACGAGGTGCCGCACTTGTCGTCGTTGGGCGTGTCGAGCTCGATCCGGCCCGCGTTGGTGATGCGGGTGTCCTCGAAGGTGCCGAGGTCCGCGCCCTTCTCCAGCCGCAGCAGGCCCTGGTTGACCAGCACGCGGCCGTCGTCCATCGACGCCGAGCCACAGCCGAAGCTGGTCAGCGGCGTGATCACGATCCGCCCCGTGGGCGTGACGGTCGTGGTGCCCGGCCCGTTCTGGCGGCCGCCGTCCCACGTGATCCGGCCACTGACGTTGAGGTTGCCGGTCAGCGCGCCCGCGCGGTGGATCACGGTGCCCGCGATCGTCAGCGTGTCGCCGGGCCGGACCGACAGCGCGTCGGCGATCTCCACCGTGCCCGGCAGCTGCACCGCCCCGGTGAACGTGCGCTCGCCGACGAACACGACGCGGTTGGCGGCGTCGGCGCCGGTGAACGTGCCCGTGTCGGGCTCACCGGTGCCCACTTCGAGGCGCAGCTCGCCGACCTTGCCGTCGACCGTGCCGACGTTGTGCAGCGGCGCGCCGATCGTCGAGCTCGTGCCCGCGGTCTTGGTCAGCGTGCCGAGGTTCTCGATCCGCTCGGCGGGGGCCTCGAAGTCGTCGAACACCATCGACGTGCCGCGCGCGTCGATCACGCCGCGGTTCTCGAGCACGCGCCCGCCCGTCAGCGACGAGAAGCCGTTGAGGATCAGCGTCGCGCCGGCCGCGACCTTCGTGGTCGCGGGGCCGGCCATCTTGCCGTCCGTCCACTCGAGCGTGCCGGTGATGTCGGCCGCGGCGGCGAGCGTCCCGCCCTCCAGCCGCGCCGTGACGATCCCGACGGCACCGTTGACCGTGGCGCCGCTGATGACCGTGCTCGCGGTCAGCTTGGCGCCCGCGCCGAGCTCGAACGTCCCGCTCTTGAGCGTCGCGCCGGCGAACTCGCCGGTCGAGACGTCCTTGCCGCCACCGCCGAGCGCGATGTCCTTCACCAGGCCGTCGTTGTCGACGGCGGCGGTGGTGCCGTTGGCGCCGGTGCCAGTGCGCTTGAAGGTGCCGCCGACGTGGATCGACGCGCCTCCGGAGCCGTTGATGGTGCGCGCGTCCCCCGCCATGTCGAGCGTCCCGACGACGTCGAGCACGCGGCCCGCCGCCAGCGACGTGTTCGCGCTGTGCGTGAGCGTGCCGGTGATCCGGGTCGTGCCCGCGCCGGTCATCGTGCCGCCCGACCACGCGAAAGCGCCGCCGAAGACGAACGTGCCGGTGCCGCCGAGCGTGCCCGCCGACATCGTCGTCGCGCCGCTGCCGGTGACGGTGCCGGTCGCGTTGACCGTGCCGCCGTCGAGCGCCGCGTCGGTGAGCTTGGCCCCGCTGGAGAGCTCGAACGTCCCGGAGTGCAGGTGCGCGCCGGCGAACTCGCCCGTCGAGCCGCTGCCGCCGCCCTCGAGCTCCACGTTCTCGATCCGGCCGTCGTTCTCGACCGCCGGGTACAGCTCGACCGGGCCCGTCGGCGCAGTGCGCTTGATCGTGCCGGTGTTCTTGATCAGCGGCGTGCCGGAGCGGTTGATGTAGCGGCCGTCCCCGGCGAGGGCGAGCGTGCCCTCGATCGCGAGCGTGCGCGTGTCGGCGAGCGACGTGTTCGCCGTGTGCGTCATGGTCGACGTCACGCGCGTGGTGCCCGTGCCGCCCATCGAGCCGCCCGACCAGGTGAACGGGCCGTTCACGTGCAGCGTGCCGGCGCCGCCGACCGTGCCGGTGGTCATCGCGCCCGACGCCGTCACGGTGCCGGTCACGTTGACCGTGCCGCCGTCGAGGGTCGTGCTCGCGAGCGCGGCGCCGTCGCCGAGCTCGAACGTGCCCGAGTGCAGGTTGACGCCGTCGAATGCGCCGGTGGAGCCGCTGCCGCCGCCCTCGAGCTCGACGTTCTGGATCAGGCCGTCGTTCTCGACCGCCGCGTAGATCTCGACGATGCCCGTCGGGGCGGTGCGCTTGATCGTGCCCGTGTTGCGTACCAGCGGGGTGCCGTTGCGGTTGATGTACTTGCCCGCGCCGGCCAGCTCGAGCGTGCCCTCGATCGCCAGCACGCGGGTGCTTTCGAGCGTCGTGTTCTGGGTGTGTGTGAGCGTGCCGGTGACGCGGGTCGTGCCCGAGCCGCCCATCGAGCCGCCCGACCACGTGCCCGAGCCCATCGTCAGCGTGCCGGAGCCCAGCAGCGTGCCGCCGAGGTCCAGCCGCGCCACGCTCGCCGTCGTGTCGAGCGTGACCTGCTTGCCGCTCGGGACGATGGCCGTGTCGCCGGCCCCGGGCACGCTGCCGCCCGACCAGCTCGCCGCGGTCGTCCAGGCGCCGCCGTTGGGCCCGGTGTAGGTGATGTCGGCCGCCTGGGCCGTGCCGCCGAGCGCTGCGAAGGCAGCGAACGTGGCGAGTGCGATCCGTCGCTTCATCGTCACATTCCGATCTCGGCGAGCTGTCGGCGCACGCCGCTGTTGATGGATCCGTAGTCGCGCTGGTTGCGCGCGTGGTCGAGGCCCTGGTCGAGCGTCTCCTCGACGGCCTCGGTCGGCGTGAGGTTGACCGGCAGCACCTTGTCGATCACCTTCAAGCCGCACTTGAGCCAGGCGACGGCCTGCTCGGGCAGCGACTCCTTCTGCTCGCCCTCGTAGATCTCCATCGCGCCCTCCGCGATCTCGACCGCGGTGTCGATCTTCTCCAGGCCGTCGTTGAGCTTGCCCGCGGTCTCGACGATCGGGTTGTCCTCGAGCGGCAGCTCGGAGACGGTCTCGATCGCGTCACGGCCGTCCTCGCTCCGGACCCAGTCGACGACCTTGTTGAAGCCGCCGACGATGCTGTCGACGACGCCACCGCCGGTGCTGCCGCCACCGGCGCCCTCGTCCATGCCGGACGGGTCGCGCTTGCCCACGGGGTCGTTGCCCGCGTAGACGAAGACGTTCATGCCGCCCTCCTGCAGGATCGGGTCGCGCGCGGTGAAGCGGCCCGTGGCCGGCTCGTAGTCGCGCAGGCCGAAGCGCACCAGGCCCGTCACCGGGTCCTCGATGCCGCCCGCGAAGCCCAGCGGGATCTCGAACGTGCCCGTCTCGGCGGCCTTGTTGCGCACGCCGAACGCGTTGCCGGCGTACGTCTTGACGACGGCGCCGGCCGCGTCGGTGATCACGCGCGGCGTGCCGACCTGGTCGGTGCCGACGTAGTACCGCGCGCCGCCGCGCTCGAGCGCGAACAGCAGGTCGTAGCGGTCGTAGAAGTACTGCGTGACCTCGGTGCCGACACGGCTCGCCGACACCTGAAACGGGCGCGACGCGTCCCCGTACAGGAACTCGGTGCGCACGCCGCCGGCGACCCGCGCCCGCAGGCGCCGCGACGCGTCGTACTCGTAGGTGACGGTCGTGCCGCCGACCGTGGCGGACTTCAGCTCACCCTTGTCGCCGTAGGTGAACGTGTCCGCGCCGCGGCTGACGAGGAAGCCCGCCGCGTCGTAGGTGTGCGTGCCGGTCATCCGGTCGTCGTCGGCGTACGACTTCCCGGCGCGGTTGCCGTTGACGTCGTACGTCCAGGACTCGTTCGCGTCGCCGGAGACCGACTTGAGCTCGCCGTCGGGGAAGTACGTGTAGTCGTAGGTCTTGGTCGTCCCGTTGATGGTCTCGACCCGCTTGGTGATGCGGCCCGAGTCGTCACGGGTGACGACGTTCTCGTAGCGCTTGGCGCCCTTGACGGTGAGCGCGCGGCCCTTCGCCGCACCCGCGTTGTCGTAGGTCAGCGCGAGGCTGAGCGCGTCGTCCGTGATCTTGCTGACGTCCCCGAGCGGGCCGCCGCGCTCGTACGTGAACGGGCCGTAGCCGGTGAGGTTGCCGTCGTCGTCACGCGTGAGCGCGCGCTTGGGCGTGCCGGCGAGCTGGATCGACTCCAGCTGCATGTCGGCCCCCCAGCCGTACGTGAACTCGCCCGCGCTCGTCTGGAGCAGGCCGTCGAAGGCGAACGCGTCGGTCTTCGCGCCGCGCGTGGCGGACGTGATCCGCGTGGTCGCGTCGGCGTAGCCGAACGTCGCCTCGCCCACCCCGGTCAGGCGGCCGTCCGTCTTGCGGGCGTAGGACGTCGTCCCGCGGCCCGGCAGCGTGACCGACTGCAGGTAGTGGTCGTCGTCGTAGGCGCGCGTCTGCGGGGACACCCCCGGCGCCGTGTACGACGTCAGGTTCGCGGTCGGCGAGAACCCGTACGTGTGCGTCTTGCCGCTCGGCATCGTCACGCCCGTGCGGTTGCCGGCGTCGTCGTAGGTGAAGCCGTAGGTGTGGCCGCTCGGCAGCTTGACCGAGGTCACGCGCTCGACGCCGTCGTAGCCGTACGTGACCGTGCGGCTCTCGCCGTCCGTGCGCGTCAGCAGCCGCTGCGGGCGCGTGGCGTCGTAGCCGTAGGTAATCTCGCGCGTGCCCTGGACGACCTTGGCCAGGCGGCCCTTCGCGTCCCACGTCATCGTGCGCGGCACGATGCCCGTCCCGTAGCTGTGCGTGACGGGATGGCCCTTGGCGTCGAAGGTGGTCGAGACCTCGCGGCCGGACGGCGACGTGCTCGTCAGCGTCCGGGTCGTGCCGTCGTACTCGCGCCGTGACGTCTTGCCGTTGATCGTCGTCTCGTCCGCGAGCGTGTCGATGCTGAACGGGCTCGCCGGCGACTTGAGGTCGACCGTGCGCTCGTTGGTGGTGACCTTCGTGCGCCCGTCCGGCGTGCGGACCGTGGCGCGGGCCGTGTAGGGCGCGCGCATGCCCCACCGCGGGTCGCCCGCGAGCGTGGTCGTGACCACGGTGCCGTCGGGCTGGGTGACGCGCGTGACGCCGTCGGCGCCGTACTCCATCACCGACTTGGCGCCGGACGGGTCGATCGTGGTCGAGCGCGTGCCGCCGCCGGGGAGCTGCTCGGCCTCGAACGTCGTCAGCTTGCCCAGGTCCGACGTGCGCTTGATGCGGTAGCCGGTCGCCGTCGCCTCACGCGTGAGCGTGACGATCGAGCCGCTCTTGTCCTCGTCGGTCTTCAGCCGCCCGGTGGCGGCGTCGTAGGTGAAGTGCGCGTCCTTGCCGAGCGGGTCGGTGAACGTCTTCAGCAGGCCGCCCGGCGTGTAGTCGAGCGTGTGCGCTTCGTTCTCCGCGTTCTTGACCTCGCCGAGCATGCCGTCGGGACGGATGGTGAGGCTCGTGCGCAGGTTGCCGGGCGCGACGATCGCGGTCGCCTTGCCGGCACCGTCGCGCTCGATCGTGACGACGTTGCCGTCCCCGTCGGTGACCGTCTTGAGCCGGCCCGCGGCGTCGTAGCCGAACGTGAAGCGGACGACACCGGTCAGCGCCTCCAGCGTCTTCAGGTGGCGGCCGGAGCGGTCGAACAGGAACACCTGCGTGCCGTCCTGGCTCGGGAGCGAGAAGTCGGCGTCGACGAAGCCCGGCAGGCCCGGCGAGACGCGGCGGATGCGCGCGTTGCCGGTGTCGGCGATCTGCACCGACTGGTCCGGCGCGACCGTGACGTCCTCCGGGAACGTGAGCTGCGCCTGGGCCGGCGCGTTGCCGTCGCCGGCGTCGCCGCTGCGGCCGGTGCCGGCGTAGACGGCGACGGTGCCGTCCTTGGCGATCCGGCGGACCAGGTGATGGATGCGGTCGGAGACGTAGACGGTGCCGTCGTCGGCGACGTCGAGGCCGTAGGCCTGCCCGATGTCCGCGGCCAGCGTCGTCGCCTCGCCCTGGGCGGTGAGTTTGACCACGCGCTCGTTGAGCGCGTCGGCGACGAAGACCGACCCCTCGGCGTCGACGGCGACGTCGGTCGGCAGGTTCAGGTCCGTGGTGAGCGTGTTGATGCGCCCGTCCGGCGCGACGCGGCGGACGCGGTTGCGGCCGGCCTCGGCGATGTAGAGCGTGCCGTCGGCGGCCAGCGCGAGACCGCGCGGCTGCTTGAGGCTCGCGCTCGTGGCCGGGCCGCCGTCGCCGAGCGTGTCGGGGTCTCCCCCGCCGGCGAACGTCGACCGGTTGCCGAGCGGGTCGATCTTGACGATCCGCGCGTTGCCGGTGTCGGAGATGAAGAGCGTGCCGTCGTCGGCGACGGCCACGTCACGCGGCGCGGTCAGGCCGTCCTCGTCGTCGGCGACGATGTGCACCATGCCGTTCTTGTCGACCTTGAGCACGCGGTCGGCGCCGGTCTCGGCGACGTAGATCGAGCCGTCGGCGCCGGCGTCGGTGCCGCGGGCGGTCTCGAGCGGGAACATCGTCGCCGGCTTCGTCGGGTCGACGTTGCCGTCGGACACGCCGACCGCGGTGTCGAGCTCCGCGCGGATCGCCTCGGTGGTGACCTTCGAGCCGTCGCCCTTGTAGAGCGTGCGGGCCTGCGGGTCGTAGGCGTGGTGCACGTCGAGCGTCCAGCCGCCGAGCGCGTCGCTGCCGGCGCCGAGGACGCCCACGGGGCGCTCCCACTCCTGCCAAGCGATGATCTCGCGGCGCGACTCGTCGTCGCCTCCCGCCTCGTTGCGGGTGACGGGCGCGCCGCCGAACTGGCCGAAGGACGCCTCGAACTCGGACGCCTCCAGGTACTCGGCCGCGTACACGTAGCCGATCCGCACCTCGGCGTTCTGCGCCCCCTCGACCGTGCGGCCGTAGGCGTCCACGCCGTCCCACTCGAACGTGTGCTTGAGGTTCGCCTTGGGTGTGAACGTCTGACGGAACTCCTGGCCGGCGACGGTCACCTCGAGCTCGACGCGCTTCAGGCTCGGCTTGATCGACGCGCCCGTCAGCGGGATCTCGAGCCGGTAGGCCTCCTTGTAGCCGGGGACGCGGCCGGAGTTGTAGTAGAGGTTGAGGGGCGTGCCGGGGACGGAGAGGGTCTCGCCGAGCGTCTGGTTGAAGACGCCGATGATCGAGCCGGCGGCCTCGCACTCGGGGCAGTAGGGCGGGGGCGGCGGCTCCTCGTCCGGGGCGTCGCAGTCGGCCTTGCAGCCGTACGGCCAGTTGTAGTCCCAGGGCGTGAAGTGCTCGACCTCGACGCGCCACAGCGACTTGCCGGCGCCGTACTCCTGGGCGAGCTTCGTGCGCTCGGCGTCGTCGAGGCCCTGGTTGTCCGCGGTGCCGTCGCCGTCCGTGTCGACGTTCGCGCGGCCGCCCGACTCGCTGATGATCTTGATGACCACGCCGTTCTTGGACGGCACCCACGCGCCCTTGGCCTCGTCGTAGTACGCCGACGGCACGATCGTGCCGGCCTTGAAGCCGAGGAAGTTGTCGACGTAGGTCGTGACCGGCTTGGTGAACTTGACGTCGGTGGCGCCCGCCTCGACGGCGTCATCGACGGAGAACTCGACGGCGTAGGTGTAGGCGGAGCTGTCCGGCAGCTCGCCCGGCATGCGCTCCTCGCCGTTCGCGCCGACCGTGTACTCGGTCGCGCGGACCTCGAGGTCGCCGAGCGGCTTCGTCTGGCCGTTCGGCAGCGTCATCGTGGCGTCCGTGCCGGGGTCGAACATGAGCGTCGCCTGGCGCGGATCGCTGTCGTCGGCCGGCGTCGTCTCGCTCGTGGCGACCTGCAGCGTGTCGGCCTTCTCCTCGATCTCCGTGACCTTCGCGTCGTACGGGGTCATCACCACGTCGGCGATGTCCACGTAGTCCTGCCACGGGATCGGCTCCGTGCGCTGGACGCTCATGAAGCCGTCCTGCTCGAACGTCAGCGTGAGGTCCGCGCCACCGTTGACGGCGAGGTCGTAGCCGCCGTCCTCACGGGTCGCGGTGTAGCCGAGCTCGGAGTGGTCGAGCACGGTGACGCGCGCGCCCTTCATCGGCGTCCCGTCGGCCTTGAGGACCTTGCCGCGGACGACCGCCACCTGCTTGTCGGCGATCGTGCTGGGCTTGACCTCCTTCTGGATCGGGTTGCTGCCCGTGTAGAGGAACTCGGTGCCGTCGGCGACCGTGGTCGGCTTGCTCGGCTCGGGCGCGGGGGCGACGTCGGCCGGGTCCGCGGCGGGGGTGAGCGGGGGCTCAGGGAAGTCGGGGGTCGGGGTGGCCGTGACCGTCGGGGTCACGGTGGCGGTCGCCGTGGCGGTGGCGGTGGCGGTGGCCGTTGCGGTGGCCGTGGGCGTCGCGGAGGCGGTGGCCGTCGCGGTGGCGGTCGGGCCCGGGTTCGGGTTCGGGTTCGGCGCCGGCTGCGGGACGGGCTGCGGCGCCGGGCCGGGAGCCGGCGTGGGCTGCGGGCCGGTGCGCACGGTGATCTCGCCCGAGGCGCGGCAGTTGTTCTTCTCGTTGCGCTCGCGGACCTTGTTCTTCGGGTCCGCGCAGGCGATCACGCGGTACGTACCCGCGGGCACCGTGAGCGTGTACGTCGCCGCCGCGCTCTTCCTGGCGGCCAGCGCCTTGACCGACCCGCTGGTGAGCGCGCGGTCGTCCTTGCTCGGCTTCGCGTCCTTCGAGAGCGTGAGCGCGACCTGCGACGCCTTGGCCTTCGCGGGACCGGCGTTCTTCACGGTGACCGTCGCGGAGCCCGCGTCGGCCTGCAGCTTGGCGACCGACAGGTCGGGCCGAGCGGGTGCAGCGTATGCCGGGCTCGCGAGCAGCGCGAACCCAGCGGCAAGCATCACGCTTGCGCGAGGGAAGATCTTCAAGGCGGCGTCCGTACCTTTATTGCGATTCCTGGGGAGTGCCGACAGGCTCCCGGAGCGGACCGCCACGTTACGGGCGGTTACCCACACACCCACAGCGCGGGGACCACCACACCGGCGGTGCGGGAATCACGCCGATCGAAGGATGTACGTGCGACCCTGTGGCGATGCGCCGTACCCTCGTCCTCGCCCTCGCCCTGCTGACCCTGTGCGCGCCGGGCGTCGCCCTCGCCGCCGGCTCCTCCTACGTCCGCGACCCGTTGTCGGACCGCCTGGCGCAGAAGCCCAAGACGCTCGCCTTCCGCGACGTGGACCTCACGAGCCTGCGCTGGAAGCACTGGGGCTGGAGCAAGGCGATCGGCCGCGGCACGGCCAGCGTCCTGCTGTGCGAGCCCAGCTGCGCCGAAGGCCGCCGCGTCCGCGGCAAGGTCCGCGTCGTCCTGCGCAAGCGCGTGGCCGAGGGCGACCGCCGTGTCTACCAGTGCATCGAGGCCCGCATCACGGGCGTGCCGAAGGCCTACTCGAAGATCAGCTGGCAGTGCTGAGCACGTCGATCCTCACTCAGGCGGTTCGGCTTCGGGCCTGATCGGCACGATGTCGTCGATGCGAGCGCCTTCCTCGAGGTCAGCGCTGTCGACGTACCCGCGAAGGTTGAGGCTCGGCGGGGTGTAGTACTGCACGGCGTCGAGGAGGAACGCGTAGAACCAAAGGAAGCTGTCGTGCCCGTAGTCCAGCCGGCACGCGGTGAGCGCGTCCTGCGGGTAGTTCTGCAGCACGGCGGCGTCCTCGCGTGGCGATCAGGCGGTGGTGAACTGGTCGACGACGAACAGAGCATTCGTGCGGTCCATCTCGGGCAGCGCCTGGTTCGCTCGCACAAACGCTCGGAACAGCGCCCTGCTGCTGGTCTCGGCGCCCGACGCGCCGCGCTCGACCGCGTCCTCGACCAGCGCGCTCGTCAGCGTCGACTTGACCTCGATGGCAGCGAGCACGCTCTCCACCGGGTGCACCCCGAGTCGCCCGGCCGTGACGAACGCCGGCGACACGTCCGAGTCGACGATCAGCAGATCCTGCTGACCACTCTCCTCACCGCGGTCGTTGATCACCACGCCGCTGGACAGCGACATGCGCTGCGGCAGGTGCGGCGCGAGCGCTGCGGCGAGGTCCTCCTCCCGCATCTCGCCCTTGGTCAGCGCGTGCCGGACCGCGTCGGACCGGAGCACGCCGGCGCGGAGGTTCGCCGACAGGGCTCGCATGGAGTTCTGAAAGGCAGACACCGATCGCGGTCGTTCCCTCCGTGGGAGCGGAACAAACGGCCGATCGCCGGTCAGGTGAAGCGCACGTCGACCGCCGCGGCGAGCTCGCGGGCGCGAGCGGGGTCGAAGACCGCCGCGCCCGGGACCTCGGCGGCGGCGGCCGCGGCTCCGACGGCCAGCGCGACCGCGGCGGGCCAGTCGGCGCCGGTGTCGCGGGCGGCCACGAGCGCGCCGAGGGTCACGTCGCCGCAACCGACCGGGTAGCGGCCACGGGTCGGCGGGGTGGCGCGCAGGACGACGCCGTTCGCCGCCAGCTCGAGCCCCGCGGCGCCGCGGGTGATGCACGCGACGCCCTGCGCGGGGCGCAAGGCGCGGACGTCGACGTCCGCGCCGAGCAGGCCGTGCGCCTCGTGCTCGTTGATCTTCACGAGGTCCGGCATCACGCGCACGCCGGCGGCGAGGGCCTCCCCGCTGCCGTCCAGGGCGACTGAGGCACCGGCCGCACGGGCCGCTTCGAGGAGGACGGCGGCGCCGTCGACGGGCGCGCCCGGCGGCAGCGAGCCGGACAGGGTCACCCAGCTCGCGCCGGTGGCGGCGTCGCGCACCGCGTCCACGAGCGCGTCCCACTCGGCCGCGGCGATGGGTGGCGCGCCCTCGTAGAACTCCGTCAGGTCCTGGCCCTCGCCCGCGACGGAGACGCAGATGCGCGGCTCCGCGTCGGTCGGGACGCGGCGGACCTCGAGGCCGGCGGCCTCGAGCTGCGTCTCGATCCACGCGCCGTTCGCGCCGCCGAGCGGGGCGACGGCGCGGACCGGCGTACCGAGCTGCGCGGCCGCTCGCGCGGCGTTGAGGCCCTTGCCACCGGCGACCGCGACGACCTCGTGCGGGCGGTGGATCCGCCCCACCACGACGGGCCCGCTCACCCGGTGCAGCCGGTCGACCGCCGGGGTCGGCGAGATGCAGACGATCATGCGGGCGGTGACGGTAGCGATCGGGCGCCGCGGCTCCAGCCGCGGCGCCCGTGACCCCCTACGGGTTGGTCGTCGACAACGTGAACGTCAGCGTCTTCGCGTACGTGCCGGTGCGCAGCGGCTCGTCCGCGGCGATCCGCTGGCGGAACCCGATCGTGACCGCGTTCGAGACCGCCTGCGTCGGGAACGCCAGCACGCGCACCGGGCTCGCCCCGACCGGCGCGAAGGCCGAGTCAGGCGTGGTGGCGTTGGTCGCCTTGACCTCCACCGGGTTCGTCAGCGCGAACGTCCCGTTCACCAGGCGGCCGGGACGCTGCGTGTCCGCGTCGACCACGGTCAGGTCCGCCGACTGCGCCGTGCTCGTCACCGTCGCCGGCACCGTGGCCAGGTAGTCGGCCGCGACGCCGGGGATGAACGGCCCGAACGGCGTCGAGGTGCCGAGCGTGAGCGACAGCGCGGACGCGACCGTGCCGGTGATGGTGGTCTCCACCGAGGTCTCGGTGGGCGTGACGGTCGGGGTGACCGTCGGCGTCACGGTGGGCGTCACCGTCGGCGTGACCGTCGGCGTCACCGTCGGCGTCACCGTCGGCGTCACGGTGGGCGTCACCGTCGGCGTGACCGTCGGCGTCACGGTGGGCGTCACCGTCGGCGTGACGGTGGGCGTCACCGTGGGGGTGACCGTCGGCGTCACCGTCGGCGTCACGGTGGGCGTGACCGTCGGCGTCGGCGTCGGCTCCGCCTCACGCGTGAACGTGCGGCTCGCTGGCGTGGCGTCGACGTTGCCCGCCGCGTCCTTCGCGCGCACCCAGAACGTGTACGAGCCGAGGGCGGTCAGCGTGACCTCACGCGGCGACGTGCACGCGACGTACGTCCCGGCGCCCGAGGGCGTGTCCAGGCGGCACTCGAACGTCGCACCGGCCTCGCTCGTGAACGCGAACGAGGCCGTGCCCGCCGTGACCGTGCCGGACGGGCCGCCGGTGATCGTCGTGTCCGGCGCGGTGGTGTCCACCGTGAACGTCCGCGAGGCGGGCGTCGCGTCGAGGTTGCCGGCGGCATCCCGCGCACGGACGAGGAACGTGTACGCCCCGTCCGCCAGCGGGCCGACCGCGCGCGGCGACGTGCACGCCACGTAGGTCCCGGTCGCCGCGCCCGGACCGTCCAGACGGCACTCGAACGTCGAGTTGGGCTTCGTCGAGCCGAACGAGAACGACGGCGACGCGTCGTTCGTCGTCCCGGTCGGACCGGCGGTGAGCGACGTGTCCGGCACGGTCGTCTCGACCGTGAACGTGCGCGTGGCGGGCGTGGCGTCGACGTTGCCCGCCGCGTCCTTCGCGCGGACCGAGAACGTGTACTCGCCGTCGGCCAGCGGACCGACCACGCGCGGCGACGTGCATGCGACGTAGGTCCCCGTCGCCGCTCCCGGGCCGTCCAGGCGGCACTCGAACGAGGCACCCGCCTCGCTCGAGAACGCGAACGACGGCGACGCCGTGTTCACCGTGCCCGTCGGACCCGAGTCGATCGTGGTGTTCGGGGCCGTGGTGTCCACCGTGAACGTCCGCGTCGCGGGCGTCGGGTCGACGTTGCCGGCCGCGTCCTTGGCACGCACCGAGAACGTGTACTCACCGTTCGCCGTCGTCGTGTACGCCTGCGGCGACGTGCACGCGGCGTACGTGCCCGCCCCGGACGGCGTGTCCAGGCGGCACTCGAACGACGCACCCGCCTCGCTGGAGAACCCGAACGACGCCGAGGTCGCGTTCGTCACACCGGACGGACCGCTCGCGATCGCCGTGTCCGGCGCCGTCGTGTCCACCGTGAACGTCCGGGTCGCGGGCGTCGCGTCCACGTTCCCGACCGCGTCCTTCGCGCGCACCGAGAACGTGTACTCGCCGTCGGCCAGCGGACCGACCGCACGCGGCGACGCGCACGCCGCGTAGGTCCCGGTCGCCGAGCCGGGCCCGTCCAGGCGGCACTCGAACGTGGCACCCGCCTCGCTCGAGAACGTGAACGACGCCGAAGTGGTGTTGACCACGCCGCTCGGCCCGGCCGAGATCGTCGTGTCCGGCGCGACCGTGTCCACCGTGAACGTCCGCGTCGCGGGCGTCGGGTCGACGTTGCCGGCCGCGTCCTTGGCACGCACCGAGAACGTGTACTCACCGTTCGCCGTCGTCGTGTACGCCTGCGGCGACGTGCACGCGGCGTACGCGCCCGCCCCGGACGGCGTGTCCAGGCGGCACTCGAACGACGCACCCGCCTCGCTGGAGAACCCGAACGACGCCGACGTCGTGCCGACCGTGCCCGACGGGCCCGAGTCGATCGTCGTGTTCGGCGCAGCCGTGTCCACCGTGAACGTGCGGCTGGCCGGAGTGGTGTCCACGTTGCCCGCGGCGTCCTTCGCCCGGACCAGGAACGTGTACGCCCCGTCCGCCAGCGGGCCGACCGCGCGCGGCGAGGTGCACGCGACGTACGTGCCCGTCGCGGCGCCCGGGCCGTCCAGGCGGCACTCGAACGTCGAGCCGGCCTTCGTCGAGTCGAACGCGAACGAGGGCGACGCGTTGCTGGTCGCGCCCGTCGGGCCGCTCGTGACCGACGTGTCCGGCAGCGACGTCTCGACCGTGAACGTCCGCGAGGCCGGCGAGCCGTCCACGTTGCCCGCGGCGTCGATCGCCCGCACGAGGAGCGTGTACGTCCCGTCGTTGAGCGGACCGACCGTGCGCGGCGACGTGCACGCGGCGTAGGTGCCGGTCGCCGTGCCGGGGCCGTCCAGGCGGCACTCGAACGTCGAGCCGGACTCGCTCGAGGAGAACGCGAACGCCGGCGAAGCGGTGTTCACGGTGCCCGTCGGGCCGGAGTCGATGGTCGTGTTCGGCGCGGCGGTGTCCACGGTGAATGTGCGCGTGGCGGGCGTCGGGTCGACGTTGCCGGCCGCGTCCTTCGCGCGGACCGAGAACGTGTACTGCCCGTTCGCGGTCGTCGTGTAGGCCTGCGGGGAGGTGCAGGTCGCGTAGGTGCCGGAGCCGGACGGCGTGTCCAGGCGGCACTCGAAGGAGGCACCCGCCTCGCTCGTGAAGCCGAAGGACGCCGACGTCGCGTTCGTCAGCCCCGACGGACCGCTCACGATCGTCGTGTCCGGCGCGGCCGTGTCGACCGTGAACGTGCGGCTCGCCGGCGTGGCGTCCACGTTGCCCGCCGCGTCGGTCGCGCGCACGAGGAACGTGTAGGCGCCGTCGGCGAGCGAGCCGAGGATGCGCGGGGACGTGCAGGTCTGGTAGCTGCCGGTCGCGCCGCCGGGGCCGTCGAGACGGCACTCGAACGTCGAGCCCGACTCGCTGGACGAGAACGTCAGCAGCGGCGAGCTGGTGCTCACCGTGCCCGTCGGCCCCGAGTCGATCGTCGTGTTCGGCGCGGTGGTGTCGACCGTGAACGCGCGCGTCGCGGGCGTCGCGTCGACGTTGCCGGCCGCGTCGGTCGCGCGCACCGAGAAGGTGTAGGCGCCGTTGGCGGTCGTCGTGTACGTCTGCGGCGACGTGCACGCGGCGTAGGTCCCGTTGCCGGACGGCGTGTCCAGGCGGCACTCGAAGGTCGAGCCGGCCTTGGTGGACGTGAACGAGAACGCGGCCGAGGTGCCGTTGACGAGGCCCTGGGGACCGGCGGTGATCGCCGTGTCGGGCGCGCTCGTCTCAACGGTGAACGTCCGCGAGGCGGGCGTCGTGTCCACGTTGCCGGCGGCGTCGACCGCGCGCACGAGGAACGTGTAGCTCCCGTCCGCCAGCGGGCCGACCTGACGCGGCGTGGTGCAGGCCACGTACGTCCCGGTCGCCGTGCCCGGGCCGTCGAGGCGGCACTGGAAGGTCGCGCTCGAGTCGGGCGAGGAGAAGCCGAACGACGGCGACGTCGTGTTGACCGTGCCCGAGGGCCCGCTGGAGATCGTCGTGTCCGGCGCGACCGTGTCCACCGTGAAGGTGCGCGACGCGGGCGACGCGTCGACGTTGCCCGCCGGGTCCTTCGCCCGCACGAGGAACGTGTACTGCCCGTTCGCGGTGGTGGTGTAGCTCTGCGGCGACGTGCACGCGCCGTAGGTGCCCGCGCCCGAGGGCGTGTCCAGCCGGCACTCGTACGTGACGTTCATCTCGTCGGAGGAGAACAGGAAGGCCTGCGAGGTCGTCGCGACCGTGCCGCTCGGTCCGCCGTTGATGGTCGTGTCCGGTGGCCCGGTGTCGACCGTGAAGCTGCGTGTCGCGGGCGTCGGATCCGGGTTCCCGCTCGGGTAGACCGCGCGCACCGAGAACGTGTAGGCGCCGTTGGTGGAGACCGCGTAGGCGCGCGGGGACGTGCAGGCCGTCCACGCGCCGGCGCCCGACGGCATGTCGAGCTTGCACTCGAAGGTCGCCCCCGACTGCGGTGACGTGAAGCTGAAGCTCGCGGAGGTCTGGTTCGTCGGCCCGCTCGGTCCGGACGTGATCGACGTGTCCGGCGGATCGGGGGTCGCGGTCGGCGTCGGGGTCGGCGCCGCTTCGACGACCACCGAGCCCGTCATGTCCGGATGGACGCCGCAGACGAACGCGTAGGTTCCGGGCGTGGAGAAGGTGCACTCGCCGGACCATCCCGACGGCTGCGCGAAGCTGGGCAGCGGCGGGGCCTGCGTGATCACCACACCGGTCTTCTGCACGCACGACGTGGGCGCGCGCGAGAACACGACGTTGTGCGACGAGCTGCCCGTCGGGTAGCTGAAGTCGACGGTCGCGCCGGCGGTGACCGTGACGCTGTTGTCGGTCGGGTCGCTGCTCGACACGTCCTGCCACCGGAAGACCGAGCCGCTCGTGTCGATCGCCCGGATGCCCGGGCGCGACGGCGGGGTGGCCGTCGCCGTCGGCGTGGCGGTGGGGGTCGTCGTCGGCGTGGCCGTCGGCGTCGTGGTCGGCGTGGGGGTCGGCGTCGCCGTGCCGGTCACCTCGACCGTGCCCGTCATCCAGTCGTGGGCCTGGCAGTAGAACGAGTAGGTCCCGGGCGCGCTGAACGTGCACGTCCCCGTCCACGGGCCGCCGACCGGGTAGTCCGGCAGCGGCGCGGTCGTGTTCCCGTCCATCGGGTTCCCGGACGTCTGGGTGCACGAGGTGGGCTGCGCGCCCGTGAACACGGCGTTGTGCGGAGCGACGCCGCTGGGTGCCTCGAACGTGACGCGCTCGCCCGCGGCGATCGTCACCTCGTTGTCGTCAACGTCCCCGGCGGCGTCCTGGAAGTAGTAGTCGTGCGCGACGAACGCGGCGTCGGCGTACGCCGACGCGGGGAACGTGACCTTGGCCGCGGGGGCGGCGGCCGGAGCCGGGGCAGGCTGCGGCGCGGCTGCCGACGCCCACGTCGGAACCACGATCAACGCCACGAGCAGGCATGCCAACCATGGCAGCGCCGACTTCCTCATCAACTTCTCCCCCTCGTACTTCTGCGAACCGGAGGCGTAAGCCTAAGCCGATGGGCAAGCCGAAGTCAATAAGTTGCTCACCAAAACATATTGATGAGGCGCGTTCGGGTTAGCTGCGACAGGGAGAGGCGCCGCCGTCGACCGGGCCGTCGAGCAGCCCGCCGAGCGACGGCCGGGGCCGCGGATCGGGGTTCGGGAGCACGGAGCCGTTGCGCTCGACGTAGGTCCACCCCACGCCCTCGCGGGCGATCCGGTCGACCGCGGCGAGCAGCCGGTCGATGTCGTCGGCGCTCGTGCCGACGCCGATGCTCGCGCGCACCGCCTGACCGGAGCCGCCGTCGCGCGCGACGAAGTGGTCCATCAGCGGGTGCGCGCAGAACGCGCCGTCACGGACGCCGATGCCGTGCTCGGCGCCCAGCGCCGCCGCGAGCAGCGCCGGGTCAAGCCCTTCGACGTTGAAGCTGACCACGCCCACGCGGTCGCACGCGCCGCGCTCCCACAGCTCGTACGTGCGCACGCCGTCGAGCGCGTCCAGACCGGTCAGCAGCCGGTCGAGCAACTCGAGCTCGTGCGCCACGATCTGGTCCCAGCCCGTCTGCTGGAGGGCGTTCACGGCGGCCGCGATCGCGAAGGCGCCGAGCGCGGCGGGCGTGCCGCCCTCGTGGCGCGCGGGGCCCGTGCCCCATTCCACGCCGTCGGCGGTGACGCGGCGCACTGCGCCGCCACCCGCCAGATAGGGCTGCCCGGCGTTGAGCCAGTCGGCCCGGCCGGCGAGCACGCCGGCGCCGTACGGCGCGTAGACCTTGTGGCCGGAGAACGCGACGTAGTCGACGTCCAACGCGGTGATGTCCACCGGGCGGTGGGCCGCGAGCTGCGCGGCGTCCAGCGCGACCCGGGCGCCGTGCGCGTGGGCGAGCGCGACGATCTCCTCGATCGGCCACACCTCGCCCGTCACGTTCGAAGCCCCCGTCACGGACACCAGCGCGGGGCCGCCGCCCAGCGTGCGCAACGCGCGCTCCAGCGCGGCGAGCGCCTCGGCGGGGCTCGCCGGGATCCCGAGGTCGCGCACGTCGGCGCGACGCCACGGGAGGAGGTTCGCGTGGTGCTCGCCCGTGAAGGTGAGCACCGTCGCGCCCGCGGGCAGCGCACCCGCGAGCAGGTTGAAGGCGTCGGTGGTGTTGCGGGTGAACAGCACCAGGTCGTCCTCGCGGGTGCCCAGGAACTCGCCCACGAGCTCGCGCGCACGCGTGTACGCCTCAGTGCTCACCAGCGACGCGAACCCCGCGCCACGGTGCACGCTGCCGTAGTAGGGCAGCAACTCCTCGACCGCGGCGGCCACCGACTGCAGGGCCGGCGCGCTCGCCGCGTTGTCGAGGTTCGCGTACCGGACCCACTCGCCGTCCACGAGCGGGACCGAGAGGTCGTGACCGACGAGCTCCAGCAGGCCGTCACCGGCGCTGATGGACGTCTGGATGGGGGCCATGCTGGAGCTCATCGGCGTCACGTTCCTACTTCTTGACCTTGATCGACTTCCCGGTCGCCTTGCCGGACTGGTACTTGGAGTCCCCCGGCCAGGTGATCGCGACCTTCCAGGTGCCCTTGGCCAGCTTCGGCACCGTGACGGTGACCGTGCCGCTCTTGAGCGTGCCCGTGACGGTCTTCGTGGTCTTGCCCTTGGTGAACTTGATCGTGACCTTGCCGCTGGCCTTGACCTGGCCCTTGGCGGTGCTGATCGTCACCGTGTACTTGCCGCTCTTCTTGCTCGTCGGCGCCTTCGAGAGCGTGCCGGCGACCTTGCTCACCTTGGCCTTGGCCGTCGGCGTGACGATCGGGGCCGGCGTCGGCGTCGGCGTCGAGCCGGGGGTCACGTTCACCGGGGCCGGCGGGTCCTCGACCACCGGGGCCGGGTTGACCGTCAGCCTGCCGGACTCGGTGAACGCGTCGATGTCCTCATCACCCGCGTAGGTGAGCGTGAACTGGTACGTGCCCGCGGCGATGGCCGGAAGCGCGACCGAGGCCGCGTTGCCGGAGAGAGCACCGGCGCCCGACGCGATCTCCGTCGCCCCCGACTTCACGCTGACCGCGACGTTGCCGGTGACCGTGCGGCCGGCGGCGCTCGCGATCGTGACGCTCACCGACGGGGCGGTGGGCGCCGTGACCGGGTTCGCGGTCACGGTGCGCGTCGTGAACCTCGGGCCGCCCGGCAGGCCGCCGAAGAACACGTCCAGCTTGCGGATGAGGTTCTTGCCGCCCGCGACGCTGCCCGGCGTGGTCGGCAGCCCCCACGCGGTGAGGACCGTGGTCTTGCGGAGCTGAGCGACGTGCCAGGCGCCGACCACGGTCTTGAGGTGGGTGATCAGCGTCGCGTCCGTGTTCGCCTTCACCGCGGCCAGATAGGCCGTCTTGGCCGCAACGCTGCTGGCCGGCGTGCGGGCGGGCGTGAGCCAGTCGAGCGCGCCCGCGAGCGCCGTCGGACCGATCGGGATCGGGCTGGTGCCAGGGCTGGCGACGGTCACGGCCGTGTCGGTGTTGCTGACCGTCGCGGTGTCGCCGTCGACGAGGTACTGGGCGTCATCGGTGTCGATGCCCGTGTTCGGGATGACCGTGCTGACGTCGGTCTTCCAGTTGAACGTCGCGAGGTCGGCGTTGATCTTGTTCCAGATCGGCGCGCCGGCCGGGAGCTGCGTCGCCGAGATGCCCAACTGGTTCGGCTTCGGGTTCGTGAACCACCACTGCGACATGTACTCCGTGTACTCGGAGACGGCGCCCGCGGCGTTCTTCTGGATCCACTGGCGGGTGATGCCGCCGTTGGGCGCGTCGCCCGCCTTGGCCTGATGCGCGAGCAGGAACGGCACCTGGAGCTTCTTGGTCGTCTGCAGCGGCTTGGTGGTGTCACCGGCCGGATAGAAGGTGACCGACTGCGATGCGCCGCGGGCAGGGTCGTACTGCGTGACGATGTTGTTGAGGTACTGCTGGAGGACGTGGCCGTAGAGGAACGTCGGGTTCGCGTTCGCCAGCGCCGCCGTGCTGCCGTTGTTGGCGGTGTTGCGGGACTGGAACGGGTTGACCGCGCTCGTGGTCGAGCCGCCGACCTGACCGCCGTCGAGCACGGTGTCGAAGTTGAAGACGGTGACGTCGTGCTCCTGCGCGTCCTCGTTGATGAACGGCAGCACCGGGCGGGTGTTCGGGCACCACGTGCCGCCGAACAGGATCACCGCGTTGGCGTCGGTGCCGCTCTTGAGCAGGTCGACCAGCTCCGGGTAGGTGACCTGCTGGATCCGCCAGCCACCGTCGGCCGCGGCGTTGTCCGCGTCGGTGAGGACCGGAACCTCGGAGCCGCGATCGACGCGCGGGGCCTGCTCCTTCTGGCGGGCGTTGACCTCGGACTTCCACCAGGCGAACTGGTCGAGCTCGTCGAGGGTCGCGGGACCGACCTTGCCGATCGCCGCGTTCACATCCGCGGCCGCCGCGGCGGTGCTCGCCTCGTCGGTGAGGTTGACCCAGCTCACGACCTTGGCCGGCTGGGCCGTCGAGCCGTCCGGGGTGACCGTGTTGGCCTTGTCGTAGACGAAGAAGAAGCTGTCCGTCACGTCGGCGGGCGTCGCGGTCTTGTAGTCGTAGAGCGCGCCGCCGTTGACGTTGCCGACCTCGGTGCTGTAGCCCGCGGTGGCGCCGTAGTCGTTGACGGTGTTCGTGCCCGTGACGGTCTTGACGACCGCGGTCTCGCTCCCCACACCGGTGGCGGTCGCGGTCACGCCGTTGCCGAGGTACTGGCCGACGAGGTTCTTCCACGCGTGGCCGTACGTCGTCCGCGAATCCGCCGCGAGCTCGGTGATCGTCTCGGACTTGCGGATGTCGAGGGCGGGCACGGTGACGGTGCCGACCTTGACGCTGCCCGACAGGTTCGGGTTGAACCAGTACACCTGCTTGACGCCGGCGGAGCTGGCAGCCGCCTCGACCGCGCGCGCCCGCTCGGCGAACGACGCGTCGCCCGCGGGATCACCGATCAGGAAGGCGAACTGGCCGTCCTGCTGGAGCAGCCACTGGAACCGGTCGTACGTGATGGACTCGATCACCGGGCTGGTGTTCGACGTCGGCAACCCGAGCGCGTGCTGCAGGAACGTCGCGTGGTTGTACTTCGTGGTCGTGGCGGCGTCGGCCGCGGTGGCCGTGAGCGGGATGACCGCAGCGGCAGCAGCCAGCGCAGCGACCATCCGCGCCCTCCGATGGGGGACGTGCATGCTTCCTCCTGTTGATGTCTATGTGTGGGTGCTGCGGGGTGCTGCGGTGAGAGATCAGGCGCGGCGCCGGCGACCGAACAGCTGCTGGCGAACCTCGCCGAACGCGAGGCAGAAGAAGCCGAGCGCGACGAGGGCCACGAGGATCCCGACGCCGGCGAGCCGGCTCGGAGCCCCGGTCACGCCGTCCGCCACGAGCTTGTACGTCGGGGCGGCTGCGTCGTTCACGACCGAGGCGGTGCCGGCGACCACGCCGGAACCGGTGGCCGCCGCCGTGCCGGCCGGAGTGACGACGTT
Organism: Solirubrobacter pauli; assembly: GCF_003633755.1. Lineage (GTDB taxonomy): Bacteria > Actinomycetota > Thermoleophilia > Solirubrobacterales > Solirubrobacteraceae > Solirubrobacter > Solirubrobacter pauli. The sequence continues at coordinate 244,448 of NZ_RBIL01000001.1, forward strand.
CGGGTCGCCGGGAACCGTGCCGGCTGTCGTCTCCGGCGTGCCGGTGGCGGCCGGATCCACGCTTCCGGGGTCCGGCGGCGCGGCGCCCACGGCGGTGGAGGTCGACGCGTCCGACGAGGGCGTGCTCGCGGCGGTCGCGCCCGGCGTCGCGCCGGCGCCGGCGCCGGTCGAGGCGCCCGACGTCGCGTTCGACGAGCCCTTGGTCGAAGCGGTCGATGTCGACGGAGCCGTGGTGCTCGAGGCCGTCGTCGTCGCCGACGATCCCGTGGACGAGGAGCGCTTCGTGCTCTGGCTCTTCGCCGTCGACGTCGTCTTCGTGCTCTGCGTCTTCGTCGTCTGCGTCTTCGTCGTCGGGCTCTTGGTCGTCGCCGCCGACCTCGTGGTCTGCGTCTGCGGCGTCGCGCTCTGCGTGCTCGGGGCCGTCGCCGCGGCGTTCGACGTGCCGCCGCTCGACGGCGCCGGGGTGGACGTGGCGGTCGTCGAGGGCGCGACCGTCGCGGCCGGCGTCGGGGTCGGGGTCTTCTGCTGCGAGACCCAGGTCTGGTACGAGCTGATGCGCGCCCACTCCGACCACTTGGCGGTCTTGAGCAGGTTCCCGTCGCTGTCGTAGTAGAGGATCTCGCCCTGGGCGAAGTCGTACTGGACGCCCGGGATCGGCGTGCAGGCCTCGTCGTCGTATCCGGGCAGCGTGTCGCGCCCGTCCGTGAACGTCTGCCCGTCGATCGTGACCGTGACGGGGACCGGGTGCTCGGCGGGGTTCGTGACGCCCTGCGCGTGAGCGGCAGGGGCGGCGCTGAGTACGGCGACGCCGACGACCGCGGCGGCCGTCCAACGACTCTTGAGGTTCACTGCCGTCCTTTTCTTGGGAGCGAGCATCAGCTACGCACCAGCTCTGGGTTCGGAGCGTGCGGAGCGACGGGTTGGGGCTGGGCCGGCCACGGGCCGGCGACGGTGTGAGGCTGCGGCTGCGCGGGCCACGCGGTGGCGACGGGCTGCGGCTGCGGCTGCGCGGGCCACGCGGTGGCGACCGGCTGGGGTTGCGGCTGCGCCGGCCACCCGTGCGCCACCGGCTGCGGCTGTGCCGGGCGCGGGGTGAGCACGTCGTCGTCCTCGACGAACTGGGCGCGGCCCTCGAAGATCGCGTCGTCGAGCATGCCGGTCTGCCGCGCGACGACCGTGGCGCTGACGGCGGCCGCGGTGACGTTGGTCGCCGTGCGCGCCATGTCGGCGATCACGCCGATCGGGATGGTCGCCGCGACGAACTCGAGCGGCAGGCCCGCCGCCGCCATCACCGTGGCCGCGGAGACCGTGGCCGCGCCGGGCACGCCGGCGACCCCGATCGAGACGACGATGCTGAGGATCGCCAGCAGCAGGTACTGCCCGGGCGAGTAGGCGAGGCCGTAGGCGTTGATGCCCCAGACGGCGATCAGGATCGGCCAGATGCCCGCGCAGCCGGGCATGCCGATGTTGGCGCCGAGCGGTGCGGTGAAGTGCGCGATCTCCGGGTGCACGCCGACCTTGCGCGTGAGCTGGCCCGTGGTCACCGGCAGCGTGCCGATCGAGCTCTGGGTCGTGAACGCGGTGAGCTGGGCCGGGAAGATCTTGCGGAAGAACGCGACCGGCGACACGTTGGCGAACGAGGAGAGCAGGACCGAGTTGATGCCCCAGGTGTGGATCGTGCAGGCGGCCCACACGAGCACCAGCAGCCCGAGCAGCGACGTGAAGCTCTTGCCGAGGTTCGTGCTCATGCCGACCATGTGCGCCGTGAGCGCGACGATCGCGTACGGCGTCATCCGGATCACGTAGCTGACGACCTTGAAGACGACGAGCTTGAGCGCCTCGATCCCGTCAGCGAAGATCTTGACCTTCTCGCCCTGCTTCTCGGCGAGCGAGAGGTAGGCGATCGAGATCGTGACCGCGATCAGGATGATCGGGATGATCGCGTTCGCGCTGAAGCTCCCGACCACGTTGGTCGGGAAGAAGCTGACGACCACGTCGCCGAACTGCTGCACCTGGCCCGCGATGGTGTCCGAGGGGACCGCGCCGAGCTTGGCGCCGGTGCCGTCACCGGGGCGGAAGATGAACGCGAGCGCGAGCGCCAGGATGACGCCGAGCGCGTTGCTCAGCAGCAGCCAGAACGTGGACCGCAGGCCGATGCTCTTGAGCTTGGCGATCGTTCCCAGCGACGTCATCGCCGACACGATCGCGACGAGCACGAGCGGCGCCACGGTGGCGAGCAGGACGTTGATGTAGATCCGCCCGATCGGGTTGACCGCCTGGACGTGCTGCTCGGCGACGATGCCGATCGGAATGCCGATCGCCAACGCGAACAGCGCGATCACGCTGAAGTTCAGCGCGCGCTTGCGCATCCAGAAGATGACGCCCCAGCTGACCCCTACGGCGGCGAGCGTCGCCACGCTCGGCCAATCCCAGTTCATAGTGCTCGTTGCCCCTCCGTTCGACCCGGCGCGACTGCCGCGGGAGGCTTAATCTACACGAACCTGATCGGGTTTTCAGGTTTTTCGTCTCGAACGTGCGTCCGGACGGCCCAGGGCGCGCTCATCTGCCCTGCGCGCGGCAAAGTAGCATTCCCCATCGTCTTTATCGACTTAGGCCGGTCGACCGGGTGATGGCGCTACGCGCTGCGGCTGACGGCCTCGGCCTCGGGCGCGCGGACGGCGTAGTCCAGATCCGGGCCGTCGGCCCGGCCGATCAGCCGCCAGCGCACGTCCACGTCGACCGCGTTGCCGAGCGTCACGTCGACCTCGTGGTGCAGCGCGAGCGAGACCACGCGACCGTCCTCGACGTCGAACTCGCGCGCGCCGGGCCGGCGACGGCGGCCGAGGACCGCGACGAGCGAGTCGACCAGCGGGCGCCAGGTGACGATCCAGTCGCGCATGAGCCCGGTGCGGATCGCGAGGTCGAGGTGGCCGGGACCCCAGCGCGACGGCGGGATCTGGGTCGCCACCTGATAGCCGAACGCCCGCTGCGCTTTGACGCTGACGTCGGCGCAGCGGCCGCGCGCGGTGCGCCAGAGGTGCGGCTCGCCGTCGGACACGCCGACCGGGCCGATGCACAGCGTGCAGGTGTCCCCGTGCGCCTTGGTGGCGGACACGTAGCGGAGGTTCGGAAGCTGGAAGGCGATCGCGAGCGGCTCGAGGAGGCTCACGAGCGGGTTGCCGGCCAGCAGGTTCTCGTGCTCGGGCAGCGCGACGCCGACGTGGACGCCGAGCGGCATGTAGGTCGACTGCTGGCGGGCGGTCGCGAGGTACGGCTCGATCTGGGCCATGAACGGATCGACCCACTCGCGCGTGGTGCCGAGCTGCGCGGACCGGATGAACGAGCCGGCGGGCGGCGCGTAGCGGGTGAACTCGGGCACCGGCTGCACCCTACAAAGCTCGTCGCGCGGGCTCGCCGGTCGGCGCGGCGCTCAAGCCCGCGGCGCACGCCGCCGAGATCAAGGGGTAGTCCCTCGATGCCCGCGCCTCCCTCCCACCGCGGCGCGCTCGGTCGCCTGCTGGCCGCGTGCGCGATCGTCTTCGCCTGCTGCGCCGGCGGGGTCGTCGCCGTCGGCGCGACCGAGCTGCACGCGACCGCCCGCGCGCTCGAGGCGCAGCCGCGTGTCGACCTCGGCGAGGACGGCGGCGTCGTCACGTCGACGACCACCGGCGGCGGCGACGACGACACGCACGCCGACGGCCGGACGATCCTGCTGATCGGGTCCGACCACCGCGCGAAGGCCGCGGCGCGCGACGCGCGGTCGGACACGATGATGCTCGTGCGGCTCAGCCCGCGGGCGAAGGCGGTGTCCGTGCTGTCGGTGCCGCGCGACCTGCAGGTGCAGATCCCGGGCAAGGGCACCGCGAAGCTCAACGCCGCCTACGCCTACGGCGGCGTGCCGCTCGCGGTCAAGACCCTGCGCGCCGTGCTCGGCACCCGCATCGACCACGTGATCGACGTCGACTTCGCCGGCTTCCACGCGCTCGTCGACGAGCTCGGCTGCGTCTACGCCGACGTGGACCGCCGCTACTTCAACCGCAACGACGGCACCGCGGCCACGAACTACGCCTCGATCGACATCCGGGCGGGCTACCAGCGCCTGTGCGGCGCCGACGCGCTCGACTACGTCCGCTACCGCCATGGCGACAACGACCTCGTGCGCGCCGCCCGCCAGCAGGACTTCCTGCGCCAGGCCCGGACGCAGATCGGCGTCGCCGACCTGCTCGGCGACCGCCACGCGCTCCTACGCCTGCTCGGCCGGCACACCCGGACGGACATCCGCGGCTCCAAGCAGGTCACCGCGCTCGCCAAGCTCGTGGTCGCCGCGGCCGACAAGCCCGTCGTCCAGGTGCCGTTCCCGGCGACGATCGGGCCGAGCTACGTGTACGCCGAGCCGGCCGTGATCGAGCGCACCGTCCACCGCTTCCTGCACCCGGCGGCGACGGTCCCCGCGCACGCGACCGGCGCCAAGCCGAAGCCCAAGCGCGCCCGCACGCGCACCCGCACCCACCTACCCGCCGTGCAAGAGCAGACGAGCCGCACGTACACGGTCAAGGACGCCCAGGGCACGTCCCACCGCGCACGTCGCCGCACCTTCCGGATCGCCGTCGGCGAGTACTACGGCGTCCAGACCCTCGACTGGCCGGACCCGCCGATCCTCGCCGCGCCGCACGAGGAACGCACCCTCGGCGGCCGCACCTTCAGCCTCTACTACGACGGCACGCAGCTCCGCCGCGTGGCGCTTCAGACCGGCGACGGCACGGCCTGGGTGTCGAACACGCTCACGCTGCGCCTGACCAACGCGCAGATGCTCAGGCTCGCACGGAGGCTCTAGTCTGGCCTCTCGCGCGTGCGGGAATCGATCAAGACATGAGCTCCGAGACGGATTGGAGCGCGGAGTACGCCCGTCGGCTCCAGACGTTCGACGCCCTGCGCGTCGCCATCCACGACCGCCTCGCCGCGTGCCTGGACCGCGAAGCGATCGCGCTCTCGCAGATCGAGTCGCGCACCAAGACCGTCCGGAGCTTCGCCGAGAAGATCACGAGCAAGGGCAAGTACGCCGACCCGCTCGAGGAGATCACCGACCTCGCCGGGCTGCGCGTCATCGTCTACTACCCCGACGACGTCCGCGCGGTCGGCGCGGTCATCGACCGCGAGCTCACCGTCGACTGGACGAACTCCAACCGCAGCGGGCATGACGATCCGCCGGACCGGTTCGGCTACCGCTCCGACCACTACATCGTCAGCCTCCCGGAGTCGGAGCGCTTCGCCGGCCTGCGCGCCGAGATCCAGGTGCGCACGGTCATGCAGCACGCCTGGGCGGCCGTCGACCACGAGATCCGCTACAAGGCCGCCGACCTCCCGCGTGACCTGAGCCGCCGGCTGTTCCGCCTCAGCGCGCTGCTCGAGCTCGCCGACGAGCAGTTCGCCGGGCTGCAGCTCGCCAGCCGCGAGCGCAGCGCCGAATACGCCCGCGCGCTCGAGCACGGCGACCTGGCGGTCGCGGTCGACATCCTGTCACTGCGGGTCCTGGCCGAACGCGCGGACGTCGGCCAGTGGTGGGCCCAGCGGGCCGTGGCGCTCGGCTATGACCCGGTCGACCCGGACGCGGGCGCCCGCGACGACCTCATGCGGCTCCTGCACATCGTCCGCCGCCTCGGCGCGACCGTCGTCGCCGACGTCGCGGCCCTGCTGCCACGCGATCCCGACGCCGGGGACGCGGTCCTGCGCGACGTGATCGCCGGCCTCCGCGCCCGCCCCGGGCAGGCGACCTTCTGGGCGTTCCCGGGCGACGTGCTCGCGCTCATCATCCTCGGCCTGCAAGGCACGGAGCCGCTGATCCGGGCCTCCGGGTTCCGCCCGGAGATCCAGGACGTCTTGATCCGGCGCCTCTAGCGCTGAGACGCGCGCACGAGCCCGACCTCGTAGGCGAAGACGACGGCCTGCACGCGGTCGCGCAGGCCGAGCTTGGCGAGGATGCGGCCGACGTGGGTCTTGACGGTGGCCTCGGACACGACGAGGCGCTCGGCGATCTCCGCGTTCGAGAGCCCACCGGCCACCGCCAGCAGCACTTCACGCTCGCGCTCGGTGAGCGGGCTCAGGCGCTCGTCACGGGTGGCGGGCGCGTGCGCGTCCGGGAACTGGTGCGCGTAGGCGTCGAGCAGCCGGCGCGTGACGCTGGGCGCGACGACCGCGTCACCCGCCGCGACGGCACGGATGCCGGCCAGCAGCTGCTCCGGCGGCGCGTCCTTGAGCAGGAAGCCGGAGGCGCCGGCGCGCAGGCCGGAGAACGCGTACTCGTCCAGGTCGAACGTGGTGAGGATGAGGACGCGCGCGGCGCTGCCGGAGGCGATGATCCGGCGCGTCGCCTCGATCCCGTCCGCGTGTGGCATCCGGACGTCCATCAGGACGACGTCGGGCGCGAGCGCCGCGGCCTGCGCGACCGCCTGCTCGCCGTCGGCCGCTTCACCGGCGACCGCCATGTCGGGCTGCGCCTCGAGGATCATCCGGAAGCCGGTCCGCAGCAGCGGCTGGTCGTCGGCGAGCAGGACGCTGATCACGCCGCGCTCCCGAGCCGCGTCCGCACGCGCCAGCCACCGGCCGGCGCCGGGCCGGCCTCGAGCTCGCCGCCGTAGACCGCCGCGCGCTCGCGCATGCCCGTCAGCCCTTGCCCGCCGGCGGCCACACGGGCGTGCCCTGGGCCGTCGTCGGTCACCTCGACCTCCACCCCGGTCGTGTCGTACTGCAGGCGCACGTACGCGCGCGCGTGCGAGCCCGCGTGCTTGAGCGTGTTGGTCAGCGCCTCCTGGACGAGCCGGTAGACGGTGAGCTCCGCGCCCGCGCCGAGCTCCACCGGCGCGCCGGACGTCTCGAGCGTGGCGTGCAGCCCGGCCGCGCGGACCTGCTCGAGCAGCGGCTCGAGGTCGTCCAGCCCGGGCTGCGGCGCGAGCCCGGTCGAGTCCTCGCGCAGCACGCCGAGCAGCCGCCGCATCTCGCCGAGCGCGTGGCGCCCCGTCTGCGAGACCTGCTCCATCGCTGCGGCCGCGCGCTTGGGGTCCTGCTCGGACACGTAGCCGGCGCCGTCGGCGAGCGCGATCATCACCGACAGGTTGTGGGCGACGATGTCGTGCATCTCGCGCGCGATCCGGGCGCGCTCGGCCGCCGCGGCGAGCCGCCCCTGCTGGTCGCGCTCGCGCTCGAGCTGCGCCGCCCGCTCCTCGACCGACGCGAGGTACGCACGGCGCGTGCGGACGTTGAGCCCGAGCCCGACCGCGGCGACCGCCATCCCCGTGAGCAGGATGAAGCTCGGCAGGACGGACGGGGCGGCCCACCGGGCCACGGCGAGCACCACGCCGATCTCCAGGATCACGCACGCCGCGATGACGCGCCCGCGGGGCTCCTGCGCCGCGACGCTGTAGATCGCGAACAGCAGCGCGACGTCGGCGAACAGGTCCGTTCCCGTCAGCCACTGCCCGAAGGCGATCGCCGCGATCACCGTGAAGACCGTGAACGGCGCGCGCCGGCGCCAGATCAGCGGCACCGTGAGCGCGGCGGCGAGCCAGCGGTCCGCGCCCTGCGTGGACCCGACGGCGAGCGCCAGCAAGACCAGCGTGAGCAGCAGGTCGGCGAGCAGCGGGTGACGGGGCAGGCGGTTCACGCGTCTCGGCGCACCAGCAGGAGGGCGGCGACGGCGATCGTAGCGACGACGTACGCGCACAGCACACCGAACCCCGACCACGGGCCCAGCGGATCAGAGCTAACCGTCGACATGACGTTGAGGCCTGCCTGCGACGGCAGGTACGGGGCGACCTTGTCGCCCTTCGGCGTGAAGTCGACGATGACGGGCACGACGAAGAGCACCATCGTCAGTGCCGTGATCGCGGCGGCGGTGTTGCGCAGCAGCGCGCCGAGCGCGAGGCCGAAGGCGCCCATCGCGGCCAAGAAGAGCCCGCAGCCCAGGACGGCGCGCAGCACGTGCGGGTCACCGAACGAGGCCTCGACGTCCTTGGTCGAGAAGATCGCCTGGCCGGCGACGAACGCCAGGACGCTCGCGATCGTGCCCAGCACCAGCGTCACGACGAGGAACACGCCGAGCTTGCTCCACAGCACCGGCAGGCGCCGCGGGACGGCGGCGAACGTCGAGCGGATCGAGCCGGTCGCGTACTCGCCGGTGATGACCATCGCCCCCAGCACGCCGATCGCGATCTGCGCGAGGTAGATGCCGCTGAGGCTGCGCTCGACCGCGTTGTAGCCGACGGTCGGCGTCCCGTCACGCCAGCTCGAGACGCTCATCCACGGGACGAGAACGCCGAGCCCGACCACGAGGCCGAGCGCGATGAGCAGCGACAAGCGGCTGGATCGCAGCGAGTGCAGCTTGGTGAGCTCCGACGCGATCACGCGCGGGTAGGTGACCGCGGTCATGCCACCGCCTCGTACTCGACGGACTCGCGCGTGAGCTCCATGAACGCGTCCTCGAGGGATGCCTGGCGCGTCGAGAGCTCGTGCAGCGTGAGCCCGTGCGCCGCCGCGCGCTCGCCGACCGCGTCGGTGCTCAGGCCGTCCACGGTCAGCACGCCCGGCTCGTCGGAGCCGATGGTCACCCCCTCGGCCTGGAGCAGCTCCCGCAGCCGCGTGGCGTGCGGCGAGCGCACGCGCACGACCGCCGGCGAGGCCTGCGCGATGAAGTCCGCGGTCGACATGTCGGCGAGCACGCGCCCCCGCCCGACGACGATCAGGTGGTCGGCGGTCAGTGCCATCTCGCTCATCAGGTGCGAGGACACGAGGATCGTCCGCCCCTCGCCCGCCAGTCGCCGGAGCAGCGTGCGGATCCAGTGGATGCCCTCGGGGTCGAGCCCGTTGACCGGCTCGTCGAGCACGAGCGTGTCCGGGTCGCCGAGCAGCGCCGAGGCGATCCCGAGCCGCTGGCCCATCCCGAGCGAGAACGTCCCGGCGCGCTTGCGGGCGACGCGCTGCAGGCCGACCAGCTCGATCACCTCGTCCACGCGTGCGCGCGCGATGCCGTGCGTCTGCGCGAGCGCGAGCAGGTGGTTGTACGCCGACCGCCCGGGATGGATGGACCGCGCCTCCAGCAGCGCGCCGACGCGGTGCAGCGGCGCGGGGAGGTCCCGGTACCGCGTCCCGTCGACGGTCACCGCGCCGGAGGTCGGGGCGTCCAGGCCGACGATCATCCGCATCGTCGTGGACTTCCCCGCCCCGTTCGGGCCGAGGAACCCCGTCACCACCCCTTGACGGACCGTGAACGAGAGCCCGTCCACGGCCGTCTTGGCGCCGTAGCGCTTCGTCAACTCGGTCGCTTCGATCATCGTCGCCAAGCTAGGCGCGCCGTGCCGTCGCGGACAACCGCCGTGAGGCTGATCTTGACGCGCCACATGTGTACGACCTGAGTCGTACGTTCGGCTACCCACCCGTCGGTTCAGGGACGAAATCCCAGGCCAGGCCTACAGTCGCCTCTCTGAGCGCGGAAGCACTTGAGCTTTTCCTCCTCGACCCGACAAAAGGACGTTGAGGAATGCAAAAAGCCCATGTACTATCGCGCAGTGGGTGAGCAATAGGAGCTCACTTCGTGGAATCCTTTCGAGGGGGAGAAGCTCGGATGCAAACAGCTTGGAGGCGCGCCGCATCGGCGGTCGCGCTGCTGGTGGGCCTCGTCGCGCTGCTCGGTGCCTCGGCGCCGATCGCGAGCGCGCAGACCCTGCCGCCGCAGGAACCGGGTGTGACGCAGCGGATCTTCCAGCTGGCCGCCCAGCCGCAGGAGATCTGCCCGATCAAGCCCGCGTCGACGCCGAACGTCGACGTGCTCAAGCCGAACGTCAACTGGTCCACCAACGCCGACTTCGGCGGGCTGAGCGACAACTTCCTGGTCCATGTGATCGCGAACATCAACGTGCCCACCGCGGGCTCGTACACGTTCCGCCTCAACAGCGACGACGGCTCCGAGCTGCTCATCGACAACAAGCTCGTGGTCGACCACGACGGCCTGCACGGCGCGTCCGACAAGGACGGCGCCGTCGACCTGACGGCCGGCGTGCACTCGCTGCGCATCAACTACATCGAGGCCGGCGGCGACAACATCCTGAAGCTGAGCTGGCGCAAGCCGGGTGACAGCGCGTTCGAGATCGTCCCGAACTCGGTCCTGACGACCGACTCCGGCGTCATCCGCGTCACCGCTCCGGGCAACAAGCAGTGCGAGGGTCAGAACGACTCGCCCGGCGACGGCCTGCCGCTCGACAGCGTCAACCCCGCCTACAACCTGGTCAGCCTCCGCCCGGCCGGCTTCGAGCCCAAGGTCACGGGCCTCGAGTGGATGGGCGACGACCTCCTCGTCCTCACCTGGGGCGACGAGGACGGCTCCCCGAGCACGATGACCGCGCTCGGCGAGGTCTGGAAGCTGAGCGGCGTCAAGACCGCCACGAACCCGTCGGCGATCACGCGCGTCAAGCTCGCCGAGAACCTCAAAGAGCCGATGGGCATCAAGGTCGTCGACGGTGAGATCTACGTCTCCGAGAAGAACCGTCTCGTCAAGCTGACCAGCCCGAACGCCCAGGGCCTCTTCACGGCCCGCCAGCAGATCGCGACCTGGCCGTTCGACGACAACTTCCACGAGTTCGCCTTCGGCCTCCTGTACAAGGACGGCTACTTCTACGCGAACCTGTCGGTCTCGATCAACCTCGGCGGCGCGACCACCAACCCGCAGGGCTCGGTCGACCGCGGCACGCAGATCAAGATCAACAAGGACACCGGCGCGGTCGAGCACATCGCCGGCGGCCTGCGCACCCCGCACGGCATCGGCTGGGGTCCGAACGACTCGATCTGGACGACGGACAACCAGGGCGCCTGGCTGCCGGCCAACAAGCTCATCCACGTCCAGCCGGGCAAGTTCTACGGCCACTACACGACCGGCCCCGACGGCAAGCCCGGCCGCTTCGACAACCAGAAGCCGGCCCCGGCGGCCGTGCTCATCCCGCAGAACGAGATCGGCAACTCCCCGAGCCAGCCGATGCTCATCCCGAGCGGCACGTTCGCCGGCCAGTTCTGGGTCCCCGACGTGACGTACGGCGGCATCCAGCGCGCGTTCGTCGAGAAGGTCGGCGGTGAGTACCAGGGCGCGTACTTCCGCATGACGCAGGGCCTGGAGTCCGGCATCACGCACATCGCGCTGCAGGACGACGGCTCGATCATCGTCGGCGGCCTCCACGGCGGCGGCAACTGGGGCCAGAACGGCAAGCTGTCCTACGGCCTCCAGAAGCTCGTCCCGAACGGCACCACGACGTTCGACATGCAGAAGATGGAGCTCGTCGACGGCGGCTTCAAGATCACGTACACGAAGCCCGTCTCCGACGCGACGCTGACCGACCTCAAGACGAAGTACCAGGTCAAGTCGTGGGGCTACGCGCCGACGTCGAACTACGGCGGCCCGAAGATCGGCGAGAAGACGCTGACCGTCTCTGACGCGACCGTCTCCGCCGACAAGAAGGAAGTCACCCTCAAGATCGCGGGCCTCGAGCCCAACAAGGTCGTCTACGTGCGCTCCCCGCGCCCGTTCGCCGCGGCCGACGGCACCGACCTCCTGAGCACGGAGGCCTGGTACACGCTCAACACGCTGCCCGGCTACGTCGCTCCCCCGAGCGACGGCTTCTTCGAGCTCGAGGACGGCACGTTCGCCGGCGGCGCCAAGGTCGACACCGAGCACGCCGGCTTCACCGGCAACGGCTTCGTGTCCGGCATCCAGACCAAGGGCACGTCCTCGGTGAAGATCGAGGCCAACATGGCCAAGGCCGGCGACTACCGGATGGCGCTGCACTACGCCAACGGCCCGAACCCCTTCCAGGGTCCGAAGAAGCTGACGCTGATCGTCAACGGCACCAGCAAGACCATCACGCTGCCCTCCACGGGCACGTGGAAGACGTGGGGCTACTTCCTGGACACGGTCACGCTCAACGCGGGCGTGAACACGGTCGAGCTGCTCTACGGCGCCAATGACGACGGCAACGTCAACCTCGACAACATCCGCTTCGCGCCCGCGGGCACGACGCGCTACGAGGCCGAGGCGGGCACGCTCGCCGGCGGCGCCAACGCGCAGACCGAGCACGCCGGCTACAGCGGCCTCGGCTACGTCGGTGGCTACCAGAACGCGGGCGCCAGCGCGACCGTCAAGGTCAACGCCCTCGCCGACGGCGCGGCCGACCTGACGATCGGCTACGCGAACGGCCCCAACCCGTTCACCGGCAACAAGCGCCTGAGCGCGTACGTGAACGGCGTCTTCCAGAAGAAGGTCACCTTCACGGACTCCGGCTCCTGGAAGACCTACAAGACCATCACCGACAAGCTGACGCTGAAGGCCGGCGTCAACGACGTCATGTTCAAGTACGACACCGGCGACGAGGGCAACATCAACCTCGACTACGTCGACGTCAAGCAGAACGAGCCGATCCAGTGCGGCACCGTCTCGGCCAACGACGACTTCGAGGGCGCTGCGCTCGACAAGTGCCGTTGGACGACCGTCCTCAACGAGGACACGTCGGGCTACTCGCTCTCCGGCGGCAAGCTGAACATCAAGGCGCTCAGCGGCGACATCACCGGCGGCACGGTGTCGGCCAAGAACGTCATCCTGCAGCCGGCCCCGACCAACGGCAGCTGGGCCATCACCTCCAAGGTGTCGATCGACGGCAGCAAGGAGTACACGCAGGCCGGCCTCGTCGCCTACGCGGGCAACAACGCCTGGGCCAAGGTCGTCGTCATGCGTCGCCCGAACGGCGTCTGGACCACCGAGCTCGGCCGCCAGAGCGGCTACGCGAACGTGGACCTGCCCACGGGTGCCCAGAAGGCCATCACGCTCCAGATGTACGCGCGTGACGGCCAGCTGCGCGGCCGCTTCTCGCTCAACGACGGTCAGTCGTGGACCGAGATCGGTGACGGCTTCGACACGTCGGGCCTCGGCTCGCCGAGCGTCGGCCTGGCCGCCTACAACGGCACGGGCAGCGAGACCGCCACGTTCGAGTCGTTCACCGTCGGCGCGCCGCCGGAGCTGCCGCCGGTGCCGCCGTGCGAGACGCTCTACACGCCGGAGTCCGGCTACTCGATGCTGCTCGACGGCTCCGACGCCATGCTGGCCGACAAGTGGAAGTACTCGGGTCCCGGCAAGTTCGTGCGCGAAGGCTGCACGTTCAAGTCGGTCGGCGGGTTCGGCCTCATGTACACGAAGTCCCCGTACAAGGCGCCCTACTCGCTCAAGCTCGACTGGATGATGCCGGGCGACGACAACTCCGGCGTCTTCGTCGGCTTCCCCGACAAGGGTGCCGACACGGTCAACACCTCGATCAACGACGGCGAGGAGATCCAGATCGACCCGACGGACAACCCGGCGCAGACCACGGGTGCGATCTACCTCAAGCAGCAGGCGGACTTCGCCGCCCGTGACGCGGCCCTCAAGCCGGCCGGGCAGTGGAACTCCTACGAGCTCGTCGTCCGGGCGGACCGCATCACGGTCTTCCTGAACGGCGTGAAGATCAACGACTGGGTCGACCCGGACAAGGCGCTGGGCAACGGCCACATCGGCCTGCAGATGCACGGCGCGGGCGACGACGTCTACTTCCGCAACGTGCGCGTGAAGAACCTCGAGGAGTCGGTCTCCGAGGACACCACGATCGGCGGCTCCGTGCCGGCGACCCTGGGCCTCCAGATCGACGCCCCGTCCACGACGTGGACCTTCACGCCCAACGTGGACAAGACGTACGAGGCCACGACCACGGCCCGCGTGACCAGCACCGCCGGTGACGCGAAGCTCACGGTCTCGCCGGAGGAGGCGTTCCTGACCAACGGCTCGTACTCCCTGTCCGAGCCGCTGCAGGTCGGCTTCTCCAAGACCGCCTGGACCGGCCCGGTGTCCCTGGACCCGGTGACGGTCACGTTCAAGCAGCACATCGGCGCCACGCAGCCGCTCCGCACCGGGGCGTACCGCAAGACGCTGACGTTCACGCTGTCGACGACGAACCCGTAAGGGATGTGGGCGCCGGCCGCCGCCTTCGGGCGGCGGCCGGCCCCGGCTTCGTCACGACTCTGGCATCCCTGAGTGCTACCGCGTAAGGTGCGGTCGATGGCCTGGGATGCCACCCGCGAGCCGGTGCGCGCCGCCGACAGCGACGAGTCCAACCGCTTGTCGGAGGCCGGCCGCCGCGGCCCGTACCTCGCCTGGCGTGAAGCCGGGACGCTGCGCATCCACGCGCTCGGACCGCACGCCCCCGCCACGCTCGGGCGCTCAGACGGCGAGACCGTCGTCCTCGAGCACCCGCAGGTCTCCCGCGAGCACGCCGAGGTGACGGTGCGCCTCCACAGCGCGCCGCCCGCGACCAGCGTCTACCTGCTCGACTACTCCAAGCACGGCACCGAGCACCGGCGGGTCAGGCTGAGCGCGCACGGCACCGGGCTGGACGCCGGCCCCTGGCACCGAGCCCCGCAGGCGCCGAGCCGGCCACACCAGCTCGACGACGGCGCCCACGACGTGCGGCTCGCCGGCGAGTGCTGCGTGCTGGTCGCCGGCGTCCCGGTCGACGACGGGATGACCACCGACCGCGACGACGACCCGGTCGAGCTGCCGACGACCCGTCAGCGCAAGGTCCTCGTCGAACTCTGCCGCCCGTTCTTCCTCGAGCCGGACAAGCTGCTCGCACCGCCGAGCAACGCGCAGATCGCGCTGGCCGTCGACATGTCCGAGGAGCGCGTGCGCAACCACCTGCGGGACCTGTACCGCCGCTACGGGCTGACCGGCTCGGCCGCCCCGCGGATGGCGCTCGTCGAGCTCGCGCGCCGGCACGCGCTCGTCGACCCGACCGACTTCCGCTAGACCGCGAACGCGAACTCGACCACGCGCTCGAGGTCGTGCTCGCTCGGCGGGCGCTGGTCGATGCGGTGGGCGAAGCGCACGTGCGGCGTGACCGGGTCGGGATCGTCGAGGTAGAGCGACTGGCAGAGCAGGCCGGGGATGCCGCGCGCGTGCTCGGCGCTCGAGCGCAGGAAGCGCAGGCCGCGCTCGCGCAGCTCCGCCGGCAGCCAGTCGAGCGCCGGCACCGGCGTGCCCGTCATGTCGCGTGCGGTCGAGCGCACCACCGCGGCGAGCCCGGGCGGGGCCTGCATGAACTGCTCGGTCAGCAGCGCCGCATCGGCGTGCGGTCCACCGAGGATGACCAGGATCGGCTCCCCGCGCTCCAGCCGCGCGCGGACGGCCTCCGCCTCGGCGGCATCAGGCCAGAGGGCGACGTGCGCGCCGTCGGCGGGGAGCTCCCGCACGCGACGCGTGCCTTCGAACACGACCAGCGCGGCACCGCACTCGATCGTGGCTGGAAGCGACATGCCGGGCATGCCGTGACCGTATGACCGCGACCCGGTGCGCACATCGGACGACCGACATATCTGTCGGCCGGGTGCGACATACGCGTCAGGCCTCGTCGACGAGCCCGTGGCGCCGGGCGACGGCGCCCGCCTCGTGGCGGCTGCTGACGGACAGCTTGCCGAGGATCCGGGAGACGTGCAGCCCGGCGGTGCGCTGGGTGATGAACAGCGCCTCGCCGATGCGCTTGTTGCTGTAGCCCTGGGCGACCAGCGCGAGCACCTCCTGCTCGCGGTTGGTCAGGACCTCGCGCGGCCCGGCGGAGCTCGAGCGGCGCGCGACGGCGGACTGCAGCCGGGCCCGGCGGGTGAGCGTCTCCAAGTCGGCCAGCAGCGGCGCGGCCCCGAGCTCGCGCGCGACGTCGAGCGCCGCACCGAGCGGCGCGGCGACGAGCGTCCGGTCGCCGGTGGTCGCGCGGAGGGCCTCGGCCTCGCGCAGGCGGGCGTAAGCGGCGCGGTAGGGGTGCGTGAGGCGGTCCCACTCGGCCGCGACGGCGCGCCACGTCGCGGGATCGTCCGAGCCGTCGACCCGGGACAGCTCGGCCCGCGCGCCGGCCAGGTGCGCGAGCGCGATCGGCGGCGACCGCTCGGAGAGGAAGCCGGCGAGCCAGCCGACCTGGATCTCGGCGAGCTGTCGCGCCTCCGCGGCCTGTGCCGCGGGCGCGCTCGTGGCGACGTCGGCCGCGGCACGGACCGCGACCGCGACGAGCCCGGGCGTGTAGAGCTGCTCCTCGCGCCCGCGCACCCGGTCGAGCTGCCGCCGGGCGGCGGCCAGCGCCTCCAGCGAGCGGCCCGCGGTGAGCTCCAGCTCGATCACCGCCGCGCCGACGTACGCGGTCCACTCGGTGGCCGACGAGTCGCGCAGCTGCGCGGTGGCGGCGTCCAGCCACCCCCGCGCGGCCTCGAGCTCGCCGCGACCGGCCGCGAGCTGCCCCGACACCGCGTGCAGCAGCAGCGTCTCCGTCCACGTCAGCGACGCGCCGCTCAGCGCGTCGAGCCGCGCCTGGGCGGACCGCCACTGCCCCAGCTCGTACTCGTCCTCGGCCGCGTTGAGCGCGAAGTAGCGCCCGTAGGAGGCCTCCACGCCGAGCCGGCGCGCGGCCTCCAGGCCCTCCCCCATGACCGCCCGCGCGCCCGGGAGGTCGCCGCGCAGGCGGCGGACCTCCCCCAGGTGCACGTACGCGCGCGTCGCGTCGTCGGGCCGCTCGTGCGCCTCGCCGATCCGGCACGCCTCGCGCAGATGCGCCTCGGCCTCGTCGAAGGCGCCCAGGTACCCGAGCATCAGGCCGAGCACCGACCGCGCGAAGCCCGCCTCGATCTCGGCGCCCGCGTCGAGGGCGACGGCCAGGGCCTGCTCGGCGCGATCGCGCGCCTCGTCCCACCGGACGCTCAGCGACAGCGTCAGCGCCTCGTCGCCGAGCAGCCGCGCGCGCTCCGCGCTCGGGCCGGCGTCGAGGCACGCGAGCGCCTGCCGGTAGTACTCGAGCGACGTGTCCAGCCGGTGGTCCTGGAACCGCCCGAGCCGCTCGTAGAAGGCCGCGGCCCGGCGCGGGTCCGGCTCGTCGCCGAGCGCCGCCAGGCCGAGCCGGCACCACTCGATCGGCAGGTCCTCGACGCCCGCCCGGTTGGCCGCGTCGGCGGCGTCGAGGAGGATCTGCGCGCGGTCGACGTCCGGTCCCTCCCCGTCCCACAGCGACACGACGCCCTTGTAGTGCTCGACCGCCTCGCTGTAGGCGTACACCCCCGCCGCGGCCTGGGCCGCCGCGATCGAGGCCGCGAGCGCCGCCCGCGGCTCGTCCGCCGCGCGCCACTGCACGGCGAGCTCGCCGGCGTTGGTCATGTGCGGCCGGTCGTGCAGCGCCGCGGCGACGGCGCCGTGGAGCCGGCGCCGCTCCCCCGGGAGCAGCGCGTCGTAGACCGCCTCGCGGGTGAGCGCATGGCGGAACGTGAACGTGGTCGCGTCCGCCTCCACGACGTGCCCCTCGACGGCCGGGCGCAGCGCTTCGGTGAGCGCCGGCTCGGGCAGGTCGGCGGCGGCCGACAGCAGGTCGTGATGGACGGCCCGGCCGAACGCGGCCAGCACCTGCAGCGCGCGCTGCGACGGCTCCGGCAGCGCGTGCACGCGTTCGAGCAGGGCGGCCGCCTGCGCGCGGGGCAGCGGCGCCTCGGTCGTGGCGCCGTGCGCGATCAGCTCCTCGACGAAGAACGGGTTGCCCTGCGTGCGCGCCGCGATCCGGTGTGAGTCGGCGACGTCTGCGGGGGTCTGGAGGATCGCCGTGACCTGCTCGCGGACCTGCGCCTCCGAGAACGGGTGCAGCACCATCGAGGTGACCGTCTCGCAGCGTTCCAGCTGGCCGATGTAGAGCTCAGCGGCGTGCAGGTCGGCGGCGTCGTGCAGACGATGGGTGGCGAGCACCAGCAACCGCTCGTGGCGGGCGTTGCGGGCGATGAACAGCAGACAGTGGCGCGTCGACGGATCCGCCCAATGGATGTCCTCCACCACCAGGACGACCGGCTGTGAGTCGGCGATCCGCCCGAGCAGCTCCAGCAGGTACTCATACTGGCGGCCCTGTGCACCGCGCGAGCTGTCACGCGGCAGCGGCGGTGTATGTGACAGCGTCGGGATGAGTATGGCCAGCTCCGCCCGCATGACCTCGGGCAGGCCGCTCATCGCCGCCTGCAGCGTCTCGGCGCCGGCGCCGCGCAGCGCGCGCACCAGCGGCCCGTAGGGCGTGTCCTCACCGCCGATCGCCATGCAGCTGCCGCTGAGCACGAGCGCATCCGCACACGCCGCGGAGCGCTCGAACTCCCGCACCAGCCGGGTCTTGCCGATGCCCGCGTCCCCCTTGATCAGCGCCAGCGTGAACGCACCGGCCGCCGCCGCGGCGCTCAGCTCGGACAGCCGCTGCAACTCGGCCTCGCGGCCGATCAGGTGGGGACTGGCGATGCGCGGCACGCGCGCACACCCTAGCCGCGGCGGCCGCGCTTGTCAGCACCCTGCCGGGGTGGGTGAGCGCCCCCGATGCGGGCCGACCCACCCCTGAGTATTACTGTGAACGCAGCGCGCCGTTCACGAGGGTTGTGAGTGTCAGTCAACGCTCACACAAAAGGGAGAGCGCACATGCGTTTCACTCACAAGCACGTGCTCGTCCTCGCGACCTCGGCGCTGCTGGCCGGGTCGGCGGCGCCGGCGGCCTTCGCGGACGACCCTCCGCCCCCGCCGCCGATCCCTGAGCACTGCTTCGACGACGACGGCGCGCTGCTGAGCCCGCCGCCCGAGGGCTGCCCGGACGGCCGCCAGGCCTCCGGCCACTAGCCACCGGCATCGCGCGCCCCGGCCGGGCCGGGGCGCGCCGCGCGGTCGGCTCAGACCAGCGCCAGGTGCGCGGTCAGGTGCCCGGCGAGCTCGCGGGCATCGTCCTCGGCGCCGTGGATGAAGCTCGACTTGCGGCGGCGGAGGAAGTTCAGCCCCATCCGGTACACGCCCGGCGCTCCGGTGACGACGCCGCCGTCGTGGCGGATCTCCCCCTTGCGGTCGAGCACATCGAGGTCCAGCCACGAGTAGTCGGCGCGGAAGCCGGTCGCCCACAGCACGGTGTCGTAGCCGTCGGCGACCAGGTCGATCAGGACCCGCGGGGCGTCGGCGACGCGGGTCGGCTCCGGCCGCGGGCCCTCGTCGAGCCCGGCGTGCTGGTCGATCGTCTTCAGCAGCCGCTTGAGCTTGAGGTCGGCGAGGTTGCAGACGTTCCGCAGCGAGCCCGCGAACGATGCGGTGCTGCCGTTGACCGCGCCGAGGCGGCCGACGAGCTCCGCGCCGCGGTCGGTCAGCGCGTTGAGGTCCAGGTCGGCCTTGTCCGGCGTGCCGACGAGCTGCGGGGACGGCACGTGCCGCGCCCGGATCAGGTCGTCGACCTCGTCGTAGCGCTCGTCGTGGCGGCCGAGCTGGTCGAGCCACCACATGATGTCCCGGTCCCGGTAGGTACGCGGCATGCGGACGTGCTCACCCACGGCGACGGTCACCTCGCGGCCGGAGCGCAGCAGCTCGTCGGCGAGCTGCAGGCCCGTGGCCGAGGCGCCGACGACCAGCACGCGCCCGGGCCTCAGCAGCTCGGGACGCTTGTAGTCGCGCGGCGTGACCTGATCGATCCGCGGCGGCAGCTCCGCGGACACCGCCGGCACGTGCGGGCGGTTGAACGGACCGGTGGCGAGCACGACGGCGGGCGTCTGCCAGGTGCCGGCGTCCGTCTCGACGAGGTACTCGTCGTCCGCGCGCGAGACCGACGTCACCGTCACGCCCGTGCGCACCGGCGCGTCGACGTGGTCGGCGTAGCGCTCCAGGAACGTGACCAGCTCCGGGACGGTCATGAACCCGTCCGGCTCGTCGCCCTCGTACTCGAGGCCGGGCAGCCGCGTGAGCCAGTTGGGCGTGAGCAGCCGGAGCGAGTCCCAGCGCTCGGTCTTCCACGTGTTGGCCACGTCACCCCGCTCGAGGACGACGTGCTCGATCGACTGCTCGGACAGCACCCGGCTCATCGCGAGGCCGGAGTGCCCGGCCCCGACGATGACGACGGGGATGCGTTCGACCGCGCTAATTGACCGTCACCGTGATGTTGGTGGGGTTCGTCAGCGCGTCGAAGACGGCGGAGCGCTTCTGCGACTGGGCGACGAGCGCAGCGACCTCGTCGGCGTCCGCGTCCGCGTCGATCTCGAAGTTGACGCGGATGCTGTTGTACCCGTTGCGCACCTCGGGGTCGGCGCCGAGGATGCCGAGGATGTTCATGTCGCCCTCGACGGTCGCCTTGACCGAGTTGAGCTGGATGCCGCGGTTCTGCGCGACCGCCGCGACACCGGCCGTGAGGCAGCTCGAGAGGCCGACGAGCAGGAACTCGACGGGCGTCGGTGCCTGATCCTCGGCGGCGAAGACCTCGGGATGGTCGGCGTCGTACTCGAACGTGGACTTGTGGTTGTGGTCCTGGCCCAGCCCGCTGTACTGCTGGATCGTCGTGCGGCTGTGGGTGCCCCGGAGCCACTCGTTCGTCGCGCGCCAGGTGAACTCGGCGGCCTCCGGCGCGTCGCTCAGGGCGGCGCGGGCGTCCAGCAGTGCCTGGGTGTTGACGCCGTTGTCCGCGGCGGATTCGGTGGTGCTCATCTCATCTCCTGGTCGCGAATCGCTTCAAACACGATCAGGTTACTCAGAAAAACGGGCCGATTTCAATAAGGATCCGGCCCTGAACTTTTCTCCGCCTGCCCCTACACGGTGGTCAGCAGACCCGCCAGGTCCTGCCGGCCCTTCGCGCCCAGCTTGCGGTACGCGTTGCGCAGGTGTAGCTCGACGGTCTTGGGCGTGACGAACAGCGCCTCGGCGATCGCGCGGTTCGTCTGGCCGGCGGCGGCGCGCTCGGCGACGCGCAGCTCCGACGGCGTGAGCGCGTCCAAACCCTGCAGCGCGGTCGTGCGCGGACGCCCGCCGGCGGCGTAGAGCTCGGTGCGCGCGTGCGCGGCGACCGCGCCCGCCTCGCACACCTCGGCGAGGGCGAGCGCCTGCCGGAGCGGATCGCGCGCGTCGGTCGGCCGCTGGGCGGCGCGCAGCGCCGTGCCCAGGGTGCCGAGCGCCTTGGCGTGCTCGAGCCGGGACGGGGACGCCGCCGCGCACGCCACCGCCTCCTCGAGATGGTCGAGGCCGTCGGCGCGCTCGACCGTCCCGAGCACGCGCAACGCCCGCGCGACGACGGACGGCGCGCCCCATGCGCGCGCGGTCCGCAGCTCGTCGGCCGCGAGCGACACCGCCTCGTCACGCCGCCCGAGGTGGTGGAGGGCCAGGGCCTGGTGCGAGCGGAACGGCGTGTCGATCGCGGTCATCGCGCCGAACCGCTCCACGCCGTCGCCGGCCGTCCGGAGCGCGTCCTCGAACCGCTCCTCGGCGAGGAGCTGCTCCGCTTGGCTGTCCAGCCAGTAGCGGGCGGTCTGCGAGGCGTCGGTGGGCTCGGGCACGACCTCGAGCTCACGCCGGGCCGCGGCCAGGTCGCCGCGCTCGCGGTGCACGCCCGCCAGCCACGACGCGATCTCGCCCCGCCCCACGCCCTGCGCCTCGCCGAGGATGAGCTCCTCGATGCCGTCGTGCAGCAGCGACTCCGACTCGGCGAGCTCCCCGTTGCGCAGGAGCATGTACCCGCGGCAGAGGCTGATCGCCGACTTGAACCACATCGAGCCGCTGGTGTGCACCTGCGCCAGGAACTCGTCCCACGCCGCGTCGGCCTCACGGCGGTCCGCGAGCACGAGCACCATCGTCGCGGACACCGAAGGCACCTGACGGCCGCCGCGGACGAGGTCCCAGCCGTTCAACGCGGCGAGCGCCAGCGTCGCGCACTCGTCCGCCGACCCGCCGGAGAACGCCCACTGGTAGGCCGCGACCGCGGCGAGCAGCTTCGCTCCGCTGCCGGGCGGCAAGGGCAGCCGCCGATGGGCGGCGAACCGCTCGGGAGAGACCGGCTCGCTGCCGCCGAAGATCGGCGCCGTCAGCTCGATCGCCTCGAACGCGGCCCGCAGCAGGTCCGCCTCCTCCGGCAGCTCGGCCGCCGAGCGGCGCGCCAGCGCCACGGCGTCGTCGGGCCGGCGGCTGAACACGAGGCCCTCCGCCAGGAGCAGCGCGGCGGTTCCCCGGACGGCCGGCTCGTCGATCAGCTCGATCGCCTCGCGCAGGTGCCCATCGCCCAGGTGCGAGTGCAGCAGCCGCTCCGCGCCGCCGAGCGCGAACAGCACCGCACCACGGCGCTCGGCGGCGGGCGGCTCGGCGAGCGCGCGGCTGAGGTACGTCGCGGCGCTGGCGGGCGCCCCGGCGCGCGACGCCGCGCGAGCTTCCTCCTCGAGCACGTCGACCACCCACGCCTCCCCGCGCTCGGGGGCGTGCACGAGCTGGGTCGCGATCGCGCTGGTGGAGGCCGACCGCGCGCGCAGCAGGGTCGCGGCGCGCTCGTGCGCGAGCGCGCGCTCGTGGGCAGGGATGTCCTCGTAGACGACCGCGCGGATCAGCGGGTGCACGAACGCCAGCGCGGCCTGGTCGGCGAGCACCTCCGCGCGCACGAGCTCGCCGGCGGCCGCGACCGCGGCGGCGTCGTCCAGGCCGGCGAGCTGCGCCACGAGCGGCAGCGCCGTGTCGTCGCCCAGCACGGCGGTCGCGCGCGCGATCTCGGCCGCCGCCCGGCTCAGCCGGCCGATCCGCACGAGCACCGCGCGGGCGGCGGCGCGGGGCGCGAGCGTGTCGAGCACGCCGACGTTGCCGGCCTCCGGCGCCACGCCCTCGGTCCGCAGGGTCTTGGCTAGCTCCACCAGCAGCAGCGGGTTCCCGCCGGTCGCGTCGTGGGACGCGCGGCCGAAGGCCTCGTCGCCGCCGATCAGCGCGGCGCTCGCGGACGCGCTGAGTGGCCGCGGGTGCAGCGTCGTGGCGAGCGGGTCGCGGGTCAGCTCGGCGATCAGGTGCGCGTGCTGGAAGTGCTCGAGTGGACGGGTGCCGCCGAGGACGCTGACGCGCAGCCCTTCGGACCGGCGCACGACGTAGCAGAGCGCGCGCAGCGACGGCTCGTCGCACCACTGCAGGTCGTCCACCACGAGCAGCAGCGGCGCGCTCTCGGCGACGTTGACGGTCAGCCGGTACAGCGCGTGCAGGATCGCGAAGGACGCGTCCTCGCTGCCGACGCCGCTCGCGGGCCCTTCGAAGACCTCGCGCGCCGCCGCGGCCCCGCCCTCCAACAGCGCGTCCTGGACGGTCGCCTCGAACAGCTGGCGGATGATCCCGAACGCGAGACCCTGCTCGAGCTCGCCGCCACGCGCGTGCAGCGTGTGGACGCCGCGGGCGTTCGCGGCCTCGCGGGCCGCCGTCAGCAGCCGCGTCTTGCCGATCCCCGCCGGTCCCTCGACCAGCAGCACCTGCGAGCGCTCCGCGGCGGTGTCGGCGAGTGCCTGCAGGGCCGACATCTCCCCGTCGCGCTCGAGTAGCACGACCAAATCCTAGGGTGCCGGTCTCGGGTCTGCCTAGATGCGCCGCGCGAGCCGGGCACGGATCGTTCCGGTCACCGATGAACGACTCAGGCGAGACCCACTCCATCCAGCTCGAGCTGCGGCTCGACGGCACCGCTCTGACCGGCCATGCGTCCGTGCCCGGTGACCTCCCGCGCGCGTTCTCCGGCTGGGTCGGGCTCGTCCGCGTCGTCGAGGACCTGATCACGGAGCCGCAGCCGATCGCGAGGACCGCGTGATCCGCGGCGCCCTCGTCGCGGCCGCGCTGCTCTTGCTCTGCCTCGCCGACGCCGCGGCGGCCGGCACGCTGCGCGGCACGGTGACCGCGCAGACCGGCGGCGCACCGGTCGTCGACTATCGCGTCGACCTGTTCGACACTGCGGCCGGCGCCAAGACCGCGAGCACCTGCACGGGCGCGAACGGCGGGTACGCGTTCGCCGGGCTCGCCGCTGGCACGTACATGGTGCACTTCGCGGGCGGCGGCGGCGCCGGGTGCACGTCCAGCACGCTCGCCCCGCAGTGGTACGCGAACCGGTTCGCGTTCCAGTTCGCCGAGCCGGTCACGGTGAGCGCCGCCGGGGAGGTGGCGGGCATCGACGAGGCGCTGCCGGTCGGCGCCTCGGTCCTCGGCAAGGTGACCGCGCGTGACGGTGGCGCGACGCTGGCGAACGTGCGCGTCAAGGTCCTCGACCTCAACGGCGAGACGCTCCGCGACACCTGCTCGCAGGGCGACGGCACCTACCGGATCGACGGCCTCGTCCCGGGCGCGCTGCTCGTCGGGTTCTTCCCCGACGGCTCGTGCGGCGCGGTCGCCGGCGACTTCGCCACGCAGTACTACAAGGACGCCGACGTCGCGAACGCCGCGCTGTCGGTGAACACGGGCGAGGGCACGGTCTCGACCGACATCGATGGTCGCCTGAAGCCCGCCGCCGTGGCCGTCACGCGCCGGCTGACGTTGACGGTGACCGGCCAGGGCGCGCTGTCGGCGAGCCCGGGCGGGGTCGGCTGCGCGAGCACGTGCGCCGGCGACTACGCGGACGGCACGGCCGTGACCGTCACCGCGACGCCCGGGCCCGGCATGCGCCTCGTGAGCTGGAGCGGCGCGTGCTCGGGCACCGCCGGCTGCACCGTGGTGATGGGCGCCGACCGGGCCGTGGGCGCGACGTTCGCGCCGCTCGGCGGCCAGCCGACGCCGACGCCCACCCCGGACGCCACGGCCACGCCGACGGCGAGCCCGCGCGGTGGGGTCTCGCCGACGCCGACGCCGACGCCGGCGCCGTCGTCCTCGCCGACTCCCCAGCCGCCCGCGTCCCCGGTGCGCGTGAGCGCGCTCAAGCTCGCGCGCACGGGCACGCTGTCCCTACGCGTGTCCGAGGCGGCGACCCTGGCGATCAAGGCCGAGCGCCGCGTCGGCAAGCGCTGGAAGGCGGCGAAGACGGTCAAGCACATCGCCAAGCGCGCGGGCACCGCGCGCGTCGCCCTCGGGCTCAAGACGAGCGGCCGCTACCGCGTGACGGTCACGCCCACCGCGCGGGGGCTCAAGGGCAGCGCCGTCCGGGTGATCGCCGCAGTGCGGGTGAAGCGGACCGCCCGCGCCGCCACGTTCGCCGCCGCCGACCCGACGTGCGCTCCCGTGACGGTCACCACGAGGCCCGGTGTGCCCGTCGCGTTGACCATCAACTGCGTGGACGCGGGCGTCGCCCCGATCGTGACCATCACGTTGCCGCCCGTGGGTGGCACGCTCCCTGCCCTGCCGGGCCAGTACACGCCGAGCCCGGGCTTCAACGGGGTCGACCAGGTGCGCTACAAGGTGACGAACACGGCCACCGGCCTGACCTCGCAGGAGACCTCGATCAACCTCGTCGTCAACGCGCTGCCGACCTGTTCCAACGGCACCGCGACGACCGTGGCCGGCCAGCCGCTGAAGCTGGTGTTCCCGTGCACGGATCCGGACGGCGGCACGGTGCTGGTCCGCGCCGAGGACGGGGACCACGGCGTGGTGGATCCGCGGGTCGGCACGAAGCTGACCTACACGCCCGAGCCTGGCTTCGTCGGCACCGACGTGGTCCGGTTCATCGGCATGGACGGCGCCTTCCAGACCGCCCAGCGCACGCTGACGATCACGGTCACGCCCGCGCCGGTCGTCACGGCGACGCCGACCGCGTCCCCGGACCCGACCGAGACGCCACAGCCGACGGTCGTGCCGACGGCCACCCCGTCGCCCGGCCCCGGTCCTGCCCCCGACGCCCGCGCCCCCAAGCTGACCGTCAAGGCCACCGGCAAGCCGAGCGTCGCCAAGGGCGCCACGTTCTCGGTGGCGGCCGACGAGGCGGCCGTGGCGAAGCTGACGCTCGCGGCGGGCAAGCACACCGCGACGAAGACCGCGGTCCTCCAGCGGGGCACGGCCAAGGTCGCGCTGAAGCTGTCGGCCCGGTCGCGCAAGGCGCTCAAGGCCCGCAAGACCGTCAAGGCGACGCTGACCGTGGTCGCCACCGACGCGGCCGGCAACCGGTCGACGACGAAGCTCACGGTGACGCTGCGGCGCTGAGGTGATCGCGACAGCGCTTCACATCACGTTCACGAGTGCGCGCGCCCGCCTCGCCATGCTGCCCGGCACATGCGCCGCGCTCCGCTGCTCGCCCTCGTGGTCCTCGCCGGCTGCGGCTCCGGCTCGGATGAGCCCTCGGCGTCGCCCACGCCGGTCGCCCGCACGCTCAGCGGCGCGCAGGTCCAGCCTCCGCCGCCCGGCGCGTCCGGCGCGCTGGTGGCGCTCGTCGACAGCCCCCAGTCGAGGACCCGGCTCGCGTACGTCGACGAGGCGCGCCTCGACGCCGCCGAGCTGCCGTTCGCCGTCGACCGGGTCCGCGACCTCGTCCTCGCGGACGGCTTCCAGACCGCCGATGCGTCGGGCAGCGTCTCGATCGGGCGCGACGGCGGCGGCCGACGACGCCGACGCGAACGCGCTCGCCGGCCACTCGATCAGCGCCGTGCAGGCGTGCCTCGGCGACCCGTTCGCCGAGACCATCCTCGGGCCGGAGGCGCTGGGCGAAGGCGTCGCCGCCGGCGCCGGCCTGGCGATCAGCCCCGAGGACCCGGAGCGCGTCGAGCTGCGCCTGTGCGGCGTGCCGCCGGTGCGTCGGCTGCACGCGCTCGAGCGGCGGCTCCAGCGGCGCTTCGGCAAGCTCGGCTTCGTCGAGGAGCGCGAGATCCGCGAGCTCGACCTGCTGACCGCGGTCGTGCCCGTCGACGCCGTGAAGGCCGACCGGGCGCTCGAGCTGCTCGGCGATCCCGGCACGCTGCTCCGGTAGCGCACGACGAGCGGCAACCGGCCAACTCGTTACAGCTCTACGCCCCTCGTGTCGAAGGGGTCGTGTGTCGCGCACCCCCGACGCCGGGTCCCGCCGCCAGTGGCTCTTGACCGCATCGGTCGGCCTCGTCCTGACCGCGGCGCTGGCGCTGCTCGCGTTCCAGGTCGACGCCCGTCAGGAACGCGCGCGCGACGACATCGCGCGCCAGCAGGCCGTCGGCACGCTCCAGCTGCTGACGTCCGGCCTCGACAGCAAGGTCGAGGACGCGCGCAACCTCTTCGTCGCCAGCCACTCGGTGTCCGAGCGCGAGTTCTCGGCGTTCACCACGCCGATGCTGCGCGGCTCGCGCCATCACGGCTTCAGCTGGCTGCGCAAGCGGGTGCGGGCGCGGCGCGTCGCGTTCCCGATCGAGTACACGACGAGCCAGGCGGCGACGCCGGGCTACGACGCCTTCGGGCACGCCGCGCGGCGCGAGACGATCCTGCGGGCGATCCTGAGCGGCCGCGCGCAATCGACGCCGCTCGTCGAGCTCGCCGGGACCACCAAGCTCGGCTTCGTCGTCTTCGCGCCCGTGTACCGGCCGGGCGGGCGGCACACGCTCGGCGACACCCGTGGCGTCGTGGCCGGTGCGTTCAACGTGGCCGAAGCACGCGCCGCGATCGCGAGCGTCGTGCCCCCGGGCACGTCCGTGCAGGTCAGGCTCGACGGGCGGGACGCGCTGCGGATCGGCGACGTCGAGCCCGGCGCTCGCCGCTCCTCCTTCGCCTTCGCGGGCCGCGAGTGGTCGGTGCAGAGCAGCGCCCGGCCGAGCGGTGGCGTCCGCCTCGGCCCCGCCGTGACGCTCGCCGGACTGCTGATCACGCTGCTGTTGCTGCTCACGCGCTCGGTCCGCGCCGGCCGAGCCCAGATCGAGGGCGGCCGGCGCGATCGCGACCGGGCCGAGCGTCGCTTCCGCGAGGTGTTCGACGCCGCGCCGATCGGCATGGCGCTGATCGAGCCGTCAGGGCACGTGGTGCGCGTCAATCGCGCGCTCACCGGCCTGCTCGGGTTCTCCGAGAGCGACCTGCTCACGCCTGGGCGGCCGCGGATCGTCATCAGCGAGGACCGTCCGGCGTTCGACGCGCTGTTCGGCGACGCGGCCGCCCGACCGGGCACCGCCATGTCCGCCGAGGTCCGCTTGGGGGCCGTGACGGAGCAGCGTCGCGCCGACTGCCACGTCACCTACCTCGAGGACGAGCGCGTGATGCTCGTGCAGGTGGTCGACATGACGACCCAGCGCGAGTCCGAGGCGCAGCTCGTCCACCAGGCCGAGCACGATCCGCTCACCGACCTCTTCAACCGCCGGGGGTTCTCGCGCATCCTCGACGCGCATCTGGCCTCCGGCGACGAGGGCGCCGTCGTGCTGGTCGACCTCGACCACTTCAAGGCGATCAACGACGTCCACGGCCACCGCGTGGGCGACGACGTGCTCCTCTACACGGCCCAGCTCCTCGCCGAGGAGTTCGACATCGTCGCGCGCATGGGTGGCGACGAGTTCGCGATCCTGCTTCCGGACGCCGAGGCCGACGAGGCCGACGCGGCGGCCAAGCGGCTCGTCGCGCTCGTCGACGACGCCCGGTTCACCCCCTCCGGCAGTCGCCACGACGTGACCGCCAGCGTCGGCGTCGCGATGCTCTCGGCGACCATGCGCGAGCCCGACGACGCGCTCGTCGCCGCCGACCTGGCCATGTACGACGCCAAGGCCGCCGGCCGTGGTCGCCATGCCGTCTACGACGAGCACACCGCCGGCTCGCTCACGCGCGAGCGGCTCGAGACCGTCGCCCAGATGCGCTCGGCCCTGAGCGAGAACCGGTTCTTCCTCGTCGCCCAGCCGATCCGCTGCCTGGCCAGCCGCACGATCGTCCACCACGAGCTGCTGCTGCGCATGCGCCTCCCCGACGGCAGCGTGCTCGCCCCCGCCGCCTTCTTGGGCGTCGCCGAGGAGTTCGGCCTGATCGGCGACATCGACCTCTGGGTCGCCCGCAACGCGATCGCCCTCCTCGACCTGCACCGCGACCGCACGCTCACGTTCCACATCAACCTGTCCGGCGGCTCCTTCGGCGACCCCTCGCTGCTGGCCAAGATCCGCGCCGAGCTCGCCCGCACCGGCGTCGACCCGTCACGCCTGGTGTTCGAGATCACCGAGACCGCCGCGGTCGGCAACTTCGACGAGGCCCGGGCCTTCGCGACCGCCCTGACCGACATCGGCTGTCAGCTCGCCCTCGACGACTTCGGCGCCGGCTTCAGCTCCTTCGTCTACCTCAAGCAGCTCCCGTTCGACATCCTCAAGATCGACGGCGAGTTCGTCCGCACCTGCACCACCAACGCCGCCGACCGCGTGATCCTCGAGAGCCTCGTCCACACCGCCGCGGGCCTGGACAAGCGCACGGTCGCCGAGTTCGTCGAGGACCAGGCGACCGAGGACCTGCTGCTCGAGCTCGGGGTGGACATGGTCCAGGGCTACCACGTGGGCCGCCCGGTCGACGTCCACCAGGCCGTGGCGATGGCGATCACCGCCTGACGCTCGCTGGACCCCGGGCTGAGCTACGCGTCGACGCCGCCGGCGGGGGAGCGGATCACGAGCACGCACTCGGCGGGAACGTCGCCGACCGCGAGGTAGGTGTGGGCCACGTCGCTCAGCCACTCGATCGCCTCCCCCACGCCCACCTCCCACGTCTCGTCGAGCCGGCCGACCCGCAGCCGGCCGGCGGTCACCAACAGGTGCTCGACGACGCCCGCACCATGGCCGCCCGCGCTGCGGGTCGCGCCGGGCTCGAACCGCAGCCGGTAGACCTCCACCGTCCACGCCGCGTCCGTGCTGACGTCGAGCAGCCGCGCCTCGATCCCCGGTTCGGCGATCCGCGCGCCGACCGCGCTCGCGAGCAGGACCGCGAGCGGCAGCCGCAGCGCGTTGGCGAGCGCGTAGAGCGTGCTCAGCGTCGGGTTGCGCGTGCCGTGCTCGATCTCCGACAGCGACCCCTTGCCGATGCCCGCCGCCTGTGCGAGCCCGCTCAGCGTCAGGCCCTGGTCCTCCCGCGCCGCCCGCACGCGCTCACCCACCAGGGTCGCCGGATCATCCATGGCGCGACTCTACCGTCTCGTTCCGTATACAGAACGGGCTCGCTATGTTCTGTATATGGAACACGCGTCCCATGCCGACCGCCACGCGATCGTCGCCGGCGTCGTGGCGGCGCTGGTGGGCTTCACGAGCTCGTTCGCGGTCGTCCTCGCGGGCCTCCGCGCGGCGGGTGCCTCCCCGGCCCAAGCCGCGTCGGGCCTGCTCGCGGTCACCGTGACGATGGCCGTGGCGACCCTCGTGCTCAGCCACCGCTTCCGCCTCCCGCTGCTGATGGCGTGGTCGACGCCCGGCGCCGCGCTGCTGGCGACGACCGGCACCGTCGACGGCGGCTGGCCCGCGGCGATCGGCGCGTTCCTGATCTGCGGCCTGCTGATCATGGCCACGGGCGTCTGGCCGCGGCTCGGCGCCCTGATCGGCTCGATCCCGACGCCGGTCGCGCAGGCGATGCTCGCCGGCATCGTGCTCCAGCTGTGCCTCACGCCCGTGCGCGAGCTCGTCGCCGCGCCCGGGCAGATCGCGCCGATCCTGGTGGTCTGGCTGATCGCGCTGCGGGTCGCGCGCAAGTGGGCGATCCCGCTGACCTTCGCCGCCGCGCTCGTCGTGATCGCGGCGGACGC
The DNA here is from genome assembly GCF_003633755.1 of Solirubrobacter pauli. GTDB lineage: Bacteria > Actinomycetota > Thermoleophilia > Solirubrobacterales > Solirubrobacteraceae > Solirubrobacter > Solirubrobacter pauli. Next base: position 274,906 of record NZ_RBIL01000001.1, read on the forward strand.
GGTCGGTGACGGAGGCGTGCACGGCCCGCTCGTCCCACACCTGGAGTGGACGGCACCGCACTTCACCTCGGCCGCCATCCTCGGCCTCGCCCTGCCGCTGTACGTCGTGACCATGGCCGGGCAGAACGTCCCCGGCACCGCGATCCTCGCCGGCTACGGCTATCGCGTCCCGTGGCGCAGCGCGATGCTCACCACCGGCGCCGGCACCGCGGCCGGGGCCTTGGCCGGCGGCCACGCGATCAACCTGGCCGCGATCAGCAGCACGCTCGTCATCACGTCCCAGGCCCACCCGGACCCGGGTCGCCGCTGGACCGCGGCGACGAGCGCGGGCTGGGCGTACCTCGTGCTCGCGCTGCTCTCGACGGCGCTGACCACGTTCGTGAGCGCCGCACCCGCCGACGTCGCCGGCGCGGTCGCCGGCCTCGCGCTGCTCGGGGCGCTCACCTCGTCCCTGTCAGGCGCGATGAACGCCGACCACGGCCGGGAGGCGGCCGCGGTCACGTTCGTCGTCGCCGCGTCGGGCGTGAGCTTCTTCTCGATCGGCGCGGCGTTCTGGGCCCTGCTGGCGGGCGTGGCGACGCACCTCGTCACCACGCGGGACTAGAGCGTGGCGCGTGCGTGCAGGCCGACGGCGACCGTCGTGAGCGAGTCGGCGAGCGCGTCCGCGAACTCGACGTTCGTCCGCGCGAGGCGCTCGTCGGCGGCGTAGGCCTGGACGAGCGCTTCGGGCGCGCACGTGAGGGGCCAGAACGCCGACGCCATCGTCCACACGGTCAGCAGGTACTTCCACGCGTCGTCCTCGGAGAGCTCGGGCAGCGCGTCAAGGATCAGGCCGCAGATGATCTGCCCCTGCTCGAGCCCTCGCAGCTTGTGCGTGGTGACCGCCTCGACCGACACGTTGTGCTCGAGCACGGCGGCCTGCGTGCTGATCAGGTCGCACAGCACCGGCCGCGCCTCGAGCGACGCGGCGATCGCCTGGGCGAGCTGCTCGGCCCGGCGGACGAACGCGTCCTGCCGGTCGACGGCCCCGGGCAGCTCGTCCGCCAGGTGGGCGACCCACTCGCGGAGCAGCCCGTAGAGCAGCTCGAGCAGCACCGCCTCCCGCGAGTCGAAGTACCGCAGCACGTTCGACTTCGCGAGCCCGACCCGCCGGCTCAACGCGTTGAGCGAGAGCTCCGCGACCGTCATCTCCTCGAGCATGGACGCCGCCGCGTCGAGGATCGCCTGGCTGCGTGCGGCCCGCTGCTCGTCACTGCGCGCACGTTGGAAGCCGGTGGCCATGACTAGATCGTAGGGGGCCGGTCCGCTCATCTCAGTGGGCGAACACCGGCTCGGCACCCACGGCGACGTCCGGCGCCTCCGACGGCAGCAGCACCCACGCCGCGATCGCGCCGACCGCGAAGATCGCCGCCGACCACGTGAACGCGACCGTGTAGCCGTGGACGGCGCTCTGCGCCGCGAGGTCCGCCACACCCGGGTGCGAGGACGCGTACGCGCCCGCCGCCCCCGCCGCCAACGTGCTCAGCAGCGCCGTGCCGATCGAGCCACCGATCTGCTGCCCGGTGTTCACCAGCGCGGAAGCCACTCCCGCGTCGGCGCCCTCCACCCCACGGACCGCCGTGTCCATGGCGATGCCGAAGACGAGCCCGAGGCCCACGCCGATCACCAGCAGCGCCGGCAGCACCGCGGACGCGTAGCTCGACCCGGCCTCGACCCCCGTGAGCATGAGCATCGCCCCCGCGCTCAGCGCCATCCCGGCCGCCACCACCGGCCGCGGACCGAACCGCGGCAGCAGTCGCATCTGCCCGATCGCACCGGTCGGCATCAGCATCGCCATCAGGGGCAGGAACGCCAGCCCCGACTCGAGCGGCGAGAAGCCCAGGGTCTGCTGCATGTAGTACGTGAGGAACAGGAACACGCCGAACAGCCCGGCGCCCACGAGCGCGATCGCGAGGAAGCCACCCGCGCGAGCCCGGTGCGCGACGACCCGCAGCGGCAGCAGCGGATGCTCGACCCGCCGCTCGACGACCACGAACGCGACCAGCAGCGCCACACCCGCGACCAGGGCCGCGATCGTGATCGGCGCACCCCACCCGTCCGACTCAGCGCTCGAGAACCCGTACACCAGCGCGAACAGACCACCCGACGCCGTCAGCGTGCCGGGCAGGTCGATCGGCGTGCGCTGCCCCGCGACCGCATCCCGCGGCAGCAACCGCAAGGCCGCCACAGCCGCCGGCACCGCGAGGAACAGGTTGACGAACATCGTCCAGCGCCAGTCGAGCAGCTCGGTCAGCGCTCCACCGAGGATCAGGCCGATCGCCGCCCCAGAGGCCCCGATCACGCCGAAGACCGAGAAGGCCCGGTTGCGCTCCTGCGGCTCCGTGAACGTCGTCGTCAGCAGGCTCAACGCCGCCGGCGCGAGCAGCGCGCCGAACGCCCCCTGCAGCGCCCGGGCCCCGACGAGCATCCCGAACGAGGACGCGAACCCGCCCAGCGCGGACGCCCCGGCGAACCCGGCGAGCCCGACGATGAACACCCGCTTGCGGCCGAAGACATCACCGAGCCGCCCACCGAGCAGCAGCAGGCTGCCGAACGCCAGCGCATACGAGGTGACGATCCACTGCCGCGACTCGTCCGTGAACCCGAGGTCCGCCTGCGCGGACGGCAGCGCGATGTTCACGATCGTCGCGTCGAGCACGACCATCAGCTGCGCCAGCCCGATGATCGCGAGCACAAGCCACCTCCGGCGGCTCGTGCTCGTGGTTGGCGGTGTGTCGGTGGACATGCGCGATCAACTCCAGAGGGTTATGAGACCATCGGTCTCTTCTGAACCCATGGAAACAGACCACTGGTCTATTGTCAAGAGACCGATGGTCTTTTTATTCCGACCTGCCGCCACACGAGCCATGGCGTCGACGCTCTGAAGGCCCTCGCGCCAGCGACTCGACCGCGAGCTCAACCACCGCGCGCACGGCCCGGTCTACGCCGAGATGGCCGCCGCGTGGGATGTCTTCTTCACGCTCGCGGTGTGAGCGGCGGCGCTTGGCTTCGTCGCTCTGAGCGCGGCCTTGTCGACCGTCCAGCTCGTCCCTGAACGCCGAAAGGCCCGCCGTAGCGGGCCTTTCGTGTAGTCGGGGAGACAGGATTTGAACCTGCGACCGCCCGGCCCCCAGACGGATTTCGTGTTTCGGCCTACCGAGAAATGCCTGCAAATACGTGGGTTGACTTCAAGTACGCTCGAGCACGATCGGCTCAAATTGGTACTCGGATTGGTACCCGAGCCTCAGGATCCGGCGGCGCGTGACGATTGGAAAGACTGATGGCGCGGCGCACCTACGGTACGGGATCTCTGCGGATCGATGGCGGCTCTTGGTACGGGTCCTGGTACGGCCCTGACGGCCGACGGGTCAAGCGCAAGATCGGCCCGGCACGCACTCCCGGCGAGCGCGACGGGCTCACGCGTACCCAGGCCGAGAAGGAGATGCGACGCGTCCGCGACGCCGAAGCGGGCACGATCTCCGCTCCACGCGTGACGATGGAGCAGGCCGGCGAGCAGCTCTCGCTGTCGCTGGAGGTCAAGGGCCGCAAGAAGTCGCACCGGATGACCGTCGCGTCTGACCTGCGCAATCACATCGTGCCGTTCTTCGCCGGCAAGGATCTCGGCAAGATCACGGTCTCAGACATCGAGCGCTACATCGCCGTCAAGCGTAAGACGCTGGCGATGAAGACCATCCGCAACCACCTCGTCACCATCCACAGCGCCTTCGAGATCGGGCTGCGCCGCGGCTGGTGCAGCACGAACCCGGTCAAGCTGGCCGACCGGCCAATCGTGCGCAGCAATCAGACGCGCATCCAGTTCCTCGACCAAGAGGAGCTCGAGCGGCTGCTCGCGATCGACTATCCGGGCGACGCGTTCGGCAGCATCGAGCCGACCCTCTACCTGGTCGCTGCCATGACCGGCCTGCGACAAGGCGAGCTCATCGGCATGCGCTGGCGCGACGTGGACTTTCACGCACGCAAGATCCGCGTCGTCGCGCCCTACGTGCGCGGAGAGTTCATCGACCCGAAGTCCAGCGACTCCTCCCGCTCGGTGCCCATGGCCGAGCGCGTCGCCAACAACCTCAACGCGCTCCGCGAGCGATCACTGTACCCGCGAGACGGCGACCTCGTCTTCGCACACCCGGAGACCGGCAAGCCGCTCGATCGCTCCAAACTCGTGCGGCGCTTCAAGGCCGCACGCGACCGCGCCGAAGTCCGCGAAATCACGTTCCACGAGCTACGCCACACCTTCGGCACGCGCATGGCCGCCAGCGGCGTCGCGTTGCGCCGGCTGCAGTACTGGATGGGCCACGCCGACATCAAGACCACCCAGGTCTACGCGCACTACCAGCCCGACGACCATGAAGCCGACATGATCGACGAGGCCTTCGCCGCCTGACATCAGCGAACGCGGCGGCGGCGGATGTCGCCGCAGCACCAGGACGTCCAACCACAGCTGAAGCCGTGCGTGCCTGATGGAGCACGCCGGACGTTGACACGGACCCGATCACCCCGTCACCGGCCGTCCGCCGCAGCGGACGGCCAAGGGCGGCGCCTCGTCGCACGCCCCCCCCGTGGACTCCGACCTCCACGCGAAAGCGAAAGCGGCGAGTTCGTCGAGAAGAGCTACTTTCGGCTCCGGTCCAATGCGGAATTGCCCGTGCAGCGATCGGTGAGAGGAGCGCAAGGGCGCCTGGCCCGGCACGGAAGTGCGTGCGATGGACAGCTTCGGGCGCCGCTCAGGGCAGCTAGCAGTCGAACCCCTTACTCTCGCCCAGGTGAGCACCGTTGACCGAGCCGGTCCGTTCGGGCTGCCGGGCTCGTTGAGGCGACGTCGCGGCTCGCCGAGCACGTCGGGTTGTTTCCCGACGGCCCGCTTCAGCTACAGGACTGACCGGGACGGCTACCGCTCGGCCTCCCCGACCGTTTTAGCGAAGTCGTAGGCAGCCTCGATCAACAGGTCGTCGATCAGGTCGAGGACCTCGCCACGAGCCGCCGCGTCCTGGGCCTGGGCGTAAGCGCGGAGCAGGAGGGTCCCAATCTCGCGCGCGTCGGCGGCGGCGTGCGTGGCGATGCTCGACAGCTGCCCCCGGTAGCAGTCCAGGAAGCGACGCGTGGTCGCCACGATCAGCTCGTCAACGCGCTCGGTGGCGCGGTCGAGGGTGATTAGCAACTGCGTGCACGCTGGCTCGAAGGCCGCTGAGGCGATGAGGCGTTCGATCAACTCGAGGTGTGGCCCCAGCGGCTTCTCGCGCAGCGCCGATGCGACCTGGGCGGCCTCGGAGCGGACAGTCTCATCGGCGTCGTCGAAGAGGTCGGCGAGCGCGGAAGCCGCCCGGTCGGACTCGGCGGTGATGCTCAGTCGGTGAGCGCAGATGGTGGCGGCGCCGCGGCGGATCTCGGGCAATGTGCTGCGAACGGCCTCGTCGAGGAGGCCTGGGAGGCCGAGCTCCAAGCCGGCGTACGCGGCGACGCGCCCGCCGGCCTGCGTGACCGCGTCGAGATTGGAGGCGAGCATGCGCTCGACCATCGCTTCGACAAGTGCGGTGTCGGTGAAGCCGAGGTAGATGACGAGTTCCTCGACGAACCGGGTGGCGAGCAGCTCGTCAGGCGCCTCGACCAGCGTCGGGAACGCCTCGGCCACCTCCGCACGGGCGTGTCGCAGTGCGGCGGCGAGTGTGTGGGCGACACACGAGCGGACCGCCAGGCTCGGGTCGGTCGCCATGTGCGCGAGATGCGGCGCCAGCAGGGCGCTTCGGCTGCCGTCGGCGTCATGGATGAGTACGTCGCCGAGTGTGAGGGCGGCCCAGCCCCGGGCGGTGTTCATCCCGTTGCCGAACGGGTCGCCGTTGTAGAAGCGCTTTCCCGCCCAGGCCTCGCGCTGCCAGGCCTCGTCCTCCGGGTCCGGGGAGAGCAGGGCGACGTCGATGACCAGCTCGATGATGTCCGTGGGGACGTCGGCGTCGAGGTAGTTGCGTAGGGCGTCGGGCAGCGAGCGATCGTTGTCGCGGCGGTTCAGCGACGCGACGTGACGCATGACCTCGAAGACGGTCTCGGGCGCGATCGGCTCCGACTGTCGCAGGCCGCGCAGAACCCCGTCCAAGTAGGCCGGATGAGAACTCTCGTCAAGTCGGAGGGCGAGCCGGGCGAACCGCTCGGGATCGGCGACGGTCGCCTGCTCCAGGTCGCGGGCCAGCTCGGTGGCGCCCCCGGTGAAGCGACTCCAGTCCCGCGACTCGTCGGCGTGCTTGGCAACGGCTCGGAGCCACTGCTCGTCGCTCATCTTCTCGATGGCCGCAGCCGGGATCGGCGAACCGACCGAGCCGACAATAACCCCGGTCGGCGGATTGGGCTCGTCTCCGAAGACCCGGCGCAACTCACGCAGTCGACCACGCGCCAGTTCGGAGAGCCGATCCTCGGGCAGCGCCGAGAGCAAAGTGAACGAACCGTGCCCGAAAGGCAGGGACTCGAACGCGGGCCGGAAGGAGATCAGAGCCTCCTCCAAGGCGTCAAAGCGCTCCTGAGAGAGAAACGGGCCGATGGCGAAGATCAACGCGCGGGCCGCCCAGTAAGAGTTGCAGTTGTAGCCGGACAGAAGACGGTGCTCGCCCTCGCAAAGCAGCTTTCCGGCCCAGTCGGCGTAGTGCTCGCCGTCGGCGGCCATCGCCTCGTAGAGCAGCCACTGGCTCGCGTCGTGCTCGTCAGCGGCTAACTGGTCAAGCAGCGGCCCGGCACTCTCGTGCTGACCGCCGGCGATGAGCGCTCGCAGCGCATCGCGCGCGGCGTAGAGCAGCGCGTCGTCGACGTCGTGGTGGCGGTTGTTGTAGGTGCGGTAGCCAAAGTGCCGGTCGCGTTTAGGCCGGCGGTCACCGTCGCTGGTGAGGGCCATGACCGACACGAGGTAGGGCACGGTGAACTCGGCGAACGCCGCGGACGCGCCGGCGGCGGCCGCAGCGATGATCTCCTGGGTGCCGTGGTCGCGGCCGTCAAGCGCGGCGACCTTGCCGTCAGCGTCGAGGTCGAGGGCACCGGGGCGCTCAGCCAGCCACGCGCGTAGAAGCTCGACGGCCCACTCCGGCTCCTCGTCGCCGAGTGCGTGCGAGCCTAGGAAGAGGTCGTGCGCCGCGTCGTCGAAGACGCCCGCGCGAACGGCTGCGAGCGTCAACTCGAAGAAGGCTCGGGACTCGTGGACATCGACCCGAAAACCGATGAAGCGCATTAGCCCGCCGAACGAGTCGTGGCCCTTGAGCGGATCGAGAAGCTCGGACAGCCGGTCCGGCCGCTCCTTCGTGACCGACAGCATCACCTCCGCTGCGCGAGCGAACTGCTCTTGGTCACCGGAAAGCCAAGCGGCGATGACACCCTCTTGGTCAAGCCGATCGAACCACGCCGGCTTCCGCAGGGCAGACACGAGGCGGTCTGAGAAGGCGGGGCCGCTGTCGAGGACGCGCTGGACCATCAGCCACTCGGCCGCGGTCGGCTCATCGAGGTCGCGCAGCAAGGCGAGCACGACCTCCTTGATGTGGAAGCGGATGGCGTGGTCGGCAAGCAAGCCCTCCACTTCGGAGACGAACCGCTCGGGCTCTTTGTCTCGTAGGTAGACGAGGACTGCGCGAACCTGAGCTCGCCGGAAGAGCTCCTGCTCACCTTCCAGCAGGAATGTCACCAGCGTTTGCTCGCGCGCCAGCCAGCGTCGGGCGAAAGCGTGGTCGAAGAACGCCTCGTGGAAAAAGGTGAAGGCGCCGGGGCGCTCGACGAGGACGTGCTCTGACTCAAGCACCTTGGCGTCCGGCATGTAGCCCGCGCTCTCGACGACCGCCTCGGGCACGTGCAGCCGCTGATGGGAGCTCATGTTCTCGACGAGCAGGCCGACGGTCTCGTCGAATCGCACTGGCTGATCGCGGCGAGCCTGACTGATGTTGCGCTTTCGCACGTAGAAGGCGTCCATCAGCCCCTGGGCCGACACGAATGCCAGCGCAGCGGGCTGGTCGGCGATCGCGTCAAGCAGGACGAGGTGCAGGGGCGCTTTCAGCAGGTCGAGCTGCGCGGAGGTAAGGCGCGTTGGGTCGAGGCCCATCGTGTTGACCGCGGCGGTGACCTGAGCGTCGTCGAGTGGCCCGATCGACATCTGCTGGGCGGGTCCATCCTTGTCCACCAGCCGCTTCAGACGGTGGTCGTTGTCGATGTCGAACTGTCGGCAGGCGAGCAGGACCCGCATTGCGGGAAATGCGGCCGCCTCTTCGATCATTTTTGCGATGTGATTGAAGCGCAGCGGCAGGCGGCCGGAGGCCAGACTGAGCGCGTCAAGCTGGTCGACGACGAGCAAGCAGTCGCCGCCGCCGGCCGCGGCAGCCAGAATCGGGACTGGCGAGCCGTCGAGGCCGAGGGACGCGCCCAGCTCCTGCGTCGAGCCGAACTCACCACGGTCGTCCAGGCGCATGGCCAACACCGGCCAGCCTCCGGCAATGTCTCTGACCGCTTGGTGCAAGACCGCGCTCTTGCCGTGCCCGGCCGCGCCGGCAATAAGCAGGACCTTATCGTGCCCCGAGCGCAGGCGGTCGGCGACCTCGGCCGCCTCCTCGCGCGGAATCTCGGGGTCAAGCAGCTCCCGTTCGACGCTGTTCGTCCAGGCATCCAGTGTGCCCTTCACGGCGTTGACGCTCTGCGGGCCGGTATCGGCCCGTCGCGCGAGCCCGTAGCCGCCTAGAGCCTCTTCAATGGCCTCGGCGTCGAGAGTCTCGCCGAGATGGTCGTTGATCAGGTCGGCCAAACAGGCCGCGGTAGCCGCGCCTGGCGCCCCGAGCAGAAGCTCGGCCAACGCGGCGTTCGTCGCAGTGAGGTGACGCTCGCCGGGCCATTCGACGTAGACGCCTCGCAGGATCTCAAAGGTTTGGGCAGCGTCGCCCCAGATGTCCACCAGCAGCGAAAACTTGGCGTTGAGCTCTCTGCTGATCGAGCTGCGCAGGGCGTCGAGATCGTCGCTGCGTCGGGCCTGGTCGCTGAGCTCATCGAGGTCTCGCGCCGGGACCAGCGAGACGAACCAGAATTGACGCCCGCGAGCGACCTGCGCCGCCGCGGCCGCCAGCACGCCCTCGGTTTCCAACTCCCGCAGGCTCCAGCCGTTGCGGTTACCCCGCTGGCGCTTAACCTGATGGGACGCCTCGGCGCCGTTGTTGTCGATGACGGTGAACTCGACACCCTCGCCACCGCGGCCGCGTTCCTCGATCGCGATGCTGCGTACCCGCCCGGCCAGCACCGCGAGCAGCCAGCTGACTGCCCAACGGCCCTCGTAGCGGTTGCCGATCTTGTCTGCCTCTCCTCCGGCGCGCGGGCTCACTCTGCCGCCAGCTTAGGCCGCCGGACCCTCGTCCCGACTCGCCGGCAGTGTTGCGCAGAGATCGGGCGGCGCGCAGACGAGCGTCTGGCGATCAAACCGGCACGACTCCCGCTCTCCATAGGACTCCGAGCGGATGGACCAGCCGGGGGCAATGAGCCCCGCCGTGACGTTCGGTACCCCGAGGCACGCTGGTTCGACGACGGGCCGAAATTAGTCTTTCTGTGGATAGACGCTAGTTTCGACAGACGCCAAACTAGGGCGCGGAATCGCAGCCGGCCGAGTCGTCAGTCGGCAAGCCGCTCGAGCGCCGCGCGTCGTTGCTCGAGGTCCGAGCGCGCGTAGCGGCGAGTGGTCTTGACGTCAGCGTGGCCGAGAATGTCGGCGACCAATACGAGATCTTGGCCGTGCTCGTGGACCAGACGCGTCGCAACTGTGTGTCGCAGGGCGTCAGCGGAGTCCTCAATGCCGGCCTTCGCCATGACGGCGGTGACGACCTTGCTGATCGAGCGCACCGAGAGCGGTTCGCCAGTCCGGGAGATCCATACCGGTCCGCTCGTCACGCTCGGCTGGCTGTGGTGACCGGCACGGTCGGCCAGCCATTCGCACAGCGCGGCCCGCGCCGGCCGGTTCAACGGCACCATCCGCCGCCGATCGCCTTTGCCATCTCGCAGGACGAGCTCGCCGGTCCGCTGGGTCAGCCGCACATCGTCGATCTCGAGCATCGAGAGCTCGCCGATCCGGATGCCGGTCGCCAGCAGCACCGTCACGATCGCCCGGTCACGGCTCGATGACATCCGATCGGTCTCTCATTGCAGCGCGCGGAGCTGCTCGTGCGAGAGCGCACGGGCCTCCTTGGGGTCGACCTCGACTCGGCGCACGTCCGGGCTGCGGAGTGCCCGCGAGTCCAGCAACGACGTTGCGGCTGGGCGGTCCGTCCTTTTCGGTCAGGGCGTGCCTTGGCGGCGCCGAGCGGTGGGACCACCGTGGGTGCCTCTCAGCGGCGGGGAGCAGCGTCGGCTCGCTCCGCTGTCCGCCCAGGAGGGCGAGGGCTTCCGGCCGGAGGACGGGAGGACCTGCACGACGGGCCGGAGCCGAGGCGCAGTAGTCGGGCTCGACCCGCTCCAGGACCTCCCGGAGCCCGCGTTGACCTCGGCCATTTCCCCCTGCGCACCACCCGCCGTCTCGGGGTGCGGAGCTCGGTCAGCCGCGCGGAGGGACCGCGCGCTCAGCTACTGTCGCGCGCCATGTTCGAGATCGGGGCTGAGTATCGGCGGAGAGACCTCCACGCGCAGTACGGCGGACAGACCCAGCAAGGGATCAGCACGCCGGCGAACTCCAACCTCATCTTCCTCATCACGGGCAAGAGCGGCGCTGCGTACGGGTACGACGACGGCTGGGAGCCGGAGGGCGTCTACCGCTACTTCGGGATGGGCACGACCGGCAACATGCGGATGGAGGGCGCGAACGAGCGCGTCCGAGACGCCGCGGAGGATGGGTCCGAGCTCCACTTGTTCGAGGACCTGGACAACGGGTTCCTGCGCTACATGGACGAGATGACGCTCGCCGGCTGGAAGCACCAGGACAACGTGCCGGACGTCAACGGTCAGCCGCGGCGCGCGATCGTCTTCTACCTCTCATCCGTCAACGCCGAGTCCGTGTCCGCGCCCCCGCCCACTGTGAGAGCCCCGGAGGCGTCCGGGCTGTGGGCCGTGCCGATGCCCGAGCTACGCAAGCGCGCGCAGCCGAACCAAGCGCGTGTAGAGGAGCCGAAGCAAGCGGCCCGCCGCGTGCGCGAGCGGAGCCGAGCGCTGCGGATCTACGTTCTGCGCCGGGCGAACGGCGTCTGCGAGGCCTGCGAGGAGGCCGCGCCGTTCAAGACGCCGGATGGACGCCCCTTCCTCGAAGCGCACCACACGCGCCGGCTCTCGGACGGCGGGCTCGACGACCCGCGGTGGGTCATCGCTATCTGCCCGAACTGCCACCGCCGCGCGCACTACGCCGAGGATGCGGAGACCTTCAACAACGGTCTCAAGACACGCCTGCGGGGGCTCGAGGCCGGTTGAGCGGGGGCGGTCCGACCGCAGGTGACGTCACGTCCCAAGGACAAAGGGACACGGCCGGACCGCCGGAGCCGAGTTCTCCCATCGCTTTTGCCGGCAAGCCGTCGGCGCCCCCGGGGCCCAGATGGGTGCTGCGGCAGAAGGCGCGCGACCGCCGACGTCCCCGCCTCGGTACCTTGCAGGTGTGGCCAGCTTCTACGTCTCTTTCGACGGCGCGGCCTCTGAGCGCGAGCTCGCGGCGCTCTCCGCGGAGCCCGGAATTGAGTACGTCGCGGAGCGCTCATGCGAGAACGTCAACGCATTCCGCGTCGAGGCTGCGACCCCGGACGAGGCGGTGACGCGGCTCGCCAACGCGGCGGACTGGCTGATGCTCACCTACCACGTGATCACCGTCACGTCGCACTCTGTCTAACCCGGCCCCATGGCGGCACGCTGTCAGCGTACGGACGCAGCAAGCGTCAGCGTTCTAGACGGAGGTCCAGTCCTGTCGCGACGGCGGCCCGGAGCGCTTTCCGCGCACGTTCAACCTCCCGTTCAGGTCGAGACGGATGCAGCGATACTGCTGGACTTCGCGCCGGAACACGGTTCATGATGCGCGGCGGTGAGCGTTGTTCCACTTAACAGCGGCGTGCAGTGGGAAGAGGACCCGCGCGGCAACGGGAACTCCCACGACGGGCGCACGATCCGCCGGCACATGCGCTCGGAGACCGACCCGAACGTGATGGCGATCGTGAAGCGCCCGAAGCCGGAGTACATGCCCGCGGAGATGTACTCGATCGGGATGGAGCGGGTTGGCTACCACCTGGGCACGCTGCTGGACCTCCCCGTGCCGAAGACATGGCTGGACACGGTGGACGGGCACCCGTCGAGCGTGCACGACTTCGTCCCGAACGCGCGCTCCTGGATCCAGATCGGCGGAGCGCCCCTGATGCGAGACAACGTCACGAACCAAGACACCTACGCGATGGCGGCGATGTTCGACGTCTGGTTGGCCAACATGGACCGCCGCGTCGTCAACTTCCTCTTCGAGCCGCTCCCGGAGGGTACGCGTCCGGGCATCGCTAAGGGCTCGCGGTTGTGGCTCATCGACCATGGGTACTGCGGGTTGTGGCCGGCGGGTAAGACCGTGGGAGACCCCGCCGCGCCGTTGATCCCGACGACCCTGACCGGGGTGCTGCCCGACCCGCAGGAGAACACGATCGCGGCGCTGATGCCCGCGGAGTACCGGATGGCGTTGAAGAACTCACAGGGTCCAGACCGCGCGTTGCTGCTTGACCGGATCCGGTCTGTAGGGGACGATGCCGTCGACGCAGCAATCAACGAGGTGCCGGACGACTACATGACGCCGGCGGAGAGGGAGGCGACTGCCGTCTTCCTCAAGTCCCGACGAGATACGCTCGATACAGTCCTAATTAGCAACTGGTGACCACGCACCAGGACCCGAAGGAGCCACCCCCGTGTCCCACCGCTACGCAGTCCTCTGGGAGACCGTCGCCGACGATAAGGCGCGTCCGGTTGGGCTTGTCGTGGAGCAGGACGACCGGGTCGTGGTCGAGGTGCGCGATGACCTGTGCCTGCCGCGCTCCTACTCCGCGCCCTTCCAGGTTCTCGGACCGGACCTCGTGCCCGTTCAGTACAAGCCGAGCGACCCGCAGTACTACGACCAGGTACTGATGGACCTCTCGCGCGGCTTCATCATCGGCAAGGAAGGGCGCGTCAGCAAGGCGACGAACGGCGTCATCCTTGGGTTGCTCGCCAAGCACATCTGGCCGCTCCTGCGGAAGGAGCACGTCGGCGTCTACCACGAGAAGGCGCGCACGTATCCCGCCGTCGCCGCGTACCAGAAGGCCAACTACGGCTGCGCTCCGGAGCCGGCGCGGACGGGCGAGAAGCCCGCCCGGACGACGGTCCGGGCCGGCACCGGCTCGTACGTTGCCGCCTGAGTCTCACAACTCGCAGGGCCAGCTACTCGACGCGGTTCTCAGCGAGGTCCACTTCCGTCGGAACCTGGACTTCGACTGGGACAAGGGCGGCGTCAGTTATGTCCTGAACACGCGGACGGAAGCGGAGGTCTCCGACGACCGGGACCACGGGCGGGTGCACCTGCACGTCGACGTTAACTTCCAGCGTGAGGAAGGGCAGGACGAGGACCCGTTCGAGATCAAGCTCGTCGTGACCGGGATGTTCGCGTGGCTGCAACCGGACCTCCCAGATGAGGAGATCCGCGGCTGGCTGTCCTTCAACGGCGAGCACCTGCTCTGGCCCTACCTCCGCGCCTTCATCTCCCAGCTGACGACGGCGGCCGGGGCTGCACCGCTGGTCATCTACACCATCGGCATCCCTCGCCCCCACCTCGGGCGCAGCGACGAGACGGGCGACTTTCCGAAGGTCCCCGTGGAAGACGAAGCCAGGTAGAGGTCCCTTCGGCGGGGGCGCGACACGGCACCTGGTGCTCTTTCCGCGCGCCGCGCGCCCGCCCCGGCGGGTACAAGCAGTAAGCGACGAGCGGAGAAGTTCGCCCCTTCCCGCCGGGCTCGACATCACTGCGCTGATCGGATGACCGCCTCGACGCGCTCGATCCAGGGGCCGTTGATGGAGGAGCTACGCGCCGCGCTAGAGCGCGCCCCAGGGATCGCCGTCACCGGACCAGCCCACTCGTACGGCTTCCTCTGGAGAGCCGGAGCGTGGGGGTAGAGGCGAGGACGGACGCCGAGGCGGTGTGCGCCCGGGCGGCCGTCGAGGGAGTGCCGGTCTACGTGGACGCGGAGAGCGTCAGGGACCCGGCCGGGCCGGGCCGCCGCGCGGATGACGTACCCCGGCGCGGAGTCCCCGTAGGCGGCCGCGTCCCGCTTCCGCACGGCGGCGTAGGTGCGGGCGGCCTCCGGAACGCTCAGAAAGGCGGTCATCGCGCGACCCGGTAGACGGCCTGCGTGCCCCTCGCGCCAGTGCCGGACGGGACGATCAAGCCGGGGAGCGAGGACGCCGGGACCTCCTCCGGGTCCTCCAAGCCGATGCCGTACGGGCGGACTAGCGGACGAAGACGGAGCCCTCCGGCAGCTCCGGCAGGCCGTCCTTCTCCGCGTCCACCAGCTCCCCGGTGCACTCCGCCCGGTCTGGCCGCCCGCGGCGCAGTAGGCCGGGTCGAACAGCTCGCCGGGAGGTAAGCGGTGCTGACGACCCGCGCGCCGGCGTCCTCCGGCGACGGGACGCGCCCGCGCCCGCCCTCCGGGTCCGGGAGACCCGTCGGCTCTGGGACCGCGTCCTCATCCACCCGCTCCTCCACGTTTCGAGCGAGCGCCTACGCCTCCGCGGCCCGCGTCAAGGTGAGGACGTCCGCGGCGTGCCGGACGAGGGACGTACCGGGGCCTAAGCTCTTCGGCGGGACGAAGGGGGCTCGCCGGCGACGTAAAGCGCGATGTTCCGGTCGTGCTCCAGCAGCGCCGCCAGCTGCGGGCGTCCGCGGCGGCGTCCTCCACCGCGATCCCGGCCTCGACGCAGAGCCCGTACGGGCGGACTCTCCGTCTCCGGCGCGGGGGCGGGCGTCTCCCGGTCGCATCGGAGGACCGCGCTGCGGACGTCCTCCGGGAGAGACGCGCCGGCTCCGGCGTCGTGGACTGCGCTCCGCTCTCAGCGGTACGGTGGGACTGCATCAGCACCTACCTCCTGGTGCGAGGCCCCCGGGAGGTGCCAGCCGCGCCGGGGCAACTCTGTTAGCTGCGGGGTCCTTCCCACAGCACGCTGATTGAAGAAGGAAGTTATTCTAAACCGCGTTGGGAGAGCGAGCGGCCTGCCAGAGGAATCCGTTAGTTCGGTCGCAACCGTTACCCCGCGCACTCGCGGTACGCGAGGTTCCCGTGGTAGGGGAGGACGCCCGCCGCGGCGTCTCGGCAAGCTGCGCAAGATGAAAAGCACCGACGCGCTACCCGGCCGCTGGGCCGAGGTCGAGCTACGCCACCCCGCCAGCTACGTCCGGATCGACGGCCCGGTTCCCGCCGGCCCGGACGACGGCGTGGGACTCCTCCTCCATGCCGCTGGCGGGCCCGGCGGAGCAAGCGTCGCCCTGCCCCAGACCCGAACCCCCGGTCTTCTCACCTGCGAGACGGTTGAAGTCGGCGGAGCGCGCGTCCGGCTCCGGCCCGCCGCGTAGAAGACGACCGGTGGTGCAGCCATCCTTGAACGGATGGAACCCGCCGTGATCGTCTCCCTCGCCACTGGCGGGATCGCAGCCCTTATAGGTCTGCACGCTGGCTGGGTGAGCCGCCGCGCCCTGAACGTGAGCAAGAAGACGCTCGCGTGGCAGCAGAAGCGGGACGAGGAGCGCTCCGAGACGCGCCTCGTCGTGTGGTTCAACCACGAGGCACGCCCGATCCTCACGGAGCCCGCGGCGACGGTCCTGCTCGGGTGCGTCTCGGCGCTCCCGATGGACTACTGGCTCACCATCGTCGTCTACAACGCCGGCGAGACGACGGACTACATCTCGGACCTCTTCATGGAGGACGTGAAGGGCCTCGGCCGCCACGTCAAGCAGTTCCAGCCGGACCAGGCCATCCGCCCTCGCGAGCGCGTGACCAGTAGCTTTCTGCTCCCGGGCGACCCCTTCGACACCGCCGCCGGATTCATCGGACGCGCCGTCCTTGCCGGTGGTGTAGTCGTCGAGTCGGCGACGGAACACCTAGAACCCTTCCTCCTGGAAGCGGTCAAGGCCCGCAACAGTCAGGGTCGCCTGGACGCCCCACCCCCGGAGGACGAGCAGATGCCGGACGTCACCCTCCTGTCGCCGGAACGCCCGGAACCACCGCAGCGCTAAACGACCGCGCGCACGTCCTCACGCCGACGGCATGCCGCCCCCGCCGCTGGCAGCTTCGGGCGCGGACATCTCCGACGAGCCCGCCCCCCCGACAAACAACAACGCGCAGATGGCGGCCCGTGCGCGAGCGCAGCTCGCGCGGAACCTGATGAACCTGCTCCCAGACGCGGGCGTGGTCCCCGGCCCCGGGCGAGCGAGCGAGCGAGCGAGCGCTAAGCCGCCTTGTCGAGTTCTTCGGCGAGCTGATCGCGGCTGGTCAGTGGCTTGGTCTCGAAGCGCTGATCCGCGCTGGCTTGTCGTAACACGTGCATCGAATGCCGTTCCGCAACGACAACGTCGCAGTACGGCACGGGGGTCGACAGCGCATCGATGTCGTTGATGTCGTTTGGGCCCCACGTCGAATTGACGTTGCGGTGCTTCGCCGTAGCAAGTGTGACCTACGCGTCGGCAGTCGGCATAGAGTCAGTGAAGCGACGGGCCGACTCTAGATCCTGGAGGGCTTCGCTAAGACGTATGTTGTGCGCGCGGAGCGCGTCGTCTCGTACTTCCTCAATCTCAAGTGCGAGATAGCCGCCAGCGACCAAGTCACGAAGCCGTCCTCGGCGCCAGCGCGGCTCCGCAGTCAGTTTGGCGGCGAGATCACGTTGCTGCTGCGCACGTTGCTCGGTGACCTTTCGTACGGCGCCGGGATTCCATCCCAGCGCGCGAAGCTGCTGCTCCTCGTGGTCGTCCGAGGGGCCGCGAATTATGTTTCGGTCCAGGTCCCGTGCCGCTTGATGCATTCGACGGTCGAACTCTTCTTGGCCTACCCGAGCGGTCCGTCGAGCGTGCTCGGTGACGTCCCTTCCGGCTGGAGTTCGTACACGGAACCCGCCGCGCATACCGAACGCGTGCATGACGCCCTGCCCGAGTAGATCCACCGACGGAAACCGGTCGGTGACTGCGCGCATCGCGCAAGTGCCGCGTCGAACTCAAGCGCCGCGATCGCCGTCAGCGGAAGCAACGACGCAAAGTGGGTGAACTCCTCGATCACCCTGCCTAGGTTCGCGCGTTGCGCGCGCCGCAGATTGCCAGTGAGCTCGATGATCAGCGGCATGCCGATGACGTATGTCCAACCCGCCCTCCGCGCTCGCAGAACATCGAGGGCGCTCTGGAAGCGTGCGCCGTCGGCGTGCCCGCTCGCCGCCTTGGCGAGAGAGATCCACTGATTCAGATCGAGGTAGACGAGCGGTGTCGCGGGTCGGGTCAACCGACGCGGCCACGCCGGCTCCACCTCAGTGCGTTCCGCGCCAGGCCGTAGCATCACGCCGATTGTGAACTTACATCCAGACGTCCTCAGCCGACATGCTCTCACCGTGACTAGATCGCTCGGCAGGCCGGCCGATCTCAGACGCCGCGTGCGAACAGGACTTATGACGAGCCGCCGCGCGCCTCGCGAGCGCGCTACGGCGGCCTCGCCGGGCAAGTAGAGTCGCTGACGCGTGCGCCAGATCCTCGCGAAAGTCTGCGGCTCAGTGCGAGTGCCGCGGAAAAGCCCGCCCCCTCGAGGGACGCCGCGAGGCGCGGTCTCTCCGCCACGGGTGACGCGCGAAGACGTCGGGGTACTTGAGTTCGCACTCATCAGCCAGATGCACGAGTGGGTGCATGCGCGCTCTGAGGTGATCCAGTTCACAGATGCGGACACGGTGGCGAGGTCGCTCGAGCTCTCCTTCTCGCTGAAGGACTTGCGTCGGAAATGGTTCGGCACAGTGCCGATCGATCTCGTGCCCGTCATGTGGATCCGTAAAGGATCCAACTCCCGCGTCATCGTGCGCGACGAGTCCGGCGCCCTTGTGGCGGTCGCAACGAGACGCGAAAGCGCCGACATGGCGGCGTCGATTCTTGAAGCGGCGGCTCAGGCGTTCTCCGAGGGGCATGCGCCTCTGACCGATGAAGTGCGCCGGCTCATGTTCGACATCGCGGTCGATGAGCCAACCTACGCGAGCGACGCCCTCGCGGAACTCCGCACGACGCCTCACCTCCGCGGCCTACAGGACTCGGATCTGTTCTGGGCGCTCGCGCTCGACATTTCTCGCAACGTTCCTCTGTTCGTACACATCCGAGGGGATTCGGTCGAGCGCAGAGAGTTCTCCGTATCGAAACATGGAACCAGGTGGACCAAAGTGCACGTCGGTGGTACAGCCGGCTTCCCGAACGACTTGGCTGGGCTCCCACAAGCGTCTGGATCGCACTTCCTGGGCTAGGGCTCGGGTCGACATTCGAGATCGTCGTCAACGCCCCGGAAGGCGTGGACATCCGCGCAGCGCTCCTTCACACCACGGACGCAAACCGGCCGGCGCACGGCCAACACATCGGTCAGCGCGTCTCGTCCGTGCGGCTGGAAGGATCCGCTCCACAGGGCACCTACGCGCTACTCGCGATGCAGCTCACAGCGCGACCCCGGTACGTCGCGGGCATTCTCGCGGCGGCGGCGTTGGCTGCCTTTGCTCTAACCGCCGGGCGCTACGCCGTGCCTGCGCTCGTGAAGGAAGCCGACGCGGCCGTGACCTTGATGCTCGCCGGCCCGACGCTGTTTGCCGGAATCATCGCGAGTCCAGCCCGAGGAGGTGTCGGGGCCCAGCTACTTTGGGCCGCGAGAGCGGTGCTCCGCCTTACCGGGCTGCTCGTCTTCGCAGCCGCCGTCGCACTCGTCGTCGTCCAGCCGGCGGAGTGCATCAAGAGCGTGTGGCTCGTGCTCGCCGCAGGATGTTGGCTCTCGACGCTCGTGCTAGTCGTTGGGCTCATGTCCCCGGGCACGCACATACGGCTCCGGCGGATACGAAGCAGCGAGCAGCCGGCAGTAGGCGCGGCTTGACCTCCGCTCGCGAAGGCGGGTTATGGGGACTACGCAAACGAGCTCGTACACCCTCCCCTCGACGATCGTCTGAGTTGACTGCGACTCAGCGGTTCGGGGATGCTGCCTCAGACCGAAGTGGTCACAGCCCGTCAAACGTGGGGGATCCGTGGTCCGCAAGGCAACGATGCTGCTTCTGCTGTGTGTCGCTGGACTGTCCGCAGTCGCTAATCCTGCGGCTGCTTCACCAGCGTCGTCCTCCACCGCAATGCGGGGAACGACTGGCAGCTATTCGTATCCCGAGTGGCTTCCGTTGCGCAAGCCAGCGAAGGTGGGCTGCGTCTACTCCAACTGCGGCGGACCGTACCACGGGTATTGGGCGCTTGATCTTCTTGATCCGGAAAGGGTCGGAGACGACCCAATCTACGCCGCCGGTGCCGGCCAAGCATGGATCGTGTCCTCAACGTCCGGAGGGTGCGGAGGTCCGGGAACTCCAGCGAACGTGATCAGGGTGGACCACGGCGGAGGCGTCGAAACCTTCTACTACCACCTAGCCTCGTTTTCCGTCAGCAGCGGTGCATGGGTCGGCCCCGAGACGCAGATTGGGCTTATGGGCTCGACCGGTTACACCGACCCGTGTCCAACTCACCATCTCCATTTCGAGAAGCGGGTCAGGGGCGAACGAGTCGATCCGGGAGCGCTGAAAGCGTGCCACGGACCGGCAGTCGTGACGTACCCGGGCACTTTCGGGACTGACGCGTGGAATTCCATTGCGACCGAGAGCAAGACGGTGTTCAGCGACGGCGTGGTTTGCGGTGCTCCGGCCGATAGCGATGGCGACGGGTTGCCCGACTCGGGAGATCGGTGCCCGAGCGAAGCGGGGCCATCTTCGACAAGCGGCTGCCCCGACGCCGACAGCGATGGCACCGCGGACCAAGATGACGTCTGCCCTGACCAAGCTGGGCCCGCGACTACAAGCGGCTGTCCAGATGCGGACGCCGATGGGGTCAAGGACAGTATCGACGTCTGCCCAACGAATGCCGGGTCGAAGAGCTTTGCAGGGTGCCCCTACGAGTTGTTCGTAGTCCAGCCGACGTCTCGCGCGGATTTCGACGGTGACGGCAAGGCCGACTTTTGCCGCCTGACCGGCGCCGCCAACAACCAGAACAGCACCGCTCAATGCACCCTGAGCACGGGCACCAGCTTCGGCCCGACGATCACCAGCTCGCTA